>PNOM01000029.1 GCA_013824835.1 Syntrophus sp. (in: bacteria) | reverse complement strand
GACGGCGGCGGAGACAAGGAAGTGAACAATGAAGCAGAAAGAAAAAGCAAAGATCAAACCGGACATTTCTACTTTGGTAAAAACCGGACATTTCTACTTTGGCTTGACAGACTGTTTTCTTTGACTTGACAATCTTTCCTGAAACAACTTAAACTCTCAGCGCACGTGCTCATTTCTCTGCAAAAGGATTCCGCATGAACGTATATATTGTTTCGTCTCCAGGGGGGCATTTGAATGAAACCCTCAGTATGGTAGAGGCTTTTGAAGACTGCGATGTCTATCTAATTACCCTTGATTTTCCCAATATGAAGGACATTGCCTTTGAAAAGGTTAAAAAGGTATATCGGCTGAGGCTATTTTTTGACTACTCTATAAAACTGGGATTGCCTGTTACCTTGTTTATAGGTACTTTCAAAATGCTTAAAATATTCTTAACCCACAGGCCGCATATGATATTTTCCACAGGTTCGGAGATTGCCCTCCCTGCTTTTCTGCTCGGCAAGTTTCTTTTTCGTGCAAAGGTGGTCTACATAGAGTGTTTTACAAGGATAAGGACCCTCTCTCTGACTGCAAAGATTGTATACCGTTTTTCAGACCTCTTTCTCGTACAGTGGAAAGAGCTTGCTGATATGCATGGGAAAGCCCGATATGAGGGCAGGCTCATATGATTTTTGTAACAGTTGGTAATTCCATTAAAGGAGTCGAGTTTTACCGCCTTATTCATAAAATCGATGAGATAGCAGGGGATTTAAAGGAAGAAGTTGTAGCCCAGATAGGTTTTATCGATGAGCATCCAAAGCATATAAAATGGTTCCAGTATCTTAATTTTATGGAAATACTGAAGTATTTTGAAGAGGCATCACTCATAATAGGGCATAGCGGTGTCGGAACAGTTATAAACGCCATTGCATACAAGAAACCTCTCATCCTTGTACCCAGGTCAAGCATCCATGGTGAGCATATTGATGATCATCAGAGGGAGCTTGCTCTGCAGTTGAGGGGCATGGAAGGTGTATTTATTGTAGAAGATGTTGAGGAGTTGAAACCCACTATCTTGAAAGTAATGGATTTGATTGAGAGCAAATCCATTGAACCCTGTTTTTCTCCTGAAAGGGCTCGTCTGATCTCCTTTATTAAGGATTATGTTTCAAATAATAAGAGCCGCAAAAGGCAATAATATGCCCCTATATTAATCGCTAAACCCGGCGATCTTATTGCCATCCAAAATGATTATCTGGTGCCATCAGAGTAATCCGGTTTAAACTCAACTACCTGTCCTCTATCCCCTGCTGCATCATGGGCATATAATGTTTTTGAGTATAATCCGTCAAAGATATAGGAATCGCACAGATCATCGTATGTATAGACGACAAACACACTATCAGGGAAGATGTAATGGCCTGTTATGGTCAATTGTTTTATCGCACACCTAAACTTGGTGCTAAGCTCAAAACCTTCCGAATATGCCTGTGCTTTGTCAATTGTAGAAAAAACACCAAACACGCCTTGTCCTAACAGCATTTCATCCATAACAACAAACAACTCCATATCATATCTCCTTCGTGCCTTAAATGCAAAGATAATAGGGTATTTCAATATCATCAGAGCAAAACTCTTCTTTATCAAGGTACGTCATATTATAACATTAAAAAAACGACGTATGCACACCATGCATACGTCGTTACGAAGACCTGCAAACCAAGGAAGCTGCTACTGGCTTAACCTCTCCATTTCTTCGGCAGATATATCAAAATTGGCGTGTACCTTCTGAACATCGTCTAAGTCTTCCAACATATCCAACAGTTTTAATATGGTTTCAGCATTTTTCCCTTCCACTTTAACGGAGGTCTGGGGTACCATTGTGACCTCTGAAAGGCTATATTTCAAGCCATTTTCATCAAAAACCTTCTTTACTTTCTCAAAGTAGGCGAGCTCGGCATAGACCTCAATCTCACTTCCTGCATCGGCAACATCCTCAGCCCCAGCTTCGAGGGCAAGCTCCATAACCTTATCTTCATCAACGCTGTTTTTATCGAAAACAATATAACCTTTTTTATGAAACTGCCATGAGACGCTCCCTGCCTCTGCAAGGTTTCCGTTAAGCCTGGAAAATATATGGCGGACCTCTGCTGTTGTTCTCTTTTTGTTATCGGTCAATGCTTCCACAAGTACTGCCGTACCCCCGGGTCCATACCCTTCATAGATGTGTTCTTCGTAGTTCTCGCTGGCGTCCTGGGTACTGCTGCCCTTTTTGACTGCCTTTTCAATATTATCCTTCGGCATATTCTCGGTTTTTGCCAGGGCTATAGCTACCCTGAGCCGTGAATTTGCCTCGGGGTCACCCCCGCCTATTCGTGCGGCTGTAGTGATCTCTCTGATCAACTTTGTAAAGATTTTACCCCGTTTTGCGTCAGCGGCACCTTTTTTATGCTTAATAGAACTCCATTTGCTATGTCCGGACATTTATTTTATCTCCCTGAAAGGTTGGAATGGTGGGCGATATTGGATTCGAACCAACGACCTCTGGTATGTGAGACCAGCGCTCTAACCATCTGAGCTAATCACCCCTGTTTGATATTATTAGTATATCACGATCAAAAAGTCAATATAAAGACCATCTTGGGCATTAAATCTGTTTATATTTCTCAAGTAATTGTTTATGATGATTATCATGAATAGATATGCTTTTGGCCCTGTTCCTTCGAGAAGGTTGGGGTTCTCTTTAGGAGTTGATGCCATTCCCGCAAAGTATTGTACCTTTGACTGCATATACTGTCAGATAGGCAAGACTACATGCCTTGAAATAGAACGGAAGGGGTTTTTTGATCCTTTTGAGATAGTCCATGAGGTAATTAATACAATAAATGAGGTAAAACATGTCGATTTTGTAACCTTTTCCGGTTCAGGTGAACCAACCCTTAATAGCGATTTAGGCCTTATGATAAGGGAAATCAAGAAAAGAACAGATTCCCCTGTTGCAGTTATTACTAACGGATCCCTTATGTGCAATGAAGAAGTTCGAAAGGATCTCCTGGCGGCCGATGTAGTGCTCCCTTCTCTTGATGGGGTAAGTGATGATATATTCCGTTACATTAACAGGCCGCACGCTCTTATCGTCATAGATACAATCATAGAAGGGTTAAAAACATTCCGTCAGGAATATGATGGACAGATATGGCTTGAGATAATGATGATAAAAGATGTAAACGATGAACCCGAGGAATTAAGAAAATTTAAGGATATTATAAACCAGCTGAAGCCTGACAAGATTCATCTCAATACTGTGACACGGCCTCCTGCCGAGGAAATCAGAGGAAAAATGGAGGTTGATGACCTGGAAAAGGTGTGCCGCTATTTCGGGGAAAAATGCGAGATTATATGCACCTTTGAAAAAAGTATTGAAGATTATGGCTCAGCTGAAGGATGGGAGTTGAGGGTTCTCGATATATTGAAGCGGAGGTCTATGAGCCTTGATGATATTGTAAAAATCACAGGCATATCACATCTCAAGGCAAAGAGCCGGTTAAGTATATTGGAATATGAAGGTAGAATAAAGGGCTACCATTTTGGAGATAATGTATACTATGTGTCTGCAGAGGTCACAATCTGACCGTTATTCGCTTGGTTCCCCTATGAATCAGTTTCCTGCCCTGATATTCAGTATGTCTCCATCCTGAACAATATAGGTTTTACCTTCCAGTCGCCATAGCCCCGCCTTTTTGCAGCCTGCAAAACCACCGAGTCTCATGAAATCATCATATGCAACAGTTTCTGCACGGATAAACTTGTTGAAAAAATCTGTATGGATCGTTCCCGCAGCCTCCTGAGCGGTTATCCCTTTTTTAATTGGCCAGGCGCGGCACTCGTCTTCTCCCACTGTGAGAAAGGAGATAAGGCCCAATGTGTCACAGGCAAGGCGTATAATACGTGGTTTAAGGGGTTCTTTGATATCATAGGCATTCATGTAGTCGTTCTGCTCAAGGGGTGACATGAGAGCCAGCTCAGCCTCAAGACTTGCACAGGCAGCGAGGCTGGGTATGTATTCCGGCAGTTTTTCTCTAAAGCCAGCGGTGATCCCATCAATCAAACCGAGCATATCTTCGTTGCAGTTGACCACAACCATCATGGGTTTCTGGGAGAGGAACTGAAAGCCTCTGAAGGTTTTTCCTTCCTTGTCAAGCAGGTCGAGCGTTGAAAGGGGTTTCTCCTCATTTAAATGATCGAGGCATTTTTGAAGCATATCCTTCTCCTGCTGGAGAGGGGCAGCATCCTTCTTCCCCATCTGTTTGTTGATCCGCTCTATCCGTGTTTCAACCTGCGCCATATCGGAGAGAATAAACTCGCTTTGGATAAGGTTGAAATCTTGAAGGGGGTCATTACCGAGTTCCGGTTGAAAATTAGGCAGGAGAAGGAGAAATGCGTCACTCAATCGCATTTGCTGCAAAGACTTTGCCTGTATCGTCTCATTTTTTACATCATCTTTTCCAATTGGTACTGTGTCGGAGAGCTCTATTCGTGCAAAAACCGTTTTCTTGGGGTTAAAGATCTGTGTCAGATTATCAAGCCGTTCATCAGGTACATCAATCGTTGCAAGGGTGGCAGGGTTTACGGAACTGCCATGATGTATACCACTCAAGGCCTGGAAAAGAGTTGATTTTCCAGCACCGGCAGTGCCGATAATTGAGATATTCATTATTATTCCTCATTGAAGGGATTTATATAGCGTAAGATAATAACTGAATTCAGCCTTTATTTCAACGGCCTCACTCCCTGAGTTCATGAGCTATGCGGTCTTCCTCTGGGCCTCCCTCAGCAGGTCAATAACAAGTTCGATCTTGTCCGGGGTGAAGGAGACATTCTCGTTTGTAGGTGAAAGCTCGCCGTCATTAATGATTTTGTATACCCCAAGATTGACAAACTGTGCCCCCTTAACATCCACTATGGTCACCATAAGTCGCTCTCTTGAATTTCTATTTATTTTTCCAACCAGCATAGTACCCCCTGATTTGTGCACCCTTTTATTTTGAGTGGTTACAACAACAATATTCTAAACCGGTCTCAAGGTGTACATTTTTATTGCAAAACTTAATTTCTAAAGAACTTATTCAGAACGTAAAAAGGAAAAACAATTTACAATATTGGATCGCTAATGATCCGAACATCCTTTACATCCCTGATCGCTCTGACCAGGGGATGAGCATCCGCAACCATATCCATCATCGGGACTGTCTGTTGAGCATCCGCATCCGGTATTATGAAGAGATTCCTCAATTTCTTCCTTTGTTGCATCACGTACTTCAAGTACTTCTACCTGGAAATGGAGGTTGTAGCCTGCAAGAGGGTGGTTGCCGTCAAGGGTCACGTCTTTTTCCCCCACGTTCTTCACCGTCATGACCATTGCCCCCTGAGGGCCGTTCACTGCGAACTGTAAACCTTCCCGCAGGTCTTCAATTTCCGAAAATCTCTCTTTCGGAAGGGTGAAGATGAGGGAATTGTTATACTCTCCGTATCCGTCTTTAGGCTCAAGGGTAAAGGAAAAACTGTCTTTTGGTGATTTGCCTTCCAGGGCAGCTTCAAATCCGGGTATGAGACCGTTGGTGCCGTGAATATACATTAAGGGTTCTCGACCCTTGGAGGCATCCAAGATAGAGCCTGCATCATCTGATAAAGTATACTCAACAGTCACGGTTTTATGGTGCGATATTAACATGTGTACCCTTCCTTGAGTGGATTTTGACAAAGAAAATAGAGAAATTCTTAATCAAAGGCTATTATAACCCAAAACGTAATAAATATCAAAGCATTTTGGGTTGACGCAGCAATTCCCGGTAAATCAATAACTGTTTTAGATTGCTTCACTTCGTTCGCAATGACAACAAAAAATTTCGTAAATGGTCATTGTGAGAAGCCAAGCGACGGGGCAATCTACGTCCATTTTCATTAAGAATTGCTGTGTTTGGCCCGGGAATGAATCTTCTTGAAATTCTCCCTCTACCCGTGATAGTCTTCACCGTCATTTGACAGGTTTTTAATGAAAGAGGAGGCATTACATGGGGCTGAGATACGAAGAGGTAACTGACGATGTGCTTGATATGCTGCGGGGTGTACAGGCCCAGCATTTTCCAGAGTTGAGGAATGCGAAGATCAAGGTGCTCTTTGATCTTAAAAAGAGAACATCCGGAGGAAGGATTACACTGGGCAGGATTATGAAGACCAATGATCTTCTGAGACATCTCACCATAGACAAGGCCGAGGCTATGGAAGGGTTTGACTATATCATTACTCTGGACAAGATATGCTGGGAAACAATAAACAATGACGACAAGATGAGAATCATCAGGCATGAGCTGAGACATACCTATTTTGATATTGATTCCGAGGATAATCCCTATAAGATCCTGGATCATTCAATATCAGATTTCTATGAGGAGTTAGAGCGCAATCAGGACGATCCGAGGTGGCGTGAAAGGGTAGCGACCGTAACGGAAGATATTTACGAACAGAAGAAGGAAGAAAAAAACGACGCAAAAAACAAGAAAGCAAAGAACAAGCAGTGGTAATCCCATATGTTTTAGTCTGAAAGTATGAGGGGGAGTCTGTCGGCCATGAGAAAACCTTTTCTCGTGGGGACGATTCTCCCCTTATCAACCTTGATTAACCCCCCTTTTTTCATGTCTGCAAAGGCCGTGGAGGCGAGTATGGTGTCCTCGACACGGGAAAGAGAGACCCCCTCTTTAGTCCTGAGTCCAAGATAAATCATTTCCAGCCTTACTTGCTCAGGGGTCAATATTTCAAGGTCCTCGACAGGATTTGCACCCTCGGTGAAGCTCACGCAATATTGTTCGAGGGAACGATAATTCCACCATCTTTGTCCGTTGCTGAAGGAATGGGCACCTGGTCCGAGGCCGAGATAAGGGATATGGCGCCAGTATTTCATATTGTGGCGGCATATATAGTTATCACTCCTTGCGAAATTTGAGATCTCATAGTGGATGAATCCCTGTGCCTCCAGAAATTGCGAGGTAGTGAGGAAAAGCATCTCCTCTGTTTTTTCGTTCAAGGGTGTGAGGGTACCTTCTGCCTTCAGTAATCCGAAAGGGGTATTCTTTTCAACGGTCAACTGGTAGCAGGAAAGATGGGTGGGTTCATAGGAAAGGGCATATTTAAGGGTTGTGAGCCAGCCTGCTTCTGTCTGACCGGGAAGGCCATAGATCAGATCAAGACTGAAATTTTTAAAACCCGCTTTCCTGATAAGACGGAGAGCCTTTCTCGCACCTTCTGATGTGTGCCGTCGCTTCAGAAATATAAGCTCACTGTCATTAAAGGACTGGATGCCCAGGCTGAGCCTGTTGATGCCGAGGGTGCGATAGAGGCGCAGTTTTTCGCCTGTAACGTCATCAGGATTTAATTCAATGGTAGACTCTATGTTCGAATCAAAGGACCAGTGTGCCCGGATAGTTTTTATCAGATGATCCAGGGTGTTCCCATCGAGGAGTGACGGCGTTCCACCCCCGATAAAGAGGGAACCAAATTCCGAGAAGATATCCTGGTAGAGATCGATCTCTTTACAAAGGGCGTCGAGCCAGGAGGGAATCAGGGAAAGGTCGGTAATAGAGTAAAAATCGCAGTAGGGACATTTCGTCTTGCAAAAGGGAACGTGGATGTAAAGACCTGCGGTCTTAGGTTCAATGTTCAATGTTCTATGTTCAACGTTCGAAAGGCATCCCTGTGTGTCTCTGCGAGCGTATGCACTGTGGCGGCTGATTTTTCTTGTGAGTTTATCAACATTGAACTTAGAACATTGAACGTTGAACGGGTTCTATTCATCATCCGTTTTCAGGGCTGCCATAAAGGCGCTCTGGGGTATCTCGACGTTTCCTACCATCCTCATCCGCTTTTTACCCTTCTTCTGTTTCTCCAGGAGTTTTCGTTTTCTCGTGATATCACCGCCATAGCATTTGGCTGTCACATCCTTCCTGAAGGCGGAGACCGTGGAACGGGAGATGATCTTCCCGCCGATTGCACCCTGAATGGCGATTTTAAACATCTGCCGCGGTATCTCGTCTCGGAGTTTATCACAGACCCTGATTGCCCGTTCCCGTGCCCGATCCCTGTGGAGGATCATGGAAAGGGCATCAACCTTCTCACCATTTACGAGGATATCGAGCTTTATGAGGTTGCTCTCCCTATAGTCGATAATCTCATAATCAAAGGAGCCGTATCCCTGGGTAACACTCTTCAGCTTATCGTAGAAGTCAAAGACCACCTCGGCAAGGGGCATATCAAAGGTAATCTCTATCCTTCCGGGACTCGGGTAATTAAGGCGGGAATTGACGCCGCGCCGCTCCATGCAGAGCTTCATCACGACCCCTACATACCGTTCAGGTACGAGGATACTTGCCCTGATAAAGGGCTCCTCTGCCTTGTCAATCTCTGTGGGGTCAGGATAATACTGGGGGTTATCGACAATCAGGTCAGTCCCGTCAGTTAGATAGAAACGGTATTGCACGCTTGGAGAGGTGAGGATAATAGATTGATCAAATTCCCGTTCCAGTCTTTCCTGGACGATCTCAAGGTGGAGAAGACCGAGAAAACCGCAGCGGAAGCCCTGGCCCAGGGCAGCGGAGGAATCTTTCTGATAGACGAGAGACGCGTCATTCAGTTTGTACTTTTCAAGGGCATCGAGAAGGGACTGGTAGTCATCGGAGGCAATAGGATAAATGGAGGAAAAGACAACAGGTTTGACCTCCTTGAAGCCCGCGAGGGGTTTATCTACCGGATTATCATCAAAGGTAATGGTATCTCCAATCCTCGTGTCGCTTATGGTTTTAATACCAGCAATGATATAGCCCACAGACCCTGCTGAAATTTCCTTTCTCTGTTCCAGTTTAAGACGGAATATGCCTGTCTCCTCGACCTTGTAGGCCGCATTATTATACATCAGGCGGATCATGGTTCCCGACCGGATAGTGCCGTCAAAGACACGGCAGCTTACGATTGTGCCCCTGAAAGGGTCATAATGGGCATCAAAAATCAGGGCGGCGAGGGGTTTATCTCCGCTTCCTACAGGCGGAGGAATCCTTTCAATAATCGCTTCGAAGATTTCTTCAATGCCTATGCCATCCTTTGCCGAACAGAGAATTGATGTTTCAGGATCGATGCCAAGCTCCTGATCGATCTCCTCTTTCACCCGCTCTATATCCGCAGAGGGGAGGTCAATCTTATTAATAACGGGAATTATGATGAGGTTATGTTCCATGGCAGCATAGAGGTTGGCAAGGGTCTGGGCCTCAACGCCCTGTGAGGCATCAACGAGGAGAAGCACGCCTTCACAGGAGGCAAGGGCCCTCGACACCTCATAGGAAAAATCAACATGACCCGGGGTATCAATAAGGTTCAGCTCGTATTCCTCGCCCTTTTTGCTCGTATAGGGGATGTTGACAGTCTGGCTCTTGATAGTAATCCCCCGTTCCCGTTCGATATCCATGGAATCAAGTATCTGATCACGGAACTGTCTGTCGTCTACAAGATGGGCATACTGGATCATCCGGTCGGCGAGGGTTGATTTCCCGTGATCAATATGGGCTATGATACTGAAGTTTCTTATCTGTTTCATCCTGATGTTCTCTCCATAAATACCTGAATGGCCTTGAAATACTCATTGAGGCCTACAAACATGATGTCGTTATGATCCGCAAGGGGGATCATGAGTAGCTGTTTGTCTTCGGACTTTATAGTATCATACAGGTCTTCCGCTTCTCTGAAAGGCACGAGGTTATCGTATTCTCCATGGATAATAAGTGTGGGTAAGGTTATAGTCCGCACCATTTCGAGACAAGCTGCATCTATTGCCTCCAGATCTACCCCTTCCGTAGGCACGTTGAGATGGGTGAGGATCCGGACAATACTCAAAAAACCGCTTTCAATTATGATGCCTGGTAGGGTCTTCTGATAATGGTATGCGAGTTCGAGGGCAGAGAGACTGCCAAGGGATCTACCCATGATCCATATCCTGTCTTTAAAGCCTTTTTTTGCCAGTTCTTCTTTTACTGCCTTGAAGATCACATGAGCGTCATGGATCATTCCTGTGATGGTGGGAGTACCGGTGCTTTTGCCGTACCCCCTATAGTCTGCAACAACAAGGTTGATTGCCCTCTTGAAAAAGAAGGGGGCGATTTCATCGTAGTCACTCACTACTTCGCCGTTGCCGTGAAAATAGAGCATCCATGGCCATTCATCTTTCCCTTTGTAGAAGCGGCATGATATGAGGACATCCTTGTCCGCCGGCACTGCAATATCGTAGGCAAAATGGGGGCAGGGGCTGAAGGTGTCGTGGGGATAAAAAACATACTCCAATGCCGATGACCTGTCGATAGGGGTATAGTCAACCATCTGTCTCTCCTTTTTCTTTGGAATAGCAAGGATTCAAGGCTATTATCGCATATCCTCGGATTGTATGCAAGAAACAGAAAGGAAAGGGTTTCGGGGACAGGCAACAAGATTCAGGCAGTATTCTTAATTTGGCAGGTATTGAAATATGGAGTACACTTACTGGAGGAGTAAAGAACTGTCCTGATGAGGAATTTTTCCGCAGAGAATATCAAGGAAGGCAAGGGCAACATTCGAAAGTTTTGTTTCACTGAGATAGACGATTCTTACCCCCATGGTTAATTTTATATCCTTGATAGTAATCTCCTTAAGGAGGCCCTGGTTTAACTCTTTTTCCACTACAGCCCTTGCTGCAAAAGAAACACCTTCTCCCATGATGAGAAGTTCCTTTATGCATTCGAGATTGCTCGCTTCATACAGGATTGCAGGGGAGAGACCCCTGCTCTTAAACATGTCGATAACTATCTTCCTGGTCCCTGAGCCTTCCTCCCTCATTATCAGGGGAATCCTGGATAGCTCTTCCACGGTAATAGGCGATATTTCACAAAGAGAATTATCAGGGGACGCCACAAGAACAAGTTCCTCTTCCCGAAATACAATGCTGTTCAGCATTTTGGGATACTCCGTCGTTGCCACGATGGCCAGTTCATTCTTTTTCTGGAACAGGCTCTTTATCATCTCCTTGGAGCTTCCTTCGCTCAAGAAGACGCTCACGCCCGGATAAAGGCCATGAAAGGCCGTTATGTAGCTGGGCATAAGGTAACGGGCATAGGTCTTGGTGGTACCCACGTGGAATGTTTCTTTCCGCAGGCTGTTCATGCTATTCAGTGCTTTTTCTGCCTCGCTCTCGAGGTTGAAGATCTTTTGCGCGTAGGCAAAAAGCACTTTGCCTGCCTCAGTCAGGTGCATCTTTCTACCTGATTTGCCAAAAAATTTTGCTTTAAGAATGGCTTCCATTTGTTTAATCTGAGACGATACTGCAGGCTGGCTTATGTAGAGATGCTCCGCGGCTTTGGAGAAATTGAGATATTTTGCAGATTCATAAAATATCCGCAGTTGGTTTAGATTCATGATTCCCTTCACATTAATTATTCCATAAGTTTTTCTTATATACAACATAATTATTATGTATTTGACTATATTTCCCAGTGTGTTAATTTCTTTAAAAATGTAAAACCGAATAAGGAGGCTACCAATGAAAGACATGCGAGATTTTATTAAGGCAGCTGAAAAAGAGGGGCAACTGAAGAGGATCAAGGCCGAAGTAGACTGGAACCTCGAATTGTCCCATATTGCAAAACTGAATGAGGAAAAAGAGGGACCAGCACTCCTTTTTGAAAATGTAAAGGGGTATACATCGCCGGTGATTACCAGTGTCTGCACCACAACGCAGAGATTGGCCCTGATTATGGGCGCTCCCATCAAATCAAGCCTTGTGGATCTCATGCGGTTCTGGGTAGATAAAAGCAAGACCCTGATTCCACCGAAGTTTGTGGACAAATCGCAGGCCCCCTGCAAACAGAATATCATGAAAGGCGATGAGATAGACCTTTTTAAATTCCCGGTACCCCATTATTATCCGAAAGATGGTGGTAGATACATGGGGACTGCCCACTTTTTTATCACGAAAGATCCTGACTCGGGCTGGGTGAATCTTGGAACGTACAGGGCACAGTTGCTTGCAAAAGACAAGATAGGCACACAGTTTATCAAGGGCAAACATGCAGATATCATGCTCAAAAAATATGCAGCCTTGAATAAGCCCATGCCCGTGGCATCTATAGTTGGCTGCGATCCACTTCTTTTTTTATGTGGCGCCGCTCGTATCTCTGCTTTTGTTTCTGAATATGATTTTGCAGGATCAGTAAGGGGTGAACCTATTGAAGTAGTCCAGGGTGAAACCGTTGACCTTCCCATCCCGGCAACTGCGGAAATGGTCATCGAGGGTTATGTGGATGCCAAGGAGTTTATGGATGAAGGTCCTTTCGGTGAATATACCGGTTACTATTCCGGTGTTGGCACAGATAAGCGTAATTTTGAACAGGTAACATGTGTAACCTACAGGGATAACCCCATCTATTGGGGCACCACAGTGGGCAAGGCTGTAACGGATACCCATATGACCATGGCCCTTTCCTATGGGGCAACCCTCTGGGAGCAGTTAACGGTGGGGATGAAAATACCTGGTATTAAATCGGTCTACTGTCCTCCTGAAGGGGCAGGAAGATTCCTTGCCATTATTTCGGTGAAGCAGATGTACCCCGGCCATGTTGACCAGGTTGCCACTGCCGCCATATCCACGGAAATGGGCGCCTATGGCCTCAAGACCGTAATTGTTGTAGATGAAGATATCGATCCATGGGATATCCCCAGGGTGCTTTATGCCTTAAGTTTCAGATTCCAGCCGAACAGATGTCAGGTAATCAAAAGGGGACGTTCAACACCACTTGACCCATCTTTGCCGATTAGCGAAAGGGAGATTACAGGCAGGCTTCTGATCGATGCAACCATCCCGTATGAATGGAAGGATAAACCTATCCCTATTGAGCTTGATCCGGAGATGGTGAAGAGGGTAAAAGGACGCTGGCAGGAACTGGGATTATAGAATCGATTAATTACCATGACAACCAGTGGATACCGGATGCGTCCGGTATCCACTATCTACTTATTTAAAGGGGGATACAATGAGACCGATACGATATAAAGATGAAATGATAAATGAATTCAAAAAGGATGGGTACTGGACTGATGAAATATTTTACGATTTCTGGGCAAATAATGCAGCAAAGCTCGGAAACAGGGAAGCCCTTGTAGACTCAAAATACAGGGTTACCTGGGCGAAGGCAAAGGAACTCATTGATACTCTTGCTTCAGCATGGGTCGATCTGGGTATTCCAAAGGATGCGAGGGTAATTATCCAGGCGCCGAACAGCGTCTACGGTTTTCTTGCCCGTGTTGCCTGTGAAAGGGCCGGTCTTATTTCGTTAACAGTATACCCATATTTAAGGGAAAAAGAGCTTGAATATATGCTTGAAAGAACAGAGGCAACGGCAGTCTGTATTCCTCAGATTTACAGGAAATTCAATTATCTCGATATGTATCAAACAATAAAAGGCAAGTCGCCAAATCTGAAATACTATTTTCTCTTTGATGAAGAGGTTCCCCCGGGCGCTCCGGAAGGGACATACTCCCTTATAAAGCTTGCAAACCAGCCTTTTGACCCCTCAAAAGCAGCAGCGCTGGATCAGAGAAGATTAAGTTCCACCAATGATGTGGGTTTACTGACAAGCACTACAGGTACTACCGGTCTTCCAAAGCTTGTGGAATGGCCTATTGCGTCCCGGGTGTGCACCTCCAAGGCAAGGATTGATGCATGGAAATTAACAAAAGATGATATCACCTGTGCGATCGCACCCCATGCAGGGGGTGCAGCAGGAACCCTTACATATTTTGCAGCCCCTCTTGCCGGTGCAAAAACTGTGCTCATGGAGGAGTTTGATCCTGAAGGCGCCCTTGCCCTTATAGAAAAGGAAAAGGTCACTGCCATCGGCGTGGTTCCAACACATCTTGTGAGGATGCTTGAAGGCGATGAAACAAAGTATAATATCAGTTCATTAAGGTTTATAAGGTCTGCAGGAGGTTATCTGCCGCCGCAGGTTGCAGAAGAAGCGGAGAAAAGATTTAAGGCAACGATCACGAGTGATCTTGGAACCCAGGATGTGGGTTCTGTGTCGGGATGTAACATCGATGACCCGGGAGAAGTAAGAAGAAGAACAGTGGGAAGGATGCTTCCCGGTAACAAGGTAAGGCTTCTTGATGATAATGGTAAAGATGTGAAACCTGGTGAGCCCGGCCAGTTATGGTTCAGAGGACCTCATGCCCCTGCAGGATATTATCGCGATACTGAATCAACTGCCGCTGTTTTTGATGATACCGGCTGGACTACAACAGGTGATATTGTTAAAGAAGAAGAAGGTTTCTACTGGATTATGGGCAGATCAAAGGATATGATTATCAGGGGAGGTCAGAATATCTATCCTGCAGAGCTTGAAGGCATTCTCAATGAACATCCGAAGATTGCGAACGTTGCAGTCGTTGGCTACCCGGATAGAGAAATGGGAGAGCGAACCTGTGCGTATGCGGTATTGAAGACGGGTGAAACCCTGACAAAAGAAGAGATGGTTGCATTTTTAAAAGCGAAGAAACTGTCTGCTTACAAACTGCCTGAACGTCTTGAAATAATTGATGCTATGCCTACTGTCGGGGATTCCGGTAAAGTGGACAAAAAGGTGTTGAAGACCGATATCGAGAAAAAAGTCGCAGGGGTATGACAATGAAGAATATCATGGTTGTCTCCACCCTTGATACCAAAGGTTTGGAAACCTTTTATCTCAGAGACAAAATTAAAGAACTGGGCAAACAGCCTGTTGTCCTTGATCTTTCCATGAGGCCAACAGGGGGCCTGACTGCCGATATATTGCCCCAAATGGTGGCAGAGGCAGGGGGAAGCAGTTTCGAGGAGATTCTCACATCCCGGGAAAGGTCAAAAAATACAGCGATTATGACGAAAGGCGCAGCTGCCCTTGCGCTCAATATGTGGAAAGAGGGTAAGCTTGATGGCATAGTAGGAATTGGCGGATCAACAGGCTCGCTCATGGCAACGGATGTGATGAGGGCTCTTCCATTTGGTGTGCCGAAACTTATGATATCCTCTACCGCAGCCTTGCCAGGCATGTCTACCAAGTATATTGATACGGGAGATATTGCGCTCATGCATTCTGTTGTGGAAATATCAGGGTTAAGCGACATACTCAAAAACGTTATTGACAGATCGGCCTATGCAATATGTGCGATGGCAGATGTACCCTCTCTCCGGGCGCAGGATAGAGAGAAAAAGGGGCGGGCCATTGCGATTACCATGCTTGGACCCTGTGAAAAATGTGCAACTGCCGTGAGGATGTCTCTTGAGGCACAGGGGTATCAGGTGATAGGTTTTTCTGCCGCCGGCATAGGGGACCGGGCAATGGAGAGTATGATTGCTCAGGGACTTTTTGCAGGGGTGATAGACCTTGCCCCCGGAGCCGTAATAGAACACCTTGTAGGCGGCATGAGAGACGCAGGTCCCGATAGAATGGAGGCGGCCGGGCGCATAGGCATACCTCAAGTCATTTCTGTGTGCGGGGTAAACCACATCACTCCGCCTAAATCTAAGTACAATGATGATCTGAAGGGGAGGAGGAAGTACGATCTCGACAAATTCCGTTCATGGCTCCGTGCATCCCCTGATGAACTTGCAAGGGCGGCAGCGGCTTTCTGTGAAAAGTTGAACAAATCGAAGACCCCCGTGAAGGTGATAATTCCTCTCAAGGGATGGTCGTCTGTGGATGTTCCCGGGAGCATAACCCATGATCCGACGGAGGATCAGGTGTTTGTGAGTGTACTGAGAAAGGGTTTGAATCCGATCCATGAGATTATTGAGGTGGATGCCAATATGGAGGAACCGCTCTTTGCGCAACGCGTTGTGAGCGCAGGCCTTACCATATTCAAGACGTAAAATAAGATTTTTTAATATGCCCTATAAGCCTTATACGACCCATAGGACCTATTAAAAGCAGAAATAATAAGGAGGGTTGAATGCATCTATTACCGAAGTTTGATTTTTACGAGGCATACGATATGGGGGAGGCCTGCAAGGTGCTCGCCGAGATGAAGAGCGAGGGGAAGATTATTGCCGGGGGGACCGATATCATGGTGAATATGAAGAAAGGACTTCTTTCACCGAAGTGTTTGATCAGTCTGGCAAGGATACCCGGCTTATCCGGCATAGAACCGACATCAGGCGGGATTGCCATTGGTTCAAACCTGATTGTTTCAAAGCTGCTTGAATTTGATCTTATAAGAAAAAAATATAACCTTCTCTCCAAGGCTGCATCAGTCCTTGGTTCCCCCCTTATAAGGAACAGGGCGACCATCGGCGGCAACATCGTCACTGCCAGACCTGCGGCTGATCTCCCTCCTCCCCTGATGGCCATGGGAGCCAGAGTGGTGCTGAAGAGCAAAGGGAAAGAAAGAGAGCTTGCTCTCGATGATTTCCTGGTAGGTCCCGGCCAGACAAAGATAAAATCTACAGAGATTCTTGTGAGCATTATCGTTGATGAGCCTCCTCCTTTTACAGGCGGGGATTATATAAAACTCATGCACAGAAATGCCCTTGAGATTGCGATTGTTGCAGTTGCAGTGCAGATTACCCTTGACGGCCCTGATGGGTCTATCAAGAATGCACGGGTAATCCTTAGTTCAGTTGCACCAAAGGCGATTCATGCAGTCTCTGCAGAGAAGGTGCTCATTGGCGAGAAGCCGACAGAAAAGCTCTTCAAAAAGGCAGCAGCCCTTGCATCGACTGACTGTACGCCTATTACCGATATCAGGGGAGGGGCGCAGTACCGGTGCGCCATGGTGGAAACCCTTACCCACAGAGCATTATCCGCTGCCTTACGGCAAATAAAGGGAAAATAAGAATGAGAGGTGATCCTTGAAAAGAATAATAACCCTTAACGTGAATGAGAAAGAATATGAGGTGGCTGTAGCGCCTAACCGTACCCTTGCACAGGTGTTGCGAGAGGATCTGAATCTTCTCGGAACAAAAATCGGGTGCGATATGGGCGACTGTGGCGCCTGTACGGTCATCCTAGATGATAGACCCGTGAACTCCTGTCTGGTCCTCGCAGTCCAGGCAAATGAGAGGAAGATTACCACAATTGAGGGGGTAGCTGATGGTCCGCATCTTCACCCCGTACAACAGGCTTTTGTCGAACATGGTGCAATCCAGTGTGGATTCTGTTCACCGGGTATGATTCTTTCAGCAAAGAGTCTCCTTGAAAAGAACAGCAAACCCACAGAATATGAGATCAGGGAGGCCTTATCAGGCAATCTTTGCAGATGCACGGGATATCAGAAGATTGTCGAAGCGGTAAAGGCAGCATCGCAGACAATGAAGAAATGACGGAGGAGACAAATATGAAGGAATTTGCCATAATAAACACAAGACTGCCGAAGGTGGATGCCTGGGCCAAGGCAACGGGCGACGCGCGCTATACAGATGATCTTTCTATGCCCAATATGCTCTATGGCGCTCTGCTTCAGAGCCCTTTAGCTCATGCAAGGATAAAAAGCATTGATATATCAAGGGCAAAGAGACTCCCTGGGGTAAAAGACGTGATTACTGCAAAGGAGGCAGGTCTTATCAAATACGGGGTGAGCCCTGCCCGGTACGATGAAACTGTTTTCTGCGATCAGAAGGTGAGATACATAGGAGACGAGATCGCCGCAGTTGCTGCCATCGATCTCGAAACAGCCCTTGAAGCAGTCTCACTTATAGAAGTCGAATACGAAGAACTGCCCATATTGCTTGATCCCTTTGAGGCCATGAAGGAAGGCGTGATCGCTATCCATGATGAGTTCCCCAACAACATCTGCGCTGAAGTCCATCAGGAATTCGGCAATGTTGAGGAGGCATTCAAAGAGTGCGACTATATAAGAACCGATAAGTTTGTGAACAAGAAGCAGGACGGCGCCTTTATTGAGCCCCAGTCCTGTATTGCTTTCTATGATTTAAACGGAAACCTTACCCTCACCACATCGACCCAGACCGTCCATTACGTACAGAGGACTGTTGCTATGGTTTTAGGGCTCCCTGTCGGGAAGGTGAGGGTTACAAAACCATGTGTAGGAGGCGGGTTCGGGCCAAAGGCATCGGCCAATACCATTGAACTTGCATCAAGTATTCTTTCTATGCGGACAGGCAGGCCTGTAAAGATGACCTTCACCCGGGAGCAGGTCTTTCAGCACAGTCGGGCAAGGCACCAGTTCTGGCATGAATTGACCACAGGGGTGAAGAAAGACGGATCACTCATTGCCCTCAAGAATACATGCCATATGGATGGCGGCGCCTATTCGAGCTTCGGCATTGCCACGGTCTATTACGGGGGCTCACTCCTTGGTGCGCCTTATAAACTTCCAAACATGAAGTACGATGGATACAGGATGTATACAAATAAGCCAGCAAATGGCGCCCAGAGGGGTCATGGCGGTGTTGTCGCAAGGGCGGCATGGGAACAGCAGCTCGATGTCATTGCCGAGGAGCTGGGTATGGATCCCCTTGAAATGAGGCTCAAAAACATGATGAAGCGGGGTGATACAACCTGCAATGATTTTAATATGAGCAGTTTCGGGATGGAAGAATGCCTGGAGGCGATACGGGATGGCTCAGGGTGGAAGAAAAAGAAGGGCAAGCTTCCCAAGGGGAAGGGAATAGGCGTTGCCTGCGGTTTCTTTGTATCCGGCGCTGGTTTTCCCATTTACCGTTCCGAGACTTTCCACTCAACGGCCATGATAAAACTCTCCGAGGATGGCGGCACCATCAATCTTTATACTGCAGCAGCTGATATAGGACAGGGCTCCGACACGATCCTTACCATGATGGCAGCAGAGGCCATTGGTGTAAGATATGAGGACGTCCGTGTGTTGTCAGGAGACACGGATTTTGGCGTGGATCTGGGCGCATACTCCTCACGACAGACCCTTATGTCCGGCCATGCAGTGAAACAGGCCGGTGAGGATGTGAGGGATCAGGTTCTTGAAGTGCTTTCCCGCAACTTCAAGATACCTGTAGAAGATATGGATATAAAGAAAGGGCTCATCATATTTAAGAAGAAAAAACCCGATTTCTCCGTTCTCAGATCAACATACATAAAGGAACACAGGGGATGGGTAGACCCCCCTGTCGGCGATGAACTCACCTTTAAAGAAGCAGCTCGCGTTGCCTATTTTGAAAAGGGCGTGGTAGTGGGTAGAGGGAGTTATAAACCCGGGGATCTGGGAGGCAAGTATAAAGGCGCAGCAGTCGGGACATCCCCTGCCTACGGATGCTCTGCCCAGGTTGTGGAGGTTACGGTAGATATGGAGACCGGAAAGGTTACCATAGATGACATGACCGATGCCCATGACTGCGGTTTTGCCATTAACCCCACAAACATTGAGGGGCAGATGCAGGGGTCCCTTTCTATGGGGGTGGGAGAGGCGCTTTTTGAAGAGATAAAATTTGATGACAAGGGCAGGGTGGTGAATCCTACCCTTGGGGAATACCGGATCCCTACAGCCCTTGACATGCCCAATGTGAATACCATAATTATAGAGAGCAATGAACCGAACGGTCCCTGGGGGGCAAAGGAGGTAGGCGAAGGGGCGATCATGCCCACTATCCCGGCCATATTGAATGCCATATATGATGCAACAGGCGTTCGGGTCAGGGAGCTTCCCGTAACATCTGAAAGGTTGTTTACTTTAATGAAAGAACAAGAGAAAAAATAGGAAAGGAGGTACTCATGTCCATCTTGTTTATCCAGAACTGGGACATAATTCAGGGAAAGGAGGATGAGTATGCCCACTATATAAGTGAGGTATACTTGCCCGAGATCACATCTATGGGTTTTATTCCTGTAGGCGCGTTCTATGTGGAGGTGGGATTTGGGCCGAGGATGCTTGCCATCAATACTGCTAACGATCTTGAGGATTTATCAAAAATGGTGGGGAGCCAGAAGTTCAAGGAGATGACCGTAGACTTGAAGCGTCTTGTCTACAATTACAGGAGAACCGTACTGGAACCGACAGGAGCAGTCAAAAGGGGCAAATATACGGTACAGAAGGGGGTGTGGAAGCTTAACCAGTACTACGACATAAGGCCCGGGATGAAAAAGGCGTACGCGGATTATATCATTCAGGAACATCTTCCCGTTTTGGAGAAGATCGACTATCTGGAGGTGACAGGAGGGTGGAACACGGTGTATGGGGGTTTCAGCGAGATCATTGCAGAGCTGACCTTTAAGGACCCCGTTGATATCGGGCGACTTTTGAATAATGAGGATTTCAGGAGGATTACCCTAAAGCTGAAGAACGAATTTGCATACAATTATATGAGTCGCATTTTGAGGTGTACAGAGCGTTTTGATGAACCCAGGTGGTTCAGGCTGTAAAAAAGGCTGTTCAAGGTTCTATGTTCAAAGTTCAATGTTTCAAAAGAAGTCTCTTCTAACGTTGAACACAGAACATTGAACTGATGTACATGGGGAAAGGGGATGTTCAGGGTTCAATATTCATGGTTTAAGGTTTTAATTGAGCCTTCAACTTTGAACATAGAACGTAGAACATTGAACTAATGTACACGGGGCGCAGTGAGCCCCGACAAAAAAAGGGAGGGAAAGTTATGGCTGCTAAAACATTCATGGATCCACATGATGTTCCCATGATCCCAGGGACAGAGGGATGGGAAAAGCTCTATCCGTACCAGTACCAATTTTCAAAAGATGATCCTGAACGGGCTGCTTTCGAGAGCAGCCAGATTTGGTATTACGATGGCCTGCATTATCCGGAGCCTCATTTTCCTTTTGATATGATCTGGGATGAGGCATGGTCATTGGCGCTTTCCCAGTATAACACACGCCACGTGATCATTCCGCCGGCAATGGGCATTGATCACAGAATTGTCAATGGGTATGTCTATATCACCCCTGTGGGGATCGCAGATCCAGAGGTTATAGGAAAAAGAATACCATTATTCATGGAGAGGGCTGGATACTACTATCAGAATTGGGACAGACTCTATGAAAACTGGAAAAAGAAGGTAACGGCCCTCATTGCAGAGCTTGAAGCAGTCAATTTTACCGATCTTCCAGAGATAGAAGACATTAGTGTCATCACAGAGGGTAAAGGCGTGGGAAGCGGATATCTGCTTCTCAAGAAGTACGATGATGTTATTAATATGGGGCTTTTGAACTGGCAATACCACTTCGAATTTCTGAATCTCGGATACGCTGCATATGTGACCTTCATCAATACGTGCAACCAGATATTCCCGGGGGTACCCATAGCAACTCTTACAAAGATGGTGTCAGGAATTGATGTGGTCATGTACAGACCCGATGCCGAGCTTATCAAGCTTGCCAAACTTGCCCTCGATACGGGGATCGATGAATTGATCCTGAAGCCCTTGAAGTCAGCCGATATGATGGCTGAGCTGGCGAAGATACCGGCGGGCCAGAAGTGGCTTGCAGAACTGGAGCAATCCCGTTACCCGTGGTTCCATATATCAACGGGCACAGGGTGGTATCATCATCATATCAGCTGGAATGATAACCTCGACATCCCTTTTGATGCGATAAAGATGCACATAAACAGCATCAAAGCAGGCAAAGAGGTCGGTAGGCCCACTGAAAAACTGATAGAAGAACGGGATAGAATTGTAGAAGAATACAGGAAACTGATCAAGACCGATGATGACAGAGAGGCCTTTGAGCAGGTTCTTGGAGTAGCCAGGACGGTATTCCCTTATGTGGAAGACCACCTTTTCTACATAGAGCACTGGTTCCACAGCATCTTCTGGGGGAAAATACGTCAGGTAGGTCAGATACTCCAAAATGCAGGGTTCATTGAAAACGCCGATGAGGATATCTGGTTTATGAAACGGGACGAGATCAAACAGGCCCTGTGGGATTACAGTACTGCATGGGCAACGGGAGTAAAGGCGCGAGGACCGTCATACTGGCCGAAGATAATCGCTTCGAGAAAGAGTATATATGAAAAATTTAAGGAATGGTCGCCACCTCCTGCCCTTGGGGTTCCGCCTGATACTGTCACAGAGCCTTTTACCATAGTGCTTTGGGGTGTGACTACCGACGTACTGTCTGAATGGCTCAAGGGAGACAGCGCTGAGGGTGAACAAAATATACTGAAGGGTTCACCTGGCTCCTCGGGCGTAGTTGAAGGCAGGGCAAGGGTCTTGAAGAACGTGGAAGAACTTGCGGATCTTCAGGAAGGTGAGATTCTTGTGGCCACCACTACATCCCCGAGTTGGGCACCGGCCTTTGTCAAGATCGCAGGGGCTATAACCGATGTAGGGGGGCCTATGTGTCACGCTGCTATAGTATGCAGAGAGTATGGGCTTCCCACGGTAGTTGGGACTGGTAAGGGCACAAGGCTCATTAAAACGGGCGATCTGATCAGGATAGACGGGGATAGCGGGATAGTGGAGATACTCGAGAGGGTAAACAAATAATCTCTGACTCCTCTCCTGTGGCAAGGGTAGTAACGGGCCGGGAAATGCTGTTACTACCCTTGCGCGGGATCACTGTAAGGGAGGAACAAATGGCAGAAAAATCAGAAAGACTTACGTTATGGTACGAAGAGACTGATGGAAGCGACTTTCCTATTGTGGGCAAGAAGAATGCCAACCTTGGGGAGATGATAAAGACGGGAATCAGGACCAGTCCCGGTTTCTCCATCACCATTGGCGCAAACGAGAAGTTTATCGTTGAAACAGGTATCAAGGAGAAGATCAGTAAATATCTGGAAGAGCTTGGCGAGGTATCGTACGAGACAACAAAGAAGGCGAGCGCCTTTGCGATGTCTCTCATCGAAGCGGCAGTAATGCCCGCTGAAATTGAAAAGGACATCCTGGTAAACTACAAAAAATTGTGTGATCTTTCCAGTACGGATAATATTCCTGTTGCGGTGAGAAGTAGTGGCGCCATCTCCATGCCGGGCCAGATGGAGACGTACCTCAATATCCGGGGGGACAAGGACCTTATAGAATATGTAAAGAAGTGCTGGGCCAGCGCTTATAACGTTGAAGCCATTATGTACAGGGCCAATAAAGGAGTAGGGTTCCTTTTTAATATAGGTGTGGGAATTCCAAAGATGGTTAATTCGAGGGTTTCAGGCATCATTTTCACCCTCAACACCTTGAATGGCGATCCTTCCAAAATATCTCTCGATGCAAGTTACGGTCTTGGTGAGGCAGTGGTAAGCGGCCTGGTTACACCTGACAGTTTTCTTGTGGACAAAGTAACCCTTGATATCGCCAAAACAACTTTAGGAAGCAAGGAAACTCAGTGTGTCTACAGGGAAGGATGCAGTGATATCGTACAGGTTGAGGTACCGAAAGAAAAACAGGAGAAACTATGTGTTTCCCTCGATGAAGTGAAGGAGCTCTGCCGTCTTGGAAGGGTGATAGAAGATTATTACGGCAAACACTACGATATTGAATTTGGTATCGATGGGGATCTGCCGTTTCCTGAAAATGTCATTATTCTTCAAGTAAGACCGGAGTCGATATGGAACAAAAAGGAAGTTACAGCCCGAACAGAAAAGAAGAAAGACCCCATGGAACGGATACTGAGCCAGTTGTTGACCGGGGTCAAGATTAAATAGCAGAGAAAGACCTTGTGTGGCCGGGAATGGAGTATTTCCTTGGATGGCACATATTCTCGGCAAGACTGGCAGCCTAAGGAGACATGAGCACGATGAATCGTATTGTGGTGGGAATAACAGGCGCTACAGGCGTTATATATGGCATAAGACTCCTTGAGGTGCTGAGGGATTTACAGATAGAGAGTCATCTTATACTCTCTGATGTTGCAAAAAGATGCATTGGTCTGGAAACGGCTTTTACCGTAGACCAGGTAGAAAAATTGGCTCATAGAGTATACAGCACCAAGGACATGGCAGCCCCGGTTTCGAGTGGTTCATTCAGGACTGACGGGATGGTTATAGTCCCTTGTACCATAAAGACTCTCTCGGCTGTGGCCCACTCCTATAATGAGAATCTTATTGTTCGGACAGCTGACGTATCGTTAAAGGAACGGAGAAGGCTCATTCTTGTGGTAAGAGAAACGCCGCTCCATAAAGGCCACCTTGAACTTATGGCAAAAGTGGCTGATCTTGGCGGCATCATTCTCCCTCCTGTTCCCGCATTCTATCATTCTCCCCATACCATACAAGACCTGATCGATCATACGGTTGGAAAGATATGTGATCTCATGGGTATAGACCATACACTATTTAAAAGATGGGAAGGGGTCTAAAACAGGAGCATACCAGAGGTCCTGTGGCAATGTTGAGCAATCTTCTTGTTCTGCAAAAAACAGGACCTTTTGCAAGGTTTTATCGAAAAAAAAGATGTATTTTATTATAAACAGAATTTATTGTGATATTAATCACATACAACATATTTTCCAATTAATTAACAACCTGACTAATTTCGATAGTTGACAACCATTTTGAAAATGTGATAAATAGAAAATGTCTTAATAATAATGGAGTAAACTAATAAGGCGGGCTTAGAGAATGGATGTAATAAATCTCACAAAGAGTACTGATTGGAACTTCATTGAGGAAGTGAGTAAGGAAAGCGGGCAGAATCCATCACTCTGCTATCAGTGCGGTAACTGTACAGCCGGCTGTCCCTATACCAATTACTTTGATTTTCCTGTGAGCCAGATCATGCGGCTTCTTCAGTCCGGTCAAAAAGATACAATCCTTTCCTCCAAGGCAATTTGGTTATGTGCGACCTGTGAAACATGTACCACACGGTGTCCTTGCGAGATAGATGTGGCAAACGTAATGGATACCTTGAGAATTATTGCCCGCCGGGAGAACAAGGTATCGGAAAAGGATATAAAACTTTTTTATGACACCTTTCTTGCTTCCATGAAGCAGCACGGGAGACTTTTTGAGGTGGGGACGCTCATGGCCTACAACCTCAAGTCAGGACATTTCTTTGCCGATGCAGAATTAGGGCCAAAGGTAATGGAAAAGGGTAAAATACACTTCTTTCCTAATAATATTAAAGGAAGGGATAAAGTAGCGAAAATATTTACAAGATTTCAGGAGAAGGCAAAAAAACATGGCTGAGAGAGAGTACGCATACTACTCAGGTTGTTCTTTGGAAGGTACGGCAGTTGAATACGATATGTCCATGAAGCTGGTGCTGGAGGCCCTTGATGTAAACCTCAAAGAACCGGAAGATTGGAGCTGCTGTGGTTCAACACCGGCCCATACGGTCGATCACGTGCTTGCAGCCGCCCTTGCAGCCCGTAACCTTTCCATCATTGAAAAGATGGGCACTGACACCGTTACCGTTCCCTGTCCATCCTGCCTTTCTGCATTCAAAAGGGCTCACCTTGGCATGGCCGGTGACGCATCTTTTAAAGATCAGGTAAACGATCTTATTGATGAACCCTATAACGGAGGGGTAATTTCCAAGTCAACACTGCAGATCATGTATGAGGACATCGGCCTTGAGGAAGTTGCCAAGAAGGTAACCCACGCCCTTCCTGATCTTGTAGTAGCCCCTTATTACGGATGTATTCTCACCAGGCCGCCTGAGATTGCCCAGTTTGATGACCCTGAAAACCCTGTCTCGATGGATAAAATTCTTGAGGCTGTGGGTGTGAAGGTCAGCAGTTTTGTCTTTAAGCTTGAATGTTGTGGCGCCGCATTCGGCGTACCGAAGCGGGACATGGTAAACAGACTTACTGCAAAGGTGCTCTCCATGGCCCTTGATTCAGGTGCAAACTGTATCGCCGTTGCCTGCCCTCTCTGTCAGCAGAATCTTGATCTACGGCAGAGCCAGGTGAATGCCTTGATGGGCACGAATTATAATATCCCCATTCTCTATTTCAGCCAGATTGTGGGGCTCACCTACGGACTTACACCCAAGGAATTGGGCATAGATAAATTGATTGTAAGCGCTGACGATCTGATTCGTTCGCGGATTACGGTGGAAGAGCTGGCTCAGAATAAAGCTGCTGCTGAGGCAGAGGAAAAGGCCAGAAAGGCCAAGCAGAAAGAAGACAAGACTAAGACAGAGGAGACCTGATAGATGCGGGTTGGCGTATTCATTTGTCATTGCGGAAGTAATATTGCCGGAACCATTGATGTAGCAAAAGTGGCTGCAGAAATGAGAAAGGTGCCAGGTGTGGCATTTGCCACGAACTATATGTATACCTGCTCCGAACCCGGCCAGGATGAGATTAAAGAGGCAATCAAAAGGGAAAAACTGAACAGGATCGTAGTTGCAGCGTGTTCTCCCCGGATGCACGAGCTTACCTTCAGGCGGACCATTGAAAAGGCTGGTTTAAACCGCTATTTCCTTGAGATGGCCAATATCAGGGAGCACATCTCCTGGATAGGCCTTGATAAGGAAGCAAATACCAATAAGGCTATTGAGTCAGTAAAGATGGCTGTTGCGAAGGCAATGAATAATAAGCCTCTTTACTCACAGTCCTTCAAGGTAAATAAACGGGTCCTTGTTATCGGCGGCGGTGTTGCAGGTATGCAGGCAGCGCTCGACTGTGCAGACGGCGGTCTTGAAGTAATCCTTGTAGAGAAAAGCCCTAGCGTAGGTGGTATGATGGCCCGTCTGGACAAGACCTTTCCTACCATAGACTGTTCTATCTGTATTCTCGGGCCGAAGATGGTGGACGTGGCCCAGCATGATAAGATAAAGCTTTATGCCTACTCGGAAGTTGATGACATAAAAGGCTATGTAGGCAACTATCAGATCAAGATCAAGAAAAAGGCAACCTATGTAGACTGGGTAAAATGTACAGGCTGCGGAGCCTGTATGGAGAAGTGCCCGGCCAAAAACTCCTATGATCATTTTAATTTCGGTGTAGCGCCGACCCGGGCAATCAATATACCCTTTCCTCAGGCAATACCGAAAAAGGCAAAAATAGACCCCAATTACTGCAGGCAGTTTGTAAAGGGGAAATGCGGCGTATGTGCAAAGATATGTCCCACGGGGGCTATAAATTACGAGATGCAGGATGAGATAATAACCGAGGATGTTGGTGCAATTATCGTGGCATCAGGGTATGGTCTTGTTGACATGGATAAATTTCCGGAATATGGGGCAGGGCGTTATCCTGACGTAATTACCGGTATTCAGTATGAGAGGCTCCTCAATGCTTCAGGCCCGACAGAAGGTCATATTTTAAGGCCCTCAGACAAGACGGAGCCCAAGACTGTTGTGTTTGTCTCCTGCGCAGGGTCACGGGATAAATCCTGCGGTATACCATACTGCTCAAATTTCTGCTGCATGTATATTGCCAAACAGGCAATACTTACAAAAGATCATATTCCCGACTCCCAGTCCTATGTATTCTATATGGATATACGTTCCCCGGGAAAAGGGTACGATGAATTTACCCGGAGGGCTCAGGAAGATTACGGGGCCAAATATGTGAGAGGCCGGGTTTCAAGAATATATCCGAAGGGCAAGAAGATGGTGGTAGTAGGCGCCGATACCCTTCTTGGTACGCAGGTAGAGGTCGAAGCTGATCTGGTTGTCCTGGCCACTGCAGTAACGGCTGCGCCAGGGGCTCCGCAATTGGCCGAAAAGCTCCATATCTCATATGACACCTTCGGCTTCTATGTAGAAGGCCATCCAAAATTGAGACCTGTTGAAACGAACACGGCGGGTGTATATCTTGCCGGTTGCGCACAGGGTCCAAAGGATATTCCCGCGTCAGTAGGGCAGGGGAGTGCTGCAGCAAGCAAAGTCCAGGCCCTTTTCTCGAAAGATATGCTTGAATCCGATCCTGCAGTAGCCAAGGTGAATGAGAATACATGTGTAGGATGTCTTAAATGTATAATGACCTGTCCTTTCGGTGCGGTGAAGGAGAAGGAACTGAGAGGCGGCCGGATTGTGGCAAACGTCATTGAAACAGTCTGTGCCGGATGTGGTGTCTGTACCGCAACCTGTCCGTGCGGAGCCATACAGTTGTCCCATTTTACCGATAATCAATTGTTAGCGGAGGTTAATACTATATGTCAGAAATAGCCCCCAAAGAGCTCAGAATTGTTGGTTTTCTCTGTAACTGGTGCTCATATGGCGGAGCAGATACAGCCGGGGTAAGCCGTTTTAGACAGCCTACAGATCTGAGAATTATCCGGGTTCCATGTTCAGGCCGTGTGGATCCTCTTTTTATCGTGAAGGCCCTTCTTAACGGAGCAGACGGTGTGCTTGTATCAGGCTGTCATCCCCGGGATTGTCATTATACAGATGGCAATTTTTATGCAAGGCGCAGGCTTGAGATGCTGAAACAGCTGCTTCCTTATCTTGGAATCGATGAAAAACGATTCCACTATACCTGGATATCAGCCTCAGAAGGGCAGCGGTGGCAGAAGACGGTAACCGACTTTACGAATCAGATTCATAAGTTGGGCCCTTTACATTCCACAACGGAGGCGCACAGTGGGTCCTGAGAAAATGAAAGAAATAATAACTGACGTTTTAAAAGACGTTGATGTAGTCATAGGCTATAAACAGGGTTTTGATAAACTTCATGCTACACCATGCTTTATCAATAAGGCAGAGCAGATTGAAGAGATTATCTGGAGTCCTGTCTGCGTTCAGAACCTTGCGAGTTTCCTCCCTTCCCTTAAAGCGAAGAAGGTGGGTGTGGTGGTAAAGGGGTGTGACAGCAGAACGATTGTACAATATATGCAGGAAGGACTGATCGACCGCAGCAAGGTAGTGGTTGTCGGCATACCCTGTACTGGAGTGGTAAGCGTAAAAAAGGTGCTTGACAAGGTGAATCATCAGCCTATTGAAGATGTAGTCTTTGAAGCGGATGGCGCTATTCTGGTAAAGACCCCTGCAGGGGAGACAAAGCTTTCCCTGGCAGATGTGTCTCCTGACAAGTGCAGCACCTGTCTCTATCCTACGCCTGTGGTGTACGATCACCTTGCAGCCGAGCCCATCAAGTCAGTCAAGGCACCTGAGGATGTATACAAAGATGTAGAAGAGTTTGAAGGTAAATCTCTCGAAGAACGGAAGGTTTACTGGGAAAAGGAGTTTGACCGGTGCATACGTTGCTATGCATGCAGAAACGCATGTCCCATGTGTGTATGTCAGGACAGTTGTATTGCAGAAAGCCGTGATCCCCACTGGATCAGTCAGAAATCGAACCTTTCGGAAAAGTTTATGTTTCATATGATACACAGCATTCACCTTGCAGGAAGATGCGTAGAGTGCGGCGAATGCGAGCGGGTATGTCCTATGGGCATCCCGGTAAATGCATTGAAAAAGAAGCTGAACCACGATATGAAAGCACTTTATAACTATGAACCGGGAGTCAATCCGGAGGACAAACCTCCAATGTATACATTTAGCGTCGAAGAAAAGAAGATAGAGGAGCACAAACTCTAATGGCTGACACAGGTTTTATCCCAAAGGAGAAATGGGGAGCATTCATAGAAGGATTGAGTACAAAGGCGCAGGTCTATGTGCCGTGCCTTGAAGGAGACACGGTTCTCTTCAGGCCTTTCGGTAAAGAGAAAACCCTCTGTTTTGAGAGGCCTGCAAACAGTCCTCCAAAGTCCGTGATCTTTCCGCAAAGCGACACCCTGTTTTCTTTCACCTTTATCAAAGATCCTGACAATCCTCAGAAAACAGAGGTTGAACTAAAGGAGCATCTTGATTTTCCCAAGACCATTGTAATAGGCTCCCGTCCATGCGATGCAAAAGGATTTACCGTATACGACAGGCCTTACACGGAGACCGATACGCCTGACCCCTACTATAAGGGCAGACGGGAAAAGACAACTATCGTTACTATGACATGCAATTCTCCCTCTGCCGGCTGTTTCTGTACTGCTGTCGGTGGCAGTCCTGCTGACAAAGAAGGCTCGGACGCCCTGATAACAGAGGTTGAAAAAGGTTATTTTATTGAAGCCTTAACGGAAAAGGGGAAGGAAATCCTTCAAGGACCTGGAGTAGAAGACGGGAAAGCCTATCAGGGGGATGCGACAAAGAAGCAGGAAGCAGTCCATTCTATGGTAAAGAATCCCTTTGGTCCAAAGGGGCTTGGCAAGGTATCACCTGAGCTCTTTGATAATGACGAGTTCTGGGATAATGCAGTATCGAAGTGCGTCAGTTGCGGTGCCTGTACCTATCTCTGTCCTACATGCTACTGTTTCAATATTACCGATGAGCAGACATCGGATAAGGGTGAGAGGATCAGGACGTGGGATGGTTGCATGTATGTGCACTTTACCCTGGAAGCAAGCGGCCACAATCCGAGACCTACAAAATTTCAACGTTTCAAAAACAGGGTAGGACACAAGTTTTCCTTTTATCCTGAAAAGTATAATGGTGTAATTGCCTGCTGCGGATGCGGCAGATGTATCAGATATTGTCCCATGTCGGTGGACATCAGTGAAATTGTATCAAATTTGCAGGGAGCATAAGGAATGGCCAATACAATAAACCCCTATCTGCCGGAAATCGTTACTATTAAAAATGTAATCGAAGAAACACCAAATATCAAATCCTTTCAGGTAGTATTCAACGATCCTGAAAGAATGAAGACCTTCACATATGAACCCGGCCAGGTTGGCCAGCTTTCCGTTTTTGGGGTAGGGGAATCAACCTTTGTTATTAATTCACCGCCTACACGGATGGATTATCTTCAGTTCAGCGTCATGAAGGCCGGAGAAGTGACTGCGGCTCTCCATGATCTTTATCCTGGAGACCAGATGGGCGTAAGGGCACCCCTCGGCAATGCTTTTCCCTATGAGCAGATGAAAGGGAAGAAGATACTCTTTATCGGCGGCGGGATTGGTTTAGCCCCCCTTCGCACCCTGATTCTCTTTATGCTCGACAACAGGGCAGATTATAAGGATATCACCATCATCTACGGTTCCAGGACCCCGCCGGATCTCTGCTACAAAGAGGACCTGAATGAGTGGGAAGCACGGAAGGATGTAGAGCTTATCCTTACAGTAGATGCAGAGTATCCGGGATGGAAGAAGAAGGTCGGTTTTGTGCCGACTGTATTAAATGAAGTAGCGCCATCGCCTGAAGATACCATTGCAATCACATGTGGTCCTCCTATTATGATAAAGTTTGTGCTCCAGAATCTTGCCCAGCTTAAGTTCAAGGATGAGAATATCATCACCACCCTTGAGGCAAGGATGAAATGCGGCATAGGTATCTGTGGGCGCTGTAATCTCGGGTCCAAGTATATCTGCAAAGACGGGCCGGTCTTTTCACTCGCTCAGTTAAAGGAACTTCCCGGCGCGATATAAAGTCTTTACCAGTCAGAGTAAGTAAATTAAATTTGTTTTGCTTGTCCAATTCTTGCGAATAACCTTTTTATACAAGTAGGTTCTGTTTATAAGCCAATGGCATAGGGTGGAAACTCCATATGCGCCGCTCTGCTGCGCTTGCGCCCTGCGACGTATCGCGATACGCCTCCGGTCAGCAATGCTCGCAGCCCAACGTATCTGAAGCTCCCACCCTATGCCATTGGCTACTCAACCCGGCGCAATTAGATTTTTATATTGCGGATGCCGGAAAATTTTATTAAACCCCTTCAATTGTTCATGTCTTTTGATATGGGATTTAACGCCTCCCTTTCAAAAAGGGAGGTTGGGAGGGATTTTCGGACAACGGTTTGTATATCTATGCCCGTCTATCCAAGCGCTTCCAATCCTTTACGATCAATAAGATCGAGAAGCCGTTGCGCCAGACCGCTCGGTTTCTTCTGGCCTTGTTCCCATTGCTGTACTGTCGTTTTGCCAATACCGAGAATTGCTGCAAAGACAGCCTGACTTACATGGTTAGCAGTTCGAATGCGCCGAACTTATTTCACATAGTGGGATAACAAGACATCTTGCGGTCAATACTTCCAGCATGCCCCGCTCAATAGAGAAGGCTGGGCAAGAAGGAATGCGACTAATGCTCGCTGAGATACAATGTCCCCACCGCTACACAATTTTTACCTCTCCCTCAATGGTAAGAATTACCATAAGAAAGCTGATACGGAGAGATCGTCTAAAAACTTCATATATCAAACTCCAGGATAAACCTCGCCCCGTTCTCTCGTTCAATCCGTATGGTCCCTTCAAGCTGTCTTGTAAGCATGCCGACAAGCTGCATCCCGAACTTGGCAGAGGTTGCAATATCAATCGATTCAGGAATGCCGATACCGTTATCTTGAATCATAAGGATTGCATGAT
>PNOM01000028.1 GCA_013824835.1 Syntrophus sp. (in: bacteria) | reverse complement strand
TATGCCTTCGATCGCATTTTCAAAGATACTGCGGTATTTATCTTCACTTTCTTTCAGCGCCTTTTCTGTTTGTTTTCTCTCAGTGATGTCCCGTATTGATTCTATAGCCCCGGCAATATTTCCGTCTTTGTTGAAGAGTTTAGAGGCTGTTGCCCACAGATATGCGCCTTTCCCGCCATACATAGCCTGAATAAATGTTTCTACGAAATATGTATTCCCTTTTTTATCTACAAAGTCATACCGTGCTTCAATCTCAGGATCAGATAAAAAGAGGAGGTCAACCAGTATGGGTCTCCGCACGCCATAGAAGGGGATTGCATACTCGTAATCTCCTTTTCCAAGCATGTCCGCGCTTTTCACGCCTGTCATTTCTTCTATGGCCCGGTTCCATGCAATAACCTTCCCTTCCTGGTCAATCACAAAGGTTGCATCGGGAAGGAATTGAATGATATCGGCAAGTCTCTGCTCTGATTCCCGGAGTGACTTTTCAGCCAATTTGCGGTCAGTGATGTCATGGAGGGCTGCAACCTTTGCCGTTCGCCCTTTGAAGGGAATGGCCTCTTCAATTACCTCCATCGTAAGGGTAGCTCCATCCTGTTTTGCCATCTTTATTTCATAAGGGTCATCGGAGCCGGCCTCTATATGGCGCATGATGAGTTCTCTTGATTCAGGCAGGATAAATCTCATTACGCTCTTTCCAATTACCTCTTTGGGCTTATACCCGAACATCTCAAACATGGCTTGATTACAGTCAAGAATCTCGCCCCTGTCGTGAATTACTATCCCCTCGAAGGCAGCATCAGCCAATAATTGAAAACGTTCTGCACGCTCATGCAACGTTTCCTCAATTTGTTTTCGCGTGGTGATGTCCCGTATAAAACTAAGGGATGCCGGTTTACCTTCATACATGATTACGGTAGATGATGCCTCCGCGTGGACCATCGAGCCTTTTTCCCCTATTATCCTGAATTCGTACCTTGAGGGGGTTTGCTTGCCTGTGTGATGGCCGAGCATGTTTTCCATCACCATATTCCGGTCATCGGGATGGACTGAAGCACAGAAGGACGTATAAGCAGCCCCATCGGTTTTTTCATATCCTGACATTTCAAGGTATTTCTGATTACAGAAGAGGTTTTTATCCTCTTGTACAATAATAATGCCGTCGTTCGAGTTTTCTATGACTGTTTTATAGATATCCCCCTTTTTATCGGCAGATAGTTCGTTCAGGGGTTGATGTATCCATTTCTTATCATGCTTTATATCCCGACTCACCCTTCAATAATACCATTATCAAAAACTATTACAAGCAGTTATTTCATTTTTTCTAATACGAATATTGTCGGCTTATTGCCTTAAAGGATCATCTCTATAAGATGTGGTCCGGGTTCTGCCAATGCTTGTGCCAATTCATGGGCCAGTCCTTCGGCAGTTGCTACTGATGCAGCGGGTACCCCAAAGCCTTCAGCAATCTTTACCCAGTCGATCCCCGGATGGCCAAGGTCCGTAAGGGCTTCAGCATTAGGGCCGCGGGATGCAATACCTGCCCGTTCAAGTTCAACCCGGACAATATTGTAGCAGCCGTTGGAGCAGATAAGGGTCGTGATATTCAATCTTTCCCGGGCCTGGGTCCACAGGGCCTGTAGGGTGTAAAGGGCGCTCCCGTCAGCCTGGAATGAAATTACAGGACGGTCAGGGCAGGCAAGGGCAGCGCCGATGGCGCAGGGTATTCCGTAACCGATAGCGCCGCCACCTATTGTCAGTATGGTATGGGGAGGTAACGTAGTGGTAAGAGGATCATAGGGGAGTATTGTGGTAAGCCCTTCATCCACAATGATTGCCCCTTCAGGCTGAAGAGCTGCCAGGGTGATGCAGGCCTTTTCCGGTGTCAGCGTTCCGGTTGATAATGCAGGCCGTCTCAACTCCCTTGTTGTGCCGTTCCCATTATCCGATCTGTTGCCCCCTTTGAGCACATAAAGGAGATATTCGAGGGCCTGCACAACATCCTCCCGCCCTGAGCAGATATGAATCCTCTCCTGATCCTGCCCGAGAAGATAGCTGTCAATACCCGGATACCCGAAGAAAGTAACAGGTTCCGTACCCCCTGCAAATATGATTGCTTCATACTGAGAGAGCAGGGTTTTTGCCGGCTCCGGGAAATAGGGGATGCGGTCAACGGCAGGCAGACCTGTACCTCTATCCACCCGGCCGGGAAAACTGTTCGCAAGGAGATCACACCCGATGAGGGCCTTTATGAAACCCGCACACCGCAGTCCTTGCCCTGTAAGGGCAGGCCCTCCAAGGATTATCGCTGATTTACTGCTCCTCCTCAGCATAGTGGCTGCCTTTTCAATGATGCCTGTATCAGGAGGATCAAAAGAAAACTCAGGAATCACAATCGATGCATCTTCGGTATCTGTAAGCTGGTGATCATGGGGCACGATAAGGCTCGATATCTGTCCGTATAAGGAGGCTGAAATCGCTTCGGTCAGGTTTGGCGACAGGGTATCAACGGATCGGTTTGTGCGAAGCCATCCTGAGACTGTGTTGGCAAGGGCTTCGATATCCATTGCAAGAGGGGGATCAGCGCTCCGGTGCCATGTGGCGTGTTCACCAATAAGATTGACAATGGGAGTCCGGGTTCGTCTCCCGTTATGGAGATTCGCGATGCCGTTCGCAAAGCCGGGACCCAGATGGAGCAGGGTCATGGCAGGTGTGCCCTTCATCCGTCCGTACCCGTCGGCAGCGCCTGTGCAGACGCCCTCGAAGAGCCCGAGAATTGTCTTAATGCCCGGGGTTTCATCAAAGGCCGCCACCAGAGGTGCTTCAGTTGTGCCCGGATTCGCAAAACATACCTCAATCCCCCCGGCTATGGCCGTCTTTACCAGCAAATTTGCACCCGTCATACAATCTCCTTTATTCGGTTCTCTTTATGGGTATCAGTGTAATAAATCTTTATACATCAAACCCCAGAACAATTTTTGTCCCTTCGCCCCGTTCTATTGCAATAGTTCCGTCAATCTGTTGGGTCAGCATGCATACAAGCTGTAACCCGAACCCGATGGAGCTTTCGGGGTCAATTGTGTCTGGAATACCGATGCCATTGTCTGCGACAATCAGCGTCACATGGCTGTCTTTTTTCGTTGCAGATACGGTTATTACTCCATCATTCCTGTTGGAAAAAGCGTATTTCATAATATTAGTAATGAGCTCGTTCATCATGATTCCGAGGGGAGAGAGGAATTTGACAGGGAGCATAAAATCACCAACATTAATTTCTGTTTTTACCATGGTATTAGTAGGGAATATTTTGACTATCTCATTGACCAGGGGCATCAGGTAATCGCTGGCAGGCATCTCCCTCGGGTTTTCCGAGCGGTAGAGTTTGTCATATAGAACCATCATGCTCTGCAAACGGTTTCCAGCGGTGTCAAGGACAGCAGCAACGGACGGGTCTTTCTGGTTGCCTGCCTGGAGAGAGAGGAGGCTCATCATGGTGGTCATGTTGTTCTTGATGCGGTGATGCACCTCTTTAAGGAGGAGTTCTTTTTCTGCGAGGAGTTTCTCCCGCTCTTCTTCTGCCTGCTTCCGCTCGGTGATATCTACAGCAAAACCTATAATCCCGATAATATGCCCTTCTTTGTCCCGGTAGGGTATCTTGTCGGTTTGAACCCACCTTCTGCCGCTTGTGGTATTTATTGGTTCGATGATGCCTGTCTTTGGCTTACCCGATGCAATAACCTCCTTGTCGTCTTCCCAATAGTTGGCCTCCTGAGCGGGGTAAATTTCAGAGTCTTTCTTTCCTTCTATCTCTTCCCTGGGCCAGCCTGTTGTCTCGGCAAGCGTCTTGTTGACGCGAATAAACCTGGCTTCCCGGTCCTTGTAAAAGATCATAATGGGAGAAGCATCAATTATGGTCTGCAACTCTTCACGGTGTTTCTGCAAATCAAAGAAAAGGAGGCGGTAAGGATTTTCCAATCCCGTAACGATGATTGCCTGGTAAATGAGATAGAACGAAAATATTTTAAAGTAATGACCGATCAGATTCGATAAGCCGTAGACGCTGATGTAGAAGGTAAAAAACAGCTCCGAAAGGATTGTGAAGAGGATCGACCAAACGAGCAGTCGCAGAATTCTTGGATCAAAACTCTCCCTGCAACGTAACAGCAAAATCAGGGAAAGCACCAGGATAAAACAAATGATATATTCACTGACAATTTTAAAAGGGGTGAGTCCCCTGCCTTCTATGAAGCAATCAGGAAACATGGTTCCGGAAAATGCAGCTGCCAGGAGGATAAGGGTTGCGGAAAGATAAAAACCGATAACAGCACCGGGATTCAACTTCCGGTCTATGAACCACGGGGCGACAAGGAGCGACAGACTCTGCATGTAACGGGCAATGATCCACAGTTGTGTCGGCAGGTTGGCATCAAATCCGCGAAAAATACCCATGCCCTTGAAGGCCAGTGTGTGAGCAAAATCAATGAGTCCTGTAAATAAAAAGGTTATGCCGAGGAACAGGACATAATTACTTTTTGCCATGTTACGGGTATTCCAGGAGATCATGAAAAGGGCGAAGGCAATAACAATGGAAAAACTCTCTGTGACAATATGAAAGAGAAGGTAGCTGTATAAACTTGTCAGATAAAGCCCGCCGCACAGCAGGGGCCAGATGATCAAATTCATGGAATGCCTTCTGTTAAAGAGATTTGCCGATAACCATCAATGAGGTACCCCTGCCTGTACTGGGAATTAACGCAGTACCGGAGGTATTTCCTCACACGGCTATCCGGTTGGTAAGCCCCTGAATGGCCGTCACAGAGGATATCCGCCTTGAGGGCAGAGAGTTTTTCTATGGATTTGAGCCATCCATCAGGATCGCAGTCAAACTCCTCGAGTAGAGGGGCGCCGATATCCTGAGCAAAGAGTATACGGGTTCCGTTAATATCCACATAGGCTGAGATGGAGCCGGGTGTATGGCCTGGCGTATGGAGACATACAATCTCAAAGTCTCCGACCTGGAGCACTTCGTTGTCTTCTTTCAGTGTTACATCAACAGAGAAGGGCGGGAGAAAGGTATTAAAACAGAATGCAGCGGTCAGCCTCTGATCTCCTGCTTTTACGATCCGTGCATCATATTCGTGCATCACAAGACGGCTGCCGAATTGTTCCCTGAATTTGACTGCCCCCCCAAGGTGATCAAAGTGACAATGGGTAAGGATGACTGTGGTAATATCTCCAGGCTTATAACCGAGGGTCTTAATGTTCTGGACCACCCTGTCAAAGGCCATACCGGAACCGCTGTCAATAAGGATCAATTCCCCGAGATCAAGGAGGTATGATGCGCAATCCCGCATATCCGTCATATCAGGACCGCTTACCTGATAAACCCCTTGTATGATCTCTCTTGGTTCACCCTTTTTCCCTCTGACCATAGACGAATGCGCTGCTCCCTATCGTGCCTGATACCTTCTTCTCGGGTCGAAGATATCGCGCAGACCTTCTCCGAGCAGGTTATATCCCATAACGGTGAGAAATATGGCAAGGCCAGGGTAGAGGCTCAGCCACCATGCCACCTCGATGTTATCCTTTGCCGCGGTCAGTATGTTGCCCCAGCTCGCTGTCGGCGGCTGGACCCCGATGCCGAGAAAACTGAGGGCCGATTCCGTGAGTATTGCCCCTCCGATCCCGAGGGTGGCTACTACATAGACAGGGGAAAGGGCATTTGGCAGCACATGGCGGAAGATGATCCTGTATTCTGAAAAACCCTGTGCCTTTGCGGCAAGGATGAATTCTTTACCTTTAATACTCAGTATCTCCGCCCTTATAAGGCGCGCAATCCCCATCCAGTTGGTAAGGCCGATTACCACCATGATATTCCATATACTCGGCTCAAGGAGGGCTATAACAGCGAGGATCAGAAAAAAAGTGGGAAAACACATCATGAGGTCAACAAAACGCATAATCACCTCGTCGATAACCCCGCCGAAATAACCGGAAACAGCGCCTATTATGATGCCGAGCAGGGTGGCAATCCCCACAGATACAAAACCTACAAGGAGGGATATTCTGCTTCCGTAAATCACCCTCGAAAACACGTCTCTCCCGAGGGTATCCGTACCAAAGGGGTGGGAGAAAGACGGGGCAGCAAGGATATGTTTTAAGTCGGGCTCGATGGGATCGTGGGGCGCGAGGAGGGGCGCCAGAATGGCACAGAGGAACATGGGCACAAGGATGATTACCCCTATAAGGGCAAGATTATGTTTTCCTATTCTTCTCAGTATCTCCATCAGTCCTTTCCTTTGTGTAGTCTAAGTTTTATAGCATTAGAGTCTTTGCCGTGCAATACTTAACTCTATCTGAAATCAATAATTATCTTAAGGGATTCCCTTTCCCTTGCCTTTTCAAAGGCCCGTGGCGCCTCTGAAAAAGGGAATATGCCTGAAATCAGGGGTTTCACATTAATGCCACCCTTCGACATGGCGCGAAGGGCCGGTTTGAATGGGCCGCACCTTGAGCCGACCAAATGAATCTCATCAACAACCACAGGGGTGAGATTTATCCTCCTCTCATCTGCAACAGTGCTTTTCAGAACGATGGTGCCCCTCGGTCTGACCAGTTTCAGGGCTGTCGCGAGACCGTCTGGCCTGCCTGTTGCCTCAACGACAATGTCATATATCTTTTCAATGATGAGTTCTTCGATGGTAATGGCTGTTACCTGCTGGTCCTGCGCAATCTCAAGTTTTGCTCCATGTCTGCCCGCAAGGGATACATCTGCCCCTGTGAGTTTGAGCGCGAGGGCGCAGAGGAGTCCCAGCTTGCCATCCCCTATAACAAGAACCCTGTCAGTGGGCTTCACATGAATCTGATCCGTAATCTCAAAAGCCGCTGCGAGGGGCTCGGTGAAAACAGCCTCTTCATCGGAGAGGTTATCCGGCACCTCGTAGAGATTGCCTTCAGGGAGGGTTATATACTCTGCAAAGGCCCCGTCTTTCTTCGCGATTCCAAGGGTAGTCCTGCCAGGGCAGTGATTCTGGAGACCTTTCAGACAATATGCAGGGCACATGCCGCACCCGCAGTTGATCTCACCTACCACCCGCCTGCCTATCAGGCAGCGATTGTCACCGGTCACCACTTCTACAACGCCGACAAACTCATGACCGAGGATACCGGTAAACCCCATGTACCCTTTCATGATCTCAAGGTCTGTATTGCATATGCCTGCCATGATGACCCTGATGAGGGCCTCGCCCTTCTTTGGTTCAGGGGGAGGGTAATCCTCGACAAAACGAAGCCCTTTATCCCACACTATTGCCTTCATGGTCTCCTACTCATCGGTTCCATATCAGTGCCCTTCCGGGGTCTTGTTTGTCCCCCCGGAGATTGATTCCTTTTCCACAAACCAGTCTATCAGTTTTCGCGCAATGCTGATGCTTCCGGGAATCTGAGGGAGTGAGTCGACATCGAACCATCCGGCATCTACTATCTCTGTTTTGTCGATCCTGATCTCGCCGCCGGCATATTCCGCAATAAAGGCAATCATGAGTGAATCAGGGAAAGGCCACGGCTGGCTTCCGAAATATCGGATATTTGCAACCTGGATTCCCACCTCTTCCTCTATTTCACGCTCTACCGTTTCTTCGAGGGTTTCGCCCGGTTCCACAAAGCCTGCGAGAACGCTGTAAATCTCCTGATTAAACCGTGCTCCCCGGGCAAGAAGCGCCTTCCCCTCCCTCTCCACGAGGACAATCACTGCAGGAGAAATACGGGGGAAGGAGATGAATCCGCAGTCAGGGCACTCTTTGGCATTCAGGTCTGCCCCATGGGCCATTGCTGTCCCGCATCGACTGCAATAACGCACAGTCCTGTCCCATTCAATCAGGTGTACTGCCCTCATGGCAATCGAATGGATGGTCTCATCGACCCGTCTGTATAGATATCTGAGGCCCCGCAGGGCCATGCCAACAGGAGGGGAAAGGTCCTCTGCCACTGAACCGCAGAAGCAATGGCGGCCATCAAGGGTTCCCAGATAACGTTCCCTGAGGGGAAGTAATCCGAGTTCCGTCGGATTTTTTACCCAAGGAACTGCAATCCCCCTCTCATCTTCCATAACCAGCATTGCGTGGCCTTTAAATATAAACCACCATGCACCGTCAATCGTTTCCGGAGGGCTAATGAGAGCAGGGATAAATCTCATTTCCATAGCCACACTTTACTTTGGCAGGCCCCAAAAGTCAAGAGTAGCAGCAGGATGGCGGGGCAAAGACATCTAAAAAATAACGACTTGCAGGCGGGCGGAGGGTGGTGGAAGGTGTGCGGAAGTTACCTCCCCGTGCCGGGCTTCGTAGAGAGAAAAGCAGTCTCTTTCGCTTCCGGCAAAGAAGATAGGGCTTTGAGTTAGAATTGGAATTACAGGTTATGAAAAACAAGGATCACGGAGAGTAATATACAAACTCCACCAATGGTAAAGGGAATCCGGTCAAATTTCGTTATTCAATACCTTCATCTGCATGGCATCGAAGTATTGGTCAGCCTCCTCGACACTGACAAATAGCTTCATATCCCCCAGCAGGTTTGCGATCTCGAACACCTTTTCTATCTGGGGTTGCAAGTTGATCATGTGAAAGCTGCCGTTGTTGCCTTCAACAAATTTTCTCACCTTCAGTACGATACGCAATCCCATGCTGCTTATGTAATTAAGACCGGTCATGTCAAACATGATGATCTTCGTAGATGGAACCAGCAAAGGGGCGATTTGTGCCTCACACTCAGCAAAAGTTTGCCCGTCAAGACGACCGGACAATGTGACCAGGGAATAGCCTGGCCTTTTGTTTTCAATCTTTGTCGTAAGAGACATCCCTATTCTCCTTTCCATATAATGGACTCTGTGGTCTTATCTCAATGATCCCTTTACTGCCTACGGGGTTATAGATACCTCCATGCCTTCTATGGCCCTTTGCCCTGATTAAGTATAGCAGAAGGAAATCGTCTTTTCAACGCGCAAGGTCTTTGATCGGGAAGAAATGCGCTTCATAGGCAACAACACCGCCGCCTGTCCTAACGCCAGTGTCACCGGAAGGCGGGTGTCCTTTCCCGCCGATCCGGGACAATAAGGGTTATGCCGTAATTTCATCAACCGGCAAGACCTGCTTTCCGTGCCGAACAGTTAGCACTGAAATCCTCTTCTCTTCAAGCCGGTAAATCAATCGGTAGTTTCCGTATATCAGCTCTCTTATGGTTTTGTTTTCGGTTTCAGGTATGACCATGCCACTTTCAGGGAAGTTCTGCAGGTCTTCCACCTTCCGAAAAACCGTGTCTACCCACTTTTCTGCAGCAGTGGGATTCTCTTGGGCGATGTATGTGGCTATCTCTGAGAGCCTGTCTATTGCGAGAGGAGACCAGATAATCTTCATTTCCTGATCCGGTTTAATACAGTTCTTTTGGCCTGGTCATGGTCCACTCCCTGACCAGCTTCAATCTGACCGATGGATGTCTGTATGTCCTGCAGCAACTCTATTCTCTCCTGCATTGCCTCATATTCGCCCGCATCGAGCAGAACGGCTACTCCTTTGCCATGTTGCGTGATAATCATGGGACGTTTTGTGTCGTGTATTTGTTTAAGGAAGGAAGCAATGCCAGTGCGAAACTCCGACATTGGCCTGATATCTTCGTTGACTCTAACTCTTTTCATATAGCACCTCACATAAATAACGTACATTATAACGTACTTTAAATATGTCAGTCAATATTCTTTTCAAGGAACAGTCAAAGTTGGCAACAAACAAATAGCCTTGTGACAGGGGCATAGCGCCATCGATGATTGCATTTACGACCCGGACACCGTAGAAAAAACAACTTTGTCGGTGGGTGGAGGGGGGGGTAGGAGGCGGGTGGAAATTACCTCTCCGTGCCAGGCTTCGTAGAGAGAAAAGCAATCCCTACCGCCTGTTATGAAAATGCTCATAAATAATCATTGAAATTGTGTTCTTGCAGTGCTACTATTGTATATTACGTATTACTGGGGCAAAAAATGTCGGAACTGGTCAGATTCGGGGTGTCAATCAGCAATGAGTTGTTGGAGAAATTCGATAAGCTTATCAAGGAGAGGAACTATACGAACAGATCAGAGGCCTTTCGTGATCTTATCCGCCAGGAATTAATCAAAAAGGAGTGGCAGGAGGGTGAGGATATCGCAGGCGCCATCACCCTGATTTATGACCACCACAGAAAAGACCTTCTTAACAGGATCACGGATATCCAGCATAATTTCCAAAAAGCGATTATCTCAACCCAGCACATCCACCTGGATCACAATAATTGCCTTGAAATTGTGGCAGTAAGGGGAAACCCTGTTGAAGTCAAGAGGCTGGCTGATATGTTGACCTCCATCAAAGGCGTAAAACATGGGATTTTGAGCATGTCCAGCACAGGTGAGAGCATTGGTTAATCATATATTTTTTGCCGCATAGTAACACGATAATATGTAATGTAATACTGCTGTTTTGCTTTAAGTAACCTCTGTTGCTGGGAACAAGGGACGAACCACCACGAAAGAGACTATCATGAGAGAAAGAATTACCACTGTAGAGTACTGGGATAACAATGCACGGTGGTACGATTTATGGGTTCGTCACAATCAATATCACGAAAAGGTAATTAAGACTCTGTCTGATACGGTCGAGTCCGGTTGGAAGGTGCTTGATGTGGGCGGAGGGGGAGGGGTCCTCAGTCTGCCTCTTGTTGAAATGGGATGCGAAGTCACCCTAATCGAACCTTCAGCCTGCATGAGAAGCCTTCTGTATGGACAAACGGGAACTAATGCCAACCTGAATGGCAGCATCGTTGTGGATAAGCGGAGGTGGGAGGATATCCCCTGCTACGAATACAAAGGCTTTGATCTCATTCTGGCCTGCAACAGTCTCCATCTCATGGGTACAAACTTTGCGGAAGTCCTGGAGCGAATGTTTCTCACGTTTCCGGCCCATGTGTTTGTGGCCACCGAAGTTGAGGTAAATGACTTGGATAGAATGGCCTCCTCACTCAATTACCGCCTGCAATTCTCCGGGTCTTATGAGGCGGAAAGCTCATTTGTCTATCATAGCGAGGATGAGACGGTTGAACACTGGGCATTCCGCATGGGACGAATGCCGAACAACCTGGAGCAAAAGGAGCTTCGATCAAATCTTATTTTTAGGGGGGGCTATTTCCGGCTCCCCGATAAAGCAACTGTCCATCTCTACTGGTGGAACAAAAAGGAGACATAAATGGGTCACGTATTATTTGTTTTTCTCTGCATACTAACCCTTGCATCATGGGGATTTGCCGCGGAAGAGGCAAAAAAAGAAGGAGGGTCAGCAAAACCGGTTGAACTTGAAGAGATCCTTGTGACCGCTACTCCGGTTAACGATGATCCGGAAACCCCCAACAAGACGGTCATTATTCCAAAGGCCCTTCTCCAGGGAACGGGAAGCACTCTCGACTCTGCACTCAAGAGGCTGCCTGGTATCGATGTCCAGAGACCCCAGGAGGTCGGGGCAGCCATTGATGACGATTCCATAAAGATCCGCGGGTTTGGTTCTTCCCGGATTGTGGTCAGCATTGATGGCAGGACCCTGAATGCTCCCGGTACGGCAGGGGGGAATTTTATCGACTGGAGTTCCATTCCCCTGACAAATATTCAGGAGATAGAAATAATCAAGGGTGTCAGTGATCCCCGATATGGGAATGCCCTCGGGGGCGCAATCAATCTCGTCACCAGAAAACCACAAAAAACCCCTGAGATTGAAGCGCAGGTATCTGCGGGAAGCTTTAATACAAAAAAGGGAGACTTTTATCACAGCTGGAAACCGGGGGCCTTGGAATACTCAATAACAGGCGGATATGCAGAGAGTAACGGCTATCTTTATAACGGGGATTATAAAATGAAGAATGCCGGTCTCCGCCTCGGATATGAGTTTCCATGGAAGGGTAAACTCTACGGAGACATTCAGTATGTAGAAGTCAATAAAGGCTTCATTGTGGCTAACAGGATGAACAAAAATTATGATTCCGCCTATTATGATACCCCTAAAATCAGGAACTATCCCGCATCGGACGGAGAAATCATGTACGGCGGCATGGGCGCATATCCTGAGCGGGGGAGCTGGTGGAACAGGACCAAACTTACCTACAACATCGGATACGACCAGACCTTCTCAAACAGCCTCCTCACCATGAGATACTGGGAGAATTACGGAAACAGAGAGGCGTACAATACGAAGGTCGCCCTGGGCAGGGTTTTTCACAAAGAGTTCTATGACGACCGATCCTACGGTTTTGACACCACGTACAAGTACAACTTCAGGAATCACACGTTCACCATGGGCCTTGACGCAAAACGTCTTAAAGACGACGGGGACAAAAACTACTCCGATGATTTCAGGGCGCCCTTCAGGAACGGCAATTATGTCAACTCAAATGTCTATGGTATCTTTGCCATGGATGATATATCTTTTCTGGAAAAGAAGTTTCTTGTCACACCTGGGATCAGGTATTCATCATTCCACGGCATGGCAGGCCCGGCGGGCAAAGCTGAAGGCATACCCAATATCTCTATGGACGGGTTTGCGCCGTCACTCAAGATTACCTACAATTACAACAAGGACGCCCTTGCCTACATAAGCATTGCGAGGGCCCTGAGGCTGCCTACCCTCCCGGAGTATTACTGGCACTATTCTCCCGACGCAGGGGTTAATACAAGCAATCTGTCCTTTAACAAAGAAGATGGCATTATGCTCCAGGGAGGCTGGAAGGCAATGCTTCCGGGAAAAACAAAGATCGAGATATCGCCATATTATTACATCATTAAGGACTATATACATTTCGATCTCATCAATTTTGTATCATACAATATAGACAGGGCCAACATCTACGGGATCGAGCTCAGCATAACCCGCCAGCTTAACAAGATGTTTTCCTCTTTTGCCAATTATACATATCAAAAAACCAAAACAAAAGGCGACCCTTTTGTAGCCAACTTTGTAAACACCTCTGATCGTAACTTTAATCAGATCCCCGGTCTGCCTGAGCACAAGTTTAATGCAGGCATCCAGTACAAGGGTTCATGGAAGGAGAAAATTACCCTTTATGCCACCTATGTCTCAAGCCAGCAGGTCATCTATAACGACAATATTCTCTATAATACTGATTTAAGAGTAAGGACACAGAACGGGTATTTTACCATGGACCTGGAGGGGTCGTGCCCTGTCACGCCATTTCTTGAAGTCAATCTCTATGCCCGCAACCTTTTCAATGCATACTATCAGGAAAGGTTTGGATTCCCTGCTGCGGGAAGGAATATCGGGCTTGGAATAAAGGCCTATTATTAAATGAGGTTACGTTAAATGAGGTTACGGCGCCGAACATCAACGGTATTCATTGCACTGCTCCTGACATATTTCTTGCTGTCGGGCCTGGGTTGCAATAATAAGGACAGGACAAAACGGACCGACACGATTACTGTTGCCTTTCCGTCAGAGCCGCACACGCTGAATCCGGTCTTTTTATCCGATTTGAACTCCTATGTAATAAGCGGCTGGATTTTCAATGGCCTCACAAAACTGGACCGTAATCTGAATATTATTGGCGACCTTGCCGAGTCCTGGGACCAATCAAAGGATGGGCTGAAACTTATATTCCATCTGAGAAGAGGGGTTGTATGGCATGATGGAAAGGAGATGACCTCCAAAGACGTTGTATTCACATATAGAACGATCACATCGACTGCTGTATCGACCCCCCACAGCGCCCAATTTGGTCCTGTGAAAGATGTCAGCGCCCCTGACCCCTACACGGTGGAGATTTTATACAAACAGCCTTTTGGATCTGCCCTTATAAGCTGGACCATAGGCATAATCCCTGAGCATATTTTTAATCATCAGGATATTGACAACAGCCCTTTTAACAGGCTTCCTGTAGGGACTGGACCTTACAAGCTGAAGGAATGGGTCCCAGGACAACAGCTTGTACTCGAATCCTTTGACGGTCATTTTGTGGGTTCTCCCAAAACCAGACGCATAGTGGTGAAAATCATCCCTGACCCAACAACACGATTTTTGGAACTCAAGACAGGTAATGTTGATCTGATTGAGTCTTCACCGGTCCAATTCGGCAAGTTGGCCAATACCGATAATCTCAGCCGTAGTTTTAACAAATACCGGAGCCCTTCCTTCCGTTACGGTTTTCTCGGTTTTAATCTCCTGGATCGGAGATTTCAGGATATACGGGTGCGGCAGGCAATAAGCCACGGCATTGACAAGAATGCCATTGTAGAGGCGGTCCTCTTCGGCTTCGGAGACAGAGCAGCAGGGCCATATCCTTTGATAAGCCCTTACGCAAACACCAGGGCCCCACGCTTTGATTATGATCCTGCAAAGGCAGCCCAACTCTTCAATGAGGCTGGCTGGCGTAGGGGCAATGACGGCGTTCTGCAAAAAGACGGTCATGCCTTTTCCTTTACCATCCTCACCAATTTCGAAAGTGAAGATAATATCAAGGCCGCCCAGATTATACAGAGTAATTTGAAAGCCCTGGGGGTTAACGCGAAAGTCAGTCAGATAGAGTGGCAGACATTCAGGCATACCGTTATTCGCAACCGCGAATTCGAGGCCATAGTGCTCTCAAGGGCCTACATCTGGGACCCGGACCTCTTCGATCTCTGGCATTCGAGCAAGACCACTAATGGTGACTGGAACTTCCTGTCATACAAAAGCCCGGAAGTGGACAGACTGCTTGAACAGGGGAGAACGACAGCTGATTTGGGGAAACGGAAAACCATATACCGGCAAGTACATGAAATCATTGCCATAGATCAGCCTTGTGTTTTTCTCTATAATGCCGACGGTCTCTTTATTGCCCATAAGAGGATTCAAGGTATAGCGCCCTCGCCTATAGGCATATTCCATAATATTGCTGAGTTTTCCATATCCCCATAGCTCAAAACAGCATGGAGCGCCCTTTTCTTATACGCCCCTTTTCCCGGGGTCCCATATGTATTTGTGGAGTTGCAACTGAAATCGTACATTAAGGTTGTCTTTCAATATCCATTCAGCGAGCACTTGAGGGGACAGACTTCCGTAGGCTGGCGAAAACAAGACCGTACACCGTGTGTCGAGGCTGAATCTATTGATTTTGGATAGGGCCCATGTATAATCTCTCCTGCTCCCGATTACGAACTTGACCTCATCAGTATCTTTAAGATGGGATATATTCGGCCATCGGTTTTCTCGGCTCACACCGCTCTCAGGGCACTTGATGTCCATAATGATTGTTGCCCTTTGGTCTATTGGGCTGATATCCCTGGTGCCGTTTGTTTCGATGAGCACCTTGTAGCCTCTATCAGACAGCTCTCTGATAAGAGGCAATGTTTCCGCCTGGATAAGAGGTTCCCCTCCAGTAATTTCTACGATATTACAGTTAAACTGCTTAATATATTGAAGTATCTGATCAATGGTCCAGTCCTGACCTTCTTCGTAGGCGTATGCAGTATCGCAGTAAATGCACCTCAAATTGCAGCCTGTCATTCTGATAAAAACACAGGGTAATCCAACGTATGTCGATTCTCCCTGTATGCTTTTGAATATCTCATTGATTCTGAGGATTTTGTCCATCCGGTTGTGCCTATCCCCCTGAAGGGCTATTCCCAGTATGAAGCCCCGCTGCCGGGCGTTTCACAGACCTTGACCCTTGAGACCTTTATGGCGTGTCTGTTCAGTTCTTGTGATAATGCACGATAAATATATCGGGCGACGTTTTCTGATGTGGGGTTTTCTGTCGTAAAAGGCGGCAATTCATTGAGGTCCTTATGATCAAGGGCCTCAAGCAGTTCTTTTGTGGCACTCTTCACATCATTAAAATCGATGCCTATCCCGATATCATTGAGGGATGTGCACTCAACATTTACCTCAACGATCCAGTTGTGGCCGTGGGGCGCCTTGCACTTGCCGATGTAATTCCTCAAATGATGGGCTGCTGAAAAATGGGTTTCTATGGAGATTTCGTACATAATGCCTCCTTGCAACAGGTTTTCATGCAATCAATCAGCAGGGACCAGGGGACTCGTGAGTCTCATGGCAATCCTCCCATTACTATGTCCCCTTCCGTGCCCATTATAATCATGGGTTTTTGAGCAGGGTCAAGCCAGCGAAGTATGGCAACGAGGTCCTTTTCGGACATGGCAACGCAGCCTGCGGTTACCGTTCCTTTCCTTTTCCACAAATGGACGAATATGGCGCTTCCAAGCCCTTTTACCACAGGGTTTGTATTGTATCCAATGACGATGCCGTATTTATAGAGGTCATCCTTTCTCTTCAGTTCTTCGTGAGAGGCTGCGGGTGCTTCTGTCCGTTTTACCCATTGGTTGTAATAAGGGGAATCGACATCATCGACCCAGATATCATCATCTGTGGCCTGCCTGTAGGGCATCCGTGTATCAACCTGAGGGGCATAACCGAAGGTGAGGTTAAGGGGGTAGATGCCTGACGGGGTTTTGCCGTCCCCCTCCCTTTTTGCGCCGGGTTCTGCAAAGCCCTTTCTTCCTATGACCCCGCTGACTGCGGGAAAGGAAGAGATCCATTCCTCCCGTACCCTTTTTAGAGGGTAGATGTGTACCGATGTTGCCGAAAGGCTGCTGCCCGTCACAAGGAGAACCTGGGAAGACCCTTCCGGTATGCCGGCAAGAGTCTGTGCTGCCAAGGGGCGGGATGATTCAGGGAAGACCTTCTCCTCAGGGGCACTCGTACTTCGCGTGCATCCAATGACAAGGAGAAAGGCGCACAGGATGAAGAAGAGGGCAGGTTGGGGGCATGTGATATTGTTAAAACCCATAGCCCTATTGAAAAAGAAACCTGAAAGGAGAGGCAAGGGATTGGGAGATCAGATCCTCGGACATAGACGAGACAAGCCATTTGATAAAGGAGAAGGGTCTTTTCCCATAGACGAGGACGGGTTTACCCTTTATATTCAGTGTTTTTTTCATATCATCGAGGGAATCATAGAAATTTCCGATGCCATCCACCAATCCAAGCTGCTTTGCCTGTAACCCTGTGTAGATCCTCCCGTCAGAAAGCCTTTTTGTGTTTTCCAGGGTCATGCCCCGGCCAACGGCCACATCAGCGATGAACTGCTGGTGGATGTTCGCGAGTATCTGGTTCAGATATTCTTTCTCTTCAGGCTTCATCTTTCTGAAGGGGGAGCCTACGTCTTTATACTCACCGGCTTTGAGGGTATTTGATTGAACACCGAGCTTCTTCAGAAGGTCCTCAATGACCGTCTGTTCCATAATGACGCCGATACTTCCCGTAATGGTAGAAGGATTGGCGTATATCTTGTGTCCTGCGCTGGCAATATAATATCCTCCGGAGGCGCATACACTGCCCATGGAGATATAGACCTTTTTCTTTTCCCTCAGTTTCTTTACCTCTGTATAGATCTCCTGGGTTGGTCCCACTGATCCGCCAGGGGAATTTACCCTGATTATCACCCCTTTTATTGACGTGTCTTCCTTAAACTTGACAATATCTTCCATGGAGTCGCCGGACTGGGTTATGACACCCTCTATCTCAACCACCCCGATCCGTTCCCCGAAAGACCTGCCCATAATGCCCACTGCAAAGGACCCCACAAAGACGAGTATGATAATCACACATATAATTAAAAGTGCCTTTTTGATCCGTGACATGCTAACCTCCTGTGAAAATCTGTTCAACGTTCAAGGTTCTAAGTTCAATTTTTACTGCCGAAGGCCAGGTTCCTAACCTTGAACCTTTTCATTCCTTCTTCTTCAGTACAATCCTGCCAAAGGGCCTTCTCTGGAGAAGGGTGGCTATTCTCACTTTAGTCAGTTCCAGCATGCCGAGAATGGTAGCGACTTTGTCGTTCTGCTCCTCATCGCCGTCTACGGCCCAGATGAATTGGCCTGATTCGTCGAGGGCCATCTTCAGCATCCCTATCTTTTCCTCGAGGGTGGGCTTAATCTCCTTTACCTCGATAAATCGTTCTTCCCTGTTCTCCATGAGATGAAAGAATATGCTGCACAGGTAAAGGAGATCATACTCCGCCTCCCGGTCAATGCCCCTCGCGCCCCTCACAAATATATCCCTGTCGAGCATGGGCAATGCGTCTAATGATGTTGCCATGCCCCGTATTCTTTCATATTCCACAATCCTGTCGATCAGCTCTTCTTCGGGGTTTTCCTCATCGCTGGCAGTGTCTGAAGGGAGGAGCATCTTTGATTTAATGAAGATGAGCAGTGAGGCCATCTCAATAAAGTCCTCGGCAATCCTGAGGTTCATCTCATTGACAAGCTCTACGTACTGGAGAAACCTTTCTGTAATGGAGGAAAGGGGGATATCCCAGATGCTCAGTTTGTTCTTTTTTATAAGGGTGATAAGAACAGCGAGAGGCCCTTCATAGCACGTCAACCTGACTTCAAGGGGCGTAAGGGACAGGGACTCATCCAAGGGTTATGCCTCTTTCATCAATGTACCTGCGAACAAATGCCGTCTCTTCCTCCCTGGTTTTCAGGTTGGCGTCAATCTTCGCTTCCTTCAGGTTTTCCAGGATTTCTTTGTACACAGGTCCTTCCTTAATACCCATGTTCTTTAAATCCCCTCCTGTGAGAAAGGGTTTATAGGTATCACTGTAGGTGATATAATTAGATATGGATTTCTTTATCTCTTCTGATCTCGTTCGGGCCATAATGAAGAGTCTTCCTTCCACGGAAAGTCTATCATAGAGCCTGTAGAAATCGCTCTTTTTTATGGTGTACATGCCATAGGAGAGCTGGGTCATGGTCTCCCGTATCTTCATCATGTTATCTATTGTTTGACCCCTGAGGTGCTCTGTCATCTCCGTCTTTTTGCAAAAGACTGCAATCTCCTCTGCCTTCATATGGTCTACAAGGCCAAGAACGTGATACTGGAGCTTGTCGCAGGGCGTGCCTTTGTATAAAAGCTCATACCATTTATACACATCGTGCATCCGAAGAAAGAGCTTTTCCTTCTCTTTGTCAAAGGTAAGGTAAGAAGATATAAATCTCAGAAGGTCAAGGTCCTGAAGCCTTTTAAGGATCTTTTCCGGCGCCTCCTCTATGAGGATCAGCGACAACTCGGTCCATATCCTTTTCCCCTTGATCTTTGTGAGGAAGCCCATTTTTATGGCATTTTTTATAAGGTTCAAGGTGTGCTTGCCGATTTGAAAGCCAAACCTGTGTTCAAACCGTATGGCCCTGAATACCCGTGTGGGATCTTCCACAAAGCTGAGACTGTGGAGTACCCGTATGGTCTTTTCCTTGATATCCCTCTGGGCCCCGTAGAAATCTATCAATTGGCCGAAGGTGTGCCTGTTGAGGGCTATGGAGAGGGTGTTTATCGTAAAATCCCTCCGGTGAAGATCGAGTTTTAAAGAACTGTGTTCTACGGTGGGGAGTGCGGCAGGGGATTTATAGTATTCGAGACGGGCCGTTGCAATGTCGATCTTGAAATTGTCCGGGTAGATAACCTTGGCTGTAGCAAACTCCTTGTGGGGTCTTACTTTTACCTTAAAGGCCTTTGCCATCTCCTCAGCAAATATTACCCCGTCCCCCTCTATGACAATATCGATATCAGTGATATCGATGCGCATAAGGAGGTCTCTTACGAATCCCCCCACCAGGAAGGCGTGGTATCCCACTGAATCGGCGAGACTGCCTATATCAATAAGTTTCTGGAGGGTACTTTCTTCGATACGCTCTTCCATCAGTTTTTTTACATTTTTCTGCTTCTGATACAAGTCGTGGGTTTCAAGCTTTCCGAAAACGGCCTTAGAAATTTCGTCTTCGAGCACCCGGAGGAGGTCTGTTCGTGTAATAGCGCCAATCAGCCTTCCTTCCTTCACCACAGGGAGGAATCTTTGATTGTTTCCGATTATGATCTCTTTCACCTTTTCAATGGAATCATCCTCTGATACGGTAAATGATTCCGTGCTCATATATTCCCTTACAGGGATATTCTCAAGCTTGTGGAATACGGCCTTTCCCACGATCTGCCGTGTTATGATCCCTGTTACCGTGTCGTTATGGAGTACCGGCAGGGCATTGATATTGTACTTGACCATCAAAACCCTCGCATCTTCAATCAGGGCATCGGCATCGATCGATTTTACAGGAAAGAACATGATATCCCGGGCCATCCATAAAGGTTTTACATTATGCTTAAGATGTTCTGTGAGCATTTCCCGGGCTTCGATAATGGTCATGTCTTTCACAGTAGCGGATGCGGCCTCTTTGTGACCGCCCCCTCCAAACAAGGAAAGAATATGGCCTGCATCCACTTCGGGTATTCTGCTCCTGCCGATGATGTATACCCGGTCTTCCATCCTGAAGAGGGCAAAGACGACATTTATGTTCTCCATATCCCTGAATTTATGGACAATCACGGCAAGATCGCCTACATAATTCTCCGTGCTGCCTTCAGCAATGACTATGTCAATGCCGTTAATGTTGTAGGAGGTTGCATTATTGATAAGGTCGTTGAGGAGGAAGACCTGTTCCGGCGTGATCTCTTTCACGAGCATATCCGACACAAGGTTTACGTTTGCCCCTTTGGACAAGAGGAAGGATGCGGCCTCAAAATCCTCTGTGGTAGTGGAAGGGAAGAGAAAACTCCCTGTTTCTTCATAGATGCCGAGCATCATGATCGTAGCTTCTTCAGGGGTTATGGGTATCCCCTTCTCTTTCAGTATAGAGATAAGTATGGTGACGGAGGCGCCCGTGTGCCGTATAACCTCAATTTCTCCCTTAACATCCTCTTTGGACGGGGGATGGTGATCATACACATGGACTTTCACCTTGCCATTGTCGACTATCTTTGCAAACTCTCCGATCCTCGTTTTTTGCCGCGTATCCACAAGGATCAGGGTATCAAGGGCCTCATAATCAATATTTTTCATCTTTGCAATGTCATAGACATAGAGGGTGGAATGGATCAGAAATTCCCGCAAGGTCTTTTCCTGGGACCCGGGGAAGACCAGGAAGGCGTCAGGGTAGAGTTTTTTTGCAGCTACCATGGAGGAGAGTGAATCAAAATCAGCGTTATTATGGCTTGTAATGACCTTCATTATCCCCTTGGATGATGTTTTTTATGGATTTCCTTTAGCCGTTTGCTGTCTACATGGGTATAAATCTGGGTTGTCGAGATGTCTTCATGGCCAAGGAGGATCTGAATTGACCGGAGATCAGCGCCCCCCTCAAGGAGGTGGGTAGCAAAGGTATGTCTCATAGTGTGGGGAGAGAGATGGTTTTTTTCCATCTTTATCCCGTACTTCCGCAGGATCTTCCATATGGCCTGCCGTGTGAGCATACCGCCTCTCGCGTTGGGGAACAGGAGGGACCCTTTCGGTTTTTTCTCCTCAATGTAGGACTTGATAGCATCCCTTGAATAGGAACCCAGTGGTACAACACGTTCTTTAGACCTTTTTCCCGATGCGATGAGGAATCCTGCCTCGAGATTGACATCGCTCCTTTTCAGCTTTGTGAGCTCTGAAACCCTTAAGCCCGTTGCATAGAGGAGCTCAAGAATGGTCTTATCCCGGACAGAGGTCCGCGATCCAACAGGGAGATTCAATAATTTAACTACCTCCTGTTCGCTCAGTACCTGGGGGATAGGGGTTATGTATTTGGGTATCTCGACATCTTCAAGGGGGTTCTTTTTTATGGAGCCCTCCGTGAGGAGAAAGGTAAAGAAGCCCCGCAAGGCGGAAATGGCCCTTACAATACTCCTTGTTTTTTTCCCTTCCTGTCTGAGCCATCCTATATAGGTCTCCATGTGCCTTCTCTCCAGGGAAGGGAAGGAGTGAAACTCCTGATATTGAATGAACTCCAGTATGTCTCTGTTGTATGCATCGATTGTGTGTACTGAGGAACCCCTCTCTGTGGTGAGGTGGCTTATGAAGCTGTCAAGGCAATGGTAAAGATTCATTTATATACCTGTAGAACCAAAACCGCCTTTGCCCCTTTCTGTCTCGGGTAATCTTTCAACGCTCTTCCAGCGAGCATTCGCAACGGTTCTGAAGACCATCTGGGCAATCCTGTCCCCGTTTTTTACAATGAAAGCGTCTTTGCCGAGATTGATAAGAAGAACCTTTATTTCGCCCCTGTAGTCTGCGTCTATGGTGCCTGGAGTATTGACAAGGGTGACGCCGAACCGGTGTGCGATGCCGCTCCTGGGCCGTATCTCTGCCTCATAGCCAACGGGTATCCCGATATGGATGCCTGTGGGGATCATGGCCCTTTCCATGGGTTGAAGGGTGACGGGTTCATTGACAAAGGCGCAGAGGTCCATGCCTGATGATGCGCGGGTCGCATATTCGGGCAGAAGGGCTCCATCCTTTCTTGAGATGAGGACTTCTAACTCTTCCATAGCTGCTCAATTCTATCTTTATCGATATTTCCCAGGACCGTAAGGGATATTGTGTCCAGGTCCTGAAAAACGAATCGTCCCATTTCATCCACATCGGATTTCCTGATGCCGTCTATAGACTTCAGGGTATCTTTTAAGGGGATATAGGTTCCGAAATAAATCTCATTTTTGGCAAGCCTCCCCATCCTTGTTTCAGAGCCTTCAAGAGAAATGAAAAGATTCCCTTTGATATGTTCTTTTGAAAAGGTAAGCTCTTCATCCGTGATGCCTGCATTTCTTATCCGCATGATCTCTTTCCTGATAAGAGTGATTACCTCTTCAATTGATTCCCGGGATGTAGAAGTGGAAATGCCGAAGGTGCCTGTGTCGTGGTAACAGTTTACATAAGAATATATGTTATATACAAGGCCCCTTTTCTCCCGTATCTCCTGAAACAAATGGGAACTCATGGCCCCGCCCATAAGGGCATTGAGTATATATAAGGGGTATCTCTTTTCGTCCATCTGGTTTACACCATGGGTGCCGATGCAGAGGTAGACGTGTTCGAGGTCCTTTTCATAGAAATGAATTCCCCCTTTGTGGGTGTGAGGCGGTTTTATAACAAAGGGTGAATGATCCGGTTTTTTTACGTCGCCAAAGAGGGCTTCGATTCTTTTTACAAAGGCATCATGACTGATCCTGCCTGTTGCGGTAATGATAATATCGAGAGGTGAATAGTATTTGTTGAAATGGCTGACAAGGACTTCTTTTGTAAACCCTTCCACAATCTCCTGGGTGCCGAGAATCGGCATACCAAGAGGATGGTCTGCAAAGTAGGCAGCGTTGAAAAGATCGTGGACATACTCCTCGGGGCTGTCCTCGATCATTTTTATCTCCTGGGCAACTACGTACTGTTCCTTTTCAATATCCTCTTCATCGAAGAGGGAATGTTTGTACATGTCTGAAAGGACATCAAGGGCAATATCCATATCCTTTTTGAGCACCTTGGCGTAGAGGCATGTATATTCCTTATCGGTGAACGCATTGAGCGTGCCCCCTACTGCATCGATCTCCCGTGCAATGTCATAGGCGCTCCGGTGAGATGTCCCTTTGAAAAGCATATGTTCAATGAAATGGGAGATGCCGTTATTCGTTGTATCTTCGAGTCTTCCCCCTGTTTTCCACCATATGCCTATAGAGGCCGTGGGAAAATAGGGGATAGACTCGGTGACTATGGTGATACCGTTCGAAAGAGTTGTTTTTCTGTACATTTACCCCTGGTTACTCTTTCTGTTCTTTAAGAACCGCTTTTCGTGAGAGTTTTATTCTCCCGTTCGGTTCCACATCTATGACCTTTACAAGCATCTCTTCCCGTTCTTTCACGATGTCTGATGCCTTTTTTACAAAACCGTCGGCCAACTGGCTTATATGAACAAAGCCGTCTGTGCCCCGTAATATCTCAACAATGGCGCCGGAGTCGATCACCTTTTTTACTTTTCCAAGGTATATCTCTCCCACGGCAACTTCCTTTGTAAGTTCTCTGATAATTTCAATTGCATGATTCGCTGATTCCTCGTCCGAGGACGCAATTTTCACAATACCTGAGTCATCAATGTCAATCTTGACCCCTGTCTGCTCAACAATGCTCTTGATGACCTTGCCTCCCGGACCTATGACGTCTCTGATCTTATCCGGTTTTATATTGATTGTGTATATTCTCGGGGCATAAGGTGAGAGCTCTTCCCTCGGGGTGCTCAGTGTTTCAGCCATTATGTCGAGTATTTTTCCGATGCCTTCCTTGCCTTGAATGATAGCCTTCCACATGGTTTCTTTTGTGATGCCCTTAATCTTTATATCCATCTGGATAGCGGTTATACCATTCCTGGTCCCGGCGATCTTGAAATCCATATCGCCAAGGTGGTCCTCATCTCCAAGAATATCTGAAAGGACAATCTCCTTCTCGCCCTCTTTCACGAGGCCCATGGCAATACCTGCCACAGGTTCTTTTATAGGCACCCCTGCATCCATAAGGGATAGACATCCGCTGCAGACCGTTGCCATAGATGATGAACCATTAGACTCAAGTATTTCCGATACGATACGTATGGTATAGGGAAAATCTTCATTGGTGGGAAGGATAGGAGTAATGGCCCTTAATGCAAGATTTCCGTGTCCTACCTCGCGCCTGGAGGTTCCCCGGAGCATTGAGACCTCTCCAACAGAGAAGGGCGGGAAATTATAGTGGAGCAAAAAGGTTTTGAATGTCTCCCCTTCGAGGAGGGATTCCACTTTTTGTTCGTCCTGGGTGGTCCCGAAGGTGGTGATAGCAAGGGCCTGGGTTTCGCCCCGGGTAAAGAGACCGGATCCGTGAGTTCTCGGGAGTATTCCCACTTTACAGGTAATATTACGGATTCCGTCAGGGGCACGTCCGTCGATCCTTTTGCCTGTGGAAAAGAGCTGCTCTCTCAGTATCTCCCGTGTAATGTCATCATAGGTTTTATATATCAAGGGTTCTGCTATGTCAGGGTTGTCCTTTACAATAGTTTCAAGAAGCTCGCCCTGCCGTTCTCCTCTCTCCAGCTTTGCTTTTATGGCGAAGGTCTCAATAAGCTCTTTTTCTATGTTATTTCGGAGTGTTTCCTTAAAACCTTCAGGTGCTTCCTTTGTCTCTACAGACCATTTGGCCCCAGGACCCACTTTATCACGGAGCTGTTCCTGGATTTCGATTAAGGGTATGAGCTGCTGATGACCAAGATGGATGGCCTCAATGAGGTCGCTGTCGCTCGCAAATTTCGCGGTGCCTTCAACCATCATGATCGCATCCCTTGTGCCGGTAACCATAATATCCATATCGCTGTCTGCCATTTCCGAGGTAGTCGGGTTTATAATGAATGACCCTTCTTTTCTCCCGATCTTAACACCGGCAAGGGGGCCGTCAAAGGGTATCTTTGAAAGGGTAAGGGCACATGAAGCGCCTATGATACTGAGTGTCGCGGGGTCACACTCCGGATCCGCTGAGAGCACAGTCGCGATGACCTGGGTCTCATTTCTGAATCCTTTGGGGAATAAGGGGCGAATCGGTCTGTCTATGAGCCGGGATGTGAGTGTTTCCCGGTCTGTAGGTCTGCCCTCTCTTTTAAAAAATCCCCCGGGAATTTTCCCTGCTGCATAGGACATTTCCTGGTAGTTCACCGTGAGGGGTAAAAAATCCCTCTCTGATGGTTTCTTCTGCGCAACAGCAGTAACAAGCACTACAGTATCGGCATATTGTATAACTACACTGCCCCCTGCCTGTTTTGCAAGTTCCCCTGTACTTATTGTTAATGGCCTTCCCGCATATTCAATGGTAACGCTTTCTTTCATAATGTTCCTTTCTATCCTCTATTGGGATTATTTTCTTAAGCCGAGTCTTTCAATGACTTTTTTGTATCTGTCTACGTTTTTTTCCTTCAGGTAGTTGAGTAATCTTCTCCTGCTGCCCACAAGGACGAGGAGTCCTCTCCTCGAGTTGTGGTCTTTTGAGAACTTCTTAAAATGTTCGGTGAGGGATTTGATCCGCTCGGTAATGAGCGCAATCTGTACCTCCGGGGAGCCGGTATCCTTTTCGTGGATTTTGTATCCCTCTATGACGGTCTTTTTTTCTACAGGGGTTAATGACATATATGCCTCCTCAATTATTTATTAATCGTTTTATCTTGATCGTTTTCGATAACGTATCTGCCATACCTATTCCTATAAGCGCTTCTTTGGTGTCAAGAAGCTTTGTGATCTCGCCGTGTACCCATTCCTTTGAGTTGCCGGGGAGCGGGATGGGCATTCCCTGCTTCAGATATTTTTCAAAGGGCGCCTCCACCACAGTCTCTTTTATAGATTTTAACACATTTTTCAATGATACTAAAGAGTTTAATAGATCTTGGTCGTTGTTTATTTTTTCCAGATCAATACACATCTCTTCAAAGAATTCACCGTGCCGGGTCCTCTTTAATGTGTAGAGGGTTGCCCCGCACCCGAGTATGTTGCCGAAATCGTGGGCAAGGGTCCTGATGTAGGTCCCCTTGGAGCAGGTTACCTCTATGTTCACATAGGGATGGGTATAGTCGAGAAGGGTGATGTCGAAGATTTCCACATCTTTCTGAGGGGTCTCCATAGCAACGCCTGCCCGCGCCCATTTGTAAAGAGGTTTTTTCTTTACCCTTTTCGCGGAGTACATAGGTATCTGCTGGGTGATCTTTCCCCTGAACCTCTGGAGTATTTCATCTAATACTGTTCTGTCGTATTCTTCCGTATCAACTGCAGTAAGCACTGTTCCCTCAATGTCGAGAGTGTCCGTTGTGGTGCCCAAAAGGAATGAAGCCTTATATGCCTTCAATCCATCTTCAAGGAAGGCGATCAATTTTGCCCCCTCGTTGAGGGCAACGGGGAGAATTCCTGTGGCGTTTCTATCAAGGGTGCCGATGTAGCCGATCTTGGTGAATGGTCTGATCCGCTTGAGCTTTCTTATCACATCATAGGAGGACATGCCTGAAGGCTTGTCTATTATGAGAAAACCGTTCATTGAATGGGTCATGAAATGCCTAATGCCTCCTTTACCCTTTTGTCCGCTTCATTCAGGCTTCCCGGAATAGTGCATCCTGCCGCATTTTTATGACCGCCGCCGCCAAAAAGGTTACAGATACGGGCAACATCAATTGAGCCCATGGATCGCATGCTTACTTTATAGCCTGTCGGGATTTCCCTTAACAGGATTGCTACTTCCGTTCCCCGTATCTCTTTCACCAATTCTACAAAACCGTCCGACATCTCTCTGGTCCCAGTGGTTTTCCGGAACATATCCTCCGTTACATGGACCATGGCGATAGTGTCATTTGCGTATGTGGTAAGGGTGGCGAGGACCATGCCGAGGAGCAGAAATCTTTCTTTCGGATGGCTGTTATATACCATCCTCGATACATATTCAGGCTTTACCCCTGCCCGCACCATTTTATCGCAAATGATAAAGGCATTGGAGTTTGTATTTTCGAAACGAAAAGAACCAGTGTCGGTCAATATGGCAGTGTAGATATTGATAGCCATATCCAATGATAGAGTGATATCCAGGGACTCATAGAGCGCGCAAAGGATCTCAGCGGTGGAGCAGGCCCTTGCATCTATCATGTTTATCAGTCCGAAGGTTTCATTTGTAGTGTGATGGTCGATATTGACAAGAGGCCCCATCTCCTTTAATTGCTCGTGTCCGGGTCCCACCCGGAACAGATTGCCGCAATCAAGAACAAAGATCCCATCGTAACGGTCTGTTGGCAATTCTCTTGTAAAGTTCGGAGGTATGGGGAGGAATTCATATTTATAGGGAATCGGGTCTTTTAAATAGACGAGAGGGCGCTTATTGAGCGCATCTAATGCCCAGTAAAGGGAAAAGGCGGACCCGATTGCATCTCCATCAGGGTCTATGTGTGTGGTAATGAGGAACCTGTTTCCTTCGTCAATAATCTGCTTAATCTTCGTGAACATCTGTTTCCTTTTTCAGGATCTCCTCCATCTTTGCAATCTTTTCGTAGGTATTATCAAGAACGAAATTGATCTCCGGTGTATACCGCATTTTAATCCTCTGTCCAAGGAGAAATTTTATGTAACCCCTTGATCTTTTCAAAGCCTCTGTGGTCTTTTCCTTTGCCTCATCATCACCGAATATGGAGTAAAAGACCTTAGCGGTTTTTAAATCCTCGGACATTTTTACTTCCAGTATGGTGACAAACCCGAGTCCCGGATCTTTAATATCTCTATGAATCATGGAAGAAATCTCTTCCCTTAAAAGGTCTTGAACCCTGAGTCGTCTATATTTCATTGCCTATTACTATAATCTCCGTTTTTGTATTAATAATTTCGCCGATGTAGAGGGACTCGACAAAGTTATGGACATTTTCGACAGCAGCATCCACATGATCCTTCTTTACCCCGATTATTGCGAACCCGATATGAGCCCTCTGCCATAGATTGGTCTGTTCAACCTCCATGACGGATATGCTGAACCTCGTTCTTATCTTTTCCACTATCTTTTTTATCCCGTGTCTTTTATCTTTCAGAGAGTGGTTTTCGGGGAAAAATATCTCTATAGTCGAAACGCCGACAATCATGATTCTTAGCCATCGAGGGTCTGTTTTTCTTTTTCCTGTATTGAGAATGCGAGGAAATCGCCTTCCTTGATATCATTGAAACCTTCTACTGATATCCCGCATTCATAACCGGTCTGAACCTCTTTTGCGTCGTCCTTAAATCTCTTGAGGGAAGCCAGTTTTCCTGTAAAAATGGTATTAGTGCCCCTCAGCACATGCACGATGGCGCTTCTTGTTGCCTTGCCTTCAAGTATGTAGCAGCCTGCAATAGTCCCTATCTTGGAAACGGTAAGTACCTTCCGTACTTCTGCCTTGCCGATCTCGGTTTCGACTATCTTGGGCGCCAACATCCCTTCCATGGCCTTTTTGACCTCGTCAATCAATTCGTATATGATCGAATAGGTCCTGATATCTATCTTCTCATGCTCTGCAAGGGCCTGGGCCTTGCCCACCGGTTTTGTATTGAAGCCGATGATGATTGCCCCGGATGCCATGGCGAGATTCACGTCTGTTTCCGTGATTGCCCCTGCGCCGCTGTGGATGATCTGAATCTCAACCTGTTCATTGGAGAGTTTTCTCAGGGCTTCTGTAATTGCATCAATGGTGCCCCTCACATCACCTTTCACGATCACATTAAGTGTGATCTTTTCTGATTCACCCATTTTAGAATAGAGTTCTTCAAGGGTGGTCCTCGAGTTTTTCAGGGCGTCTGTTTCTCTTAACTTCTCCTGCCGGAACTTTGAGAGTTCCCTCGCATACCTTTCTTCCGTAGTAACAATAAACCGGTCTCCTCCGTGCGGGACATCCTGGAACCCTACTACAAGCACCGGGGTAGAGGGGGGCGCCTTCTGGATCCGGACACCTTTATCGCCTACCATAGCCCTGACCCTTCCAAACATACTGCCTGCAATAAAGGGATCCCCTATCTTCAGTGTTCCATCCTGGATGATCACGGTTCCTACCGGTCCCTGACCTTTATCAAGCTCTGATTCTATGATGATACCCTTTGCAAGCTGATCAGGATCTGCCTGCAGTTCGAGCATTTCCGCCTGGAGAACAATCAGATCGAGAAGCTCCTTGATGCCAACCTTTTTCTTGGCAGAAATCTTTGCAAGCAACGTGGTGCCGCCCCACTCTTCAGGCGCGAGACCCAATTCCGAGAGCTCGTTCAAAACCTTGTCCGGGTTTGCATTCTGTTTGTCAATTTTATTTACCGCTACAATGATCGGCACATTCGCTGCTTTGGCGTGATTGATTGCCTCAATCGTCTGGGGCATGACGCCGTCGTCTGCGGCAACAACGAGTACCACAATATCGGTGACCCGGGCGCCCCTTGCACGCATTGCAGTAAAGGCCTCATGTCCCGGTGTATCCACAAAGACAATCTCTTTTCCATCCACGTTTACCACATAGGCGCCGATGTGCTGGGTTATGCCGCCCGCTTCCTTTTCAGCTATATTGGAATGGCGTATCGTGTCAAGGAGAAGGGTCTTCCCGTGGTCGACGTGACCCATGATGGTCACAACAGGTGATCTGGGTTTCAGGTTTTTAATGCTGCTCTCTTTCTGTTCTTCTTCGAGGGCAAGGAATTCGTCTTCAATGGAGACGATTTTTTCTACTTCAAAGCCCAACTCGGTTGCTGCGCAATAGGCAGTATCGTAATCGATATTTTGATTTATAGACACAAGAATACCGAGAGGCAGCAGCTTTGTCACAATGTCCTGGGCTTTTACGTTCATTCTTTTTGCGAGTTCAGTTACCTGAACGGTATCACCGACCTTGATGATTTTCCTGGCAGGTTTCGCTTCTAATCTCTTTTCCTCTTCTGTTCTCTTCTCATCCGCCCTGTCTCTTCCGCCCTTTCGGCCGGAGCCGGGTCTTGCTTTGCCTCTTCTGAATGTATAAAGGTCCTCTTCTTTTATGACGACCTTTCTTTTCAGAAGGCCTTTCTTCTTCGCTTTGGTGTCTTCAAATTCCTGTTCTTCTATCTTTTTCAGAAGTTTCTCTGTTTTTTTCTTTTTTCTTTCTTCCTCGGTCTCGTCTGTAAGGGTAACCTCTTTTTCGAGGTCCTGTTTATACGCCTCTTCAAGGACCTTGGTGATCTCTTTCTCTTTTTCCTGGCCTATAATCTCTCGTTCGCCCTTGGAAGGTTCTTCGGCGGCCGCTTCCATTTTAGTTTTCAGTGATTCAGAGGAGGGGGTCTCTTCAGCAGAAGCACCAGCCTCTGCTTTGTCTCCCTCAAGGGGCGATATCTTTGCCCCATGGACGGTTAAATCCTTTTCTTTAATAATTATCGTCAGTGTATCTTTTCCCTCAACCTTTACAGATTCCCGGGGTTCAGTCTTCTTTTCTGCTTGTTCTTCTTTTTGTTTTACAGGAGCAGGTGCCGGCGGGGGTGGTGTTGGCGGTTGTACCCTTCTTCGGATGATCGTGGAAGTTACCCTTTTTTCTATAAAGGTGTCGCTTGCAGAAGATGTGCCTCCGGCTTTTTCCTCATGAGGTGTTTCTTCTTTTGAATTATCCTTTATTTTAACACCGATTCCTTTAAGTTTTGAAAGAATCTCGTCATCACTTATCTTATCGGTAAGGGTTGTAATCTTTATTTTTGTCATGCTCTAATCCTTCCTATGCCCTTGTCCACGCTTTAATGTTCTGTCCTTCAGAGTATTCCCGGTTTATGACACTTCCTGCTGCTCATTTATCTTTGCAAGCTTTTCGGATTTTTCCTTCTCCCGGATCAGGTGCGCCTGGTCTATGATCCTCTTGCAGTCTTCAATGGAAATACTGGTAATTTTGTTGAGTTCCTCGGGTGTCAATTTTGCCAGGTCCTGGGCGTCTCTCAGGTACTCGTCGTGGAGGATCCGGGCAAGAATCTCACTCACTTTCAGTTTTTCCATGAGATCATCAATGATCTTCTTCGATGAAACCTCCACTTCAGACTCACTATTGATATCTATTTTCCATCCTGTCAGTCTTGATGCGAGTCTCACGTTCTGACCTTTTTTCCCGATGGCAAGAGAGAGCTGATCGTCATTCACAATGACTTCCATGGAATGATCTTCCTCATTTATGTAAACCTTTGAAACCTTTGCCGGGGCAAGGGTATTGCACACGAATTTAGCAGGGTCCTTACTCCAGGGTATTATATCGATCTTTTCGCCTCTCAATTCCTGAACTACCGCCTGAACCCTTGATCCTTTTACCCCTACGCAGGCGCCGATGGGATCTACATCAGCATCGCCGCTATTTACAGATATCTTTGCCCTTTCTCCCGGTTCTCGAGCAGCGCCTATGACCTTTATTATGCCTTCCTGTATCTCAGGCACTTCGAGATCAAAAAGTTTCATCAGGAAGCCGGGGTGAGTCCTTGACAACATTATGGTGCAGCCCTTCTGTGTCTTCTCTATATCGAGGATATAGGCCTTGACACGGTCCCTCTGCCGGTATGTCTCACCGGGGATCACTTCTTTTACGGGCATGATTGCCTCGGTTTTGCCGAGGTTTATCACATAATGATTTTTTTCGATCCTTTGAACGACGCCTGTTGCAATCTCGCCTTTTTTGTTTTTATATTCATTGTAAATAACGTCGCTTTCCGCGTTTCTTACTTTCTGGACGATTACCTGTTTTGCAGCCTGTGCTGCAATTCTTCCGAGGGATGAGGTATCCATTTTTACGCCTATACTATCCCCTGCCTCACATTCAGAGTCCTGTTTTCTTGCCTCTTCAATGACTATTTCGTTATCAGGTTCGTTTATCTCGTCTACTACTGTTTTAAACTGAAAGACCTCTATCTCGCCAAGCTCTTCATTATATCGTGCCTCCAGATCGAGGTGGCTGCCATATTTTTTCTTAGATGCCGAGAGAATAGCCTCTTCAAGGGCGTTTATAAGGATCTCCTTTGGTATGCCTTTCTCTTTTCCCACCTGTTCGATAACGTAATTTAAATCAAAATACATATGTACCCCTTATAACTCAAATTCTAATTTTGCTTTTTTTATAGCACAAATCGGGATTGTAAATACATCTATTTTTCCTTCAATCTCTACTTTTTCATCAGCAACATTGAGGATTTTGCCCCTGAACTCGTGTGAGTCGTTAATCGGTTCTCTGGTTACTATCCTGCACTGTCTCCCTTTAAACCTGACGAAATCCTCTTTTTTTCTTAATGCCCTTGTGAGCCCTGGGGAAGAGACTTCAAGGGTATAGGGGTGGTCTATAAAATCTTCCACATCCAATACTCTTCCAAGCTCCCTGTTTACTTTTGTGCAGTCAGCTATTGTTATGCCTCCTGTCTTGTCTATAAATATGCGGAGCACCCATCGTTTCCCTGAAGGTTTAAACTCCATATCTGCAAGCTCAATCGACTCATCATGGAGTATGGGTAAGAGGATACTCTCGATCTTTTCTATAATCTCTTTTTCGGATATCATTGTCCCCTAACCCCGATAAACGGGATAAGTAAGTATACAAAATTATTTTATGCTGAAGGAATGCAGGAAATAATTTTTCACTTACTAAACTAAAACAGCGGGCCAAACCCACTGATGCATATATTTTTTAACATAATATGGATATTATTTCAATAGGTTATTCTC
>PNOM01000027.1 GCA_013824835.1 Syntrophus sp. (in: bacteria) | reverse complement strand
CCCTTCTAATCCGTCAAGACAAAATGAGTATGGCAGCTTCAATAGAAAATCGTGTTCCTTTTGTCACGCCTGAGGTATACAGGTTTGGGATAAACCTGCCTATGTCAAAACGTGTTACTTGTTTTAAAAGAAAAGTGTTATTACATCAAACTTTAAACAACTATTTTCCAAACAAATATTCGCATCGACCAAAAATAGGTTTTGGAGTGCCAATTAATAAATGGTTTAATAGCGATGCTGGAAGAGAACGGCTTAACTCTCTATTAAACAGTAATAACAAACTGTATTCAATCGTAGACAAGGAAGCAGTATATGCATTCGTAAAAAATAATGATGGTTCATTGTTGGCTTCTGAGACTCTTTGGATATTGCTTACTTTATCGATATGGCTCGATATATTTTTAGGAGGAAAAGTTGCTGACTACTCGCCGGCATAAAATAAGCCTTAAACCCGCTTAATTAATACGGTGACAGCCACCGTGAGAAAGGATAGTTGGACAATGCATATAAGACAAGAAATAATTGATTATTTTGTTAAACGTGGCGTTGCTCTGAATTTCAATGAACTAAAACGCAATGACTCAAAATCCCGGGAAGAAATCCTTTTTATACAACGGAAGAAACTATTGCGTTTGCTGACATCAACTTTGCAAGGAGTGCCTTATTATCGCACCAAATTTGGATACCTGCTGACCAAAATAAATATTGATACTGTTTTCCATGTTTATGGAGAATTGCCTATTTTAAACAAAGAAATTATTTCCTCGGAAGGAGATTCGCTCATTCATGAAAGTTGTAATCGGAGTAAGCTCGTGCCCGCATTTACTGGTGGTTCATCTGGCAGCCCCTTGACCTTCCGGCAACCAAGATATTACAAAGATATTGGACTTGCCGCCGATCAACGCAATCTTTCAAGGATGGGGTACATACCCGGAGATAAAATATTCCATATAGTAGGTGACTATTACGACAAGAATCTGTTTAGGGATATCAGGTATAAAATAGCATATTTTATGCGTAATCATTATTTTTTTAGTGCCTTCGATCTTTCGACTCAAGCCTTAAAAGAGATGGCCGATACCATATTGAAAAATAAAATCCCTTACATTATGGGATACGCAAGTTCCATATATTCCTTAGCAAAATATGTTAACGAAAACGATATTGTCATTGACTGTGTTCGTGGCATCAGCCCTACATCCGAAACACTTTACGACCATTTTCGAGAAGAAATTGAAAAGGCGTTTCAATGCAAAATATATAATCGTTATGGTTGCTGTGAAGTTGCTGGTGTTGCATGTGAATGCCAGAAAGGTAAAATGCATCTGATGGAAGATATTGTATTCCTTGAAGAGAAACAAATTGACGAAATCCGCTGTAAAGTTCTGCTAACAGCTTTAGACAACCTTGATGTCCCCTTTATAAAATATGACGTCGGTGATTCCATTTATTTTAAGACTGAAGAATGTAATTGTGGTTTGCCATTCCGCACAATTCGTTTGTATGAAACTCGTACTTTTAATGACTTTAAGAAGAAGGACGGATCAATAGTTTCAGGTTTATTTTTTATGCTTCTTCTTCGTTTTATAACTGGAATTCAAAGTTATCAGTTTCGTCAAGTTGATCTATCTAAGATACAAATATTATATGTCCCCAATGATAGTTTCGATACAAACACGGTTGATATCTTAAAAAGAACAAAAAAAATTATTACGGATAAATTTGATGGCGAAGTATCTGTTGAACTCAAAGAAATGTCATCAATTCCAAAAACAAACAGTGGAAAATTTCATTTTGTTATATCCGATATTGTTTAATCCGTTACGGATTGAAGAACAAGCATGTTATCTTTAAATGGCATTGATGAAAGAGATTAAACCTGATATTTTACATCTGGAGGCCTGTAATTTTATTGACAAACCGATGGGGGGGCAGCTCAACTTTTCCCGCCAATTGATGAAGGCTTTGGGCAATCGCTTAGCGTTGGTCGGATGGGCAAGCACCCCTTCCGAACCCGTTGGTTCTTGGTTCAATAAAGTGATTGATGGGACTAATTATCGATATTTTGCGATTGGACGGGATAGATCCTCTGCCGCAAAGCCTCTTATGCCAGCCCGGCTCATCACTTGGTTTCAGATCAGGCACTATCTTGATCGTATTCTTTCCATCGGTATACCGAATATTATAGTGAGAGAGCACTCGATACTTATGGCTATGAAGTTAAGGACGAAGTATAACCTTTGCTACTACTTTCCCGGTGTTGAATCTCAATTGACTATATCGAGATACCCATGGGCTATCCACTTTGCCACCACCTTTGATTACCTGTTCTATCGGGCACTCAGTCATAAGACGAATTGCATCCTTGCAGCGGCGGACGAATCGGCTATCGCTGATTTACGACTCAGGGCAGGTAAGTTGTTGGCAGGAACACGCATTCTCTCTTTCCCCACGCGCGTCGATACGAATATTTATCATCCCAGAGACAAGGAAGATGCCCGTAGAAAGCTGAGTCTTCCCGTTGATGAGGTAGTGGTCGTAACCAGTGGTCGAATTCACTGGGCAAAAGGTTGGCAGTTTCTAATGGAATCCTTCAGGTTGTTTCACGACCGATTCCCAAAGTCACTACTAATTTTTCTTGGCGACGGCGCCGAACGGGAAGTACTCAGACAACAAGCTTCCACATTAGGTCTGGGCGACCACGTTATCCTTGCGGGTTATCAGCCAGCCCCTGTGATTGCGATTTACCTTAATGCTGCTGATCTGTTTGTTATGGGGTCATTGAAGGAAGGGTGGAGTACTTCTTTGGTAGAGGCCTTAGCTTGCCACGTCCCTATTGTTACTACCCGCTTCAGCAGTGCCGATACCATTGTTTGTAATGGAGTCAACGGGTTTGTCGTAGACCGGGATGAGGCGGAATTTGCAAAAAACATGGAGGCAGCAATTAACCTGCCAGGGGTGGCTACCTATGCGGACAGTGCAATAGACAGGTATGCGCTCAAAAATCTTGCGCATGATCTCTTCAAGTTATGGTCATTAATTAAAAAAGACTATCCCATACAAAGACTGACCCCCTGAATGGAACCCATGACAAATGTTCGGCCGGGCCGTGCTGATTGGCTCAACTATTTGCGGCTGTAAATATCGAAGCTGCGAACATGGTTATACCGCCAACTCAAATGCCGATGGCTTCAATGCCAGGGGTTTGTCCGCCTCCCATGGTCAGTGCTTATGGTCACCCCATCAACACATCATTTTAGGGCACCACGTCCAATTTGGCAAAGGAACTATTGTGCATTGTGATGCAGAAATTGGAAACTATGTATTAATTGCCCGGAATGTCTCTATAGTAGGGCGTGATGATCACCGTTTTGATTTTCCCGGTGTAACAGTATGGGATTCACCCCGAGGAGATCAATACAAGGTTGTCACAGGGGATGATGTCTGGATTGGTCATGGAGCTGTCATCCTCTCCGGTGTTGCAGTAGGACGTGGGTCCATTGTGTCCGCAGGTGCAGTTGTGACGCAAGATATACCGCCTTATTCTATTGTGGGTGGAAATCCTGCCCACATAATCAAGTGGCGATTTGTGGATGAAGACAGGAATGCGCATGATATTTATTTAAAAGGGATGAAGAATGACGATAGGAACTTGGAGATAAAGGAGTAGCGTTGAATATGAAACGTATTTTGTTGATAATATGCATATCTCTGATAATTACCCTCTTTAATGTTAGCAGTGCATTATTACAGGAGTTGAAGCAGTCAACCATCTCTACTAGAACTTTTTATGTGGCCACCAACGGTAACGATCAATGGACTGGTGCCCTTCCAGCTCATGATGCATCGGGTGCTAATGGCCCATTTGCAACACTTCAGCGAGCACGGAATGCGATTAGAGAATTAAAACAGAATGGGTCCAAGGATGCCTTTACTGTCTTGGTGCGCGGTGGAATCTATGAACTCAACGAAACGTTTGTTCTCGGTCCGGAAGACTCGGGAACGGAGTCCGGCCCGGTGGTATTCAGGGCTTTTCCAAGCGAGCACCCTATACTCAGTGGTACCAGAAAAATCAATAATTTTAAACCATACAAAGGTCAGATTCTAAAAGCTGATTTAACAGGGATAATCAACGAATCGTATCCCATACGGCAGTTATTTTCCAATGGGAAACGCCAGGTGCTTGCCCGTTATCCCAATTGGGACCCAGTAGATCCAGTTGGCGGCGGCTTCTTGTATGTGAATGGTCTTGCAAAAGAAGGAAGTAAACGTGAATTTAGGCACCTAGATGGATTTGGTCACGAGTGGAGCAATCCGCGAGACGCTGAAGTGGTTATTTATCCGGGAGATCAATATCACAACAATATCCGAACTGTTCAGGGAATCGACAGGATCACCCGTACTATCTCCCTTTCCAAAGAAACCGACTACGAGATTAAACCAGGCAATCGATATTTCTTTCAAAACTTGATAGAAGAACTTGATTCCCCGGGTGAATGGTATTTTGATCGGAGGGATAAAGCTCTTTATTTCTGGCCGGTTGATAAGGCGGCGCTAAGGTCTGTATCTGTGCCTGTCCTCCAATCTATAATAGAGATAAAAGAAAAGAATTATTATAACAAGTACAAAGCAGTGCCCGCTCATATCAGGATTGAAGGTTTTACTATAGAAGGTTGCGAAGGAAGCGCTGTAATTGTCAAAGGAGCGACGAGGGCGGTAATCGCAGGAAATACGATTTACAATGCTGGGGGCAATGGCATTGAGATTAAAGATGGCTTTAATAATGTAGCGGTCGGAAATGATATCCACGATGTCGGGAAAGAAGGTATTATACTTTCAGGGGGAAATGGACGGACCCTTATCGCGGCAAACAATCGTGCTGAGAACAATTACATTCATCACGTTGGTGTTTTTTTTAAGGGTAGCAGTGGTATTTTTTGCTACGGGGTAGGGAATGTTGTGTCGCACAACCTGATTCACGCAACTCCGCGTATGGGTATTTATCTTGATGGAAACGACCATCTGATTGAGTACAACCATGTCCACCACGTAAATCAGGAAACCCAGGACAGTGGAATAATATACTGTAGCGGAGTCGATTGGACAAAGCGCGGTAATGTTATTAGGTTCAATTATTTTCATGACAGTGGTGGATATTGGCGAAATAGCGCCACTAGCGCAGGGAAAACCCCACATAATACATTTGGCATTTATTTGGATGACTGGTTGAGCGGCACAAAGGTTTATGGCAATATTGTCGTGAATACGGCAAGCGGTGGCATTTTTATTCACAGTGGTAGAGATAATGTTGTAGAAAACAATATGATCATTGAAGGCGGCTACTTAGGGCAAATGCTTTATTCTGCATGGCTCCCCAATGAGCCTATTTCTGAAAAAATGCTTCCGGCTATGTTTTCAAAGATTAAGGAAATGGGATACAAGAAATATCCTCAGATATCAACAATTACAGATATTGCTACTGGTGCTAAAATGTCTGGAAATAGTTTTGTGCGGAATATTGTTTATTATGTTGGTCGCAGTGGAATACTTTACGGTATCAACAAGGATATCGACCTTGCTACTACAGTGTCCGATTACAACATTATCTACCATGCAGGCCTACCCTTGCTGGTGCCATTCATGAAGGTGCCCCCTGATCTGCAATGGAATAAGTGGAAGGAAAATGGATTAGATCGAAACAGTGTAATGGCCGATCCGCTGTTTGTAGATATTGCGAAAGGTGATTATAGCCTATTGCCCAACTCTCCGGCCCTGAAAATAGGATTTAAACCAATTCCTATTGATAAAATAGGCCCTTACAACGATCCGCTACGAGCGAGCTGGCCAATTAAGAAATAACCATCAAGGAGATGGTGTAAAAGAATGTTTCCTAAAATGGTAAATACTTGAGATCAACTATCCTTGGTTACTCAATAAATGCCGAAGATTGCTCACAACTCATCACAAGGGCAATGGAATGGTGCAAAAGTGCTGACATGCATAGGTATATGGCTTGCGCTAACCCACATTCTATTGTTGTTGCGTCAAGGGACAAGGAATTTCAGGCAGCCTTAAAGAGCGCAGATATTTTAATGCCAGATGGTTACGGTATTGCACTAGCTGCAAAGATGCTTGGTCTACCTTTAAAAGAAAGAGTTGCCGGAAGTGAATTCTTTCGCGCATTTACGTTACTGGCTAATAAAGACGGGGGACTTAAATATTTTTTTTTAGGATCTACTAAGCATGTCTTAGGTCTAATGGTTGAGCGCCTCTGTCGCGAATTTCCATCGATTTTTGTTTGCGGAACTTATTCTCCCCCTTTTAAAGAGGAGTTTTCTGAGGAAGATAATAAGAAAATGATAGATATCATTAATTCTGCAAAACCTGATGTGCTTTGGGTTGGCATGACGGCACCAAAACAGGAGAAATGGATTTATCAAAACCGCTACATATTAGAAGTGCCATTTATAGGGGCGATAGGCGCTGTTTTTGATTTTTATGCGGGTACAAAACAAAGGCCATCAATTTTTTGGCAAAAACTGGGTCTTGAATGGTTGCCAAGATTCATGAGGGAGCCGCGTAGGCTTTGGGAGAGAAATCTGAAGTCAACGCCTATTTTTTTGTTGTGGGTCCTACATGAAAAACTAAAACAAAACAGAAGAAACCGTTAATAAGGCAGGTTATTTTATGAACCCCGATAAAGATAAAAAGCTTCAATAAAAATATGCATCAAAATTCATAAAGTCGAACATGATAAAAGCCCTTGGTGAGATACACATTAAATCTGCGAGCTGGATGAAGGCGGCAATCTATGGGATTATTCTCGTTCTTGCCTATTTTTCGGCTTTAAAGTGGATGGTCTTCGTTGACTGGGCAAAGGAAGATTATTCTCACTGTTATTTAGTTCCCTTTATTGTCCTATATCTTATCTGGGATAAACGAAAGGAGCTTGCTGAACTGCCATCCTTCCCCTCATGGAAAGGAATGGCGCCTTTTGGGCTGGGGATAGCCCTTTTCTGGCTGGGAGAACTGAGCGGAGAATTTTTTACCATGTACCTTTCCTTCTGGCTTGTTGTCATTGGGCTTTGCTGGCTCCATTTGGGCTGGGATAAAATAAAAACCATCTGGTTTGCCCTGTTTGTAATGCTTGCCATGTTTCCCTTTCCGAACTTTGTGAATGTTCGGATCTCGCAGGTCTTAAAATTGATTTCCTCACAGCTTGGCGTCTGGATGCTCCATATCTATGGAATGTCCGCCTACAGGGAAGGAAATATTATTGATCTTGGCTTTACCCAGCTTCAAGTAGTAGATGCGTGCAGCGGGTTGCGCTATGTTTTTCCCCTCATGGTTTTGAGCCTCCTTTTAGCATATATGTTTAAGGCCCATATATGGAAAAGAACAACACTTTTTTTGTCATCGATTCCTCTGGCTATTTTTGTAAACAGTTTCAGGATTGCATCAACGGGGGTGCTTTACAGCATATTTGACGCAAGAGTTGCCGAGGGATTTTTTCACGGTTTTTCCGGATGGCTTATTTTTCTTTTTGCAATCCCCTTCCTTGTTTTCGAGATGTGGATACTGCGTAAGTTTCCTCCGAAGGAGGGTGGAAGTCAGAAGTCGGAGGGCAGAGGGCAGAGGGCAGAGGGCAGAGGGCGGACTATCGACATCGGGAAGCCGACGAGAATGTTTATTGCTGCACTGGTGGTGATATCGCTAACCTTTGGTTTGTCGCGGGGGATTGAATTCAGGGAAAAGACGCCTATCAAAAAATCGTTTAGTCTTTTTCCTATGAATATAGGAGAGTGGTCCGGCAAACAAGGCTCCATGGAGCAGCAATTTATTGATGTATTGAAGTTTAGCGATTATATCACCGCAGATTATACAAATCCCCAGGGGGAAACAATTAATTTTTATGTTGCCTATTACCAGGACCAGCGAAAGGGTGAGTCAATTCATTCTCCCGAAACATGTCTGCCGGGGAGCGGCTGGGAGTTCCGGGAAGCAGGAGATGTGGATATTCCCCTTGGCCGAGCCAGTCAGGTCATGAGGGTAAACCGGTCATTTATGGAAAAAAGCGGGGCAGTTGAGCTTACCTACTACTGGTTTCCCATGAGGGGTAGGGTACTGACAAAGCTATATGAAGTAAAACTTTATAATTTCTGGGATGCCCTGACAAAACAGAGGACTGACGGAGCACTCGTAAGGCTTATTACGCCGGTACACCCGAAGGAGACCTTGAAGGACACAGAAGCAAGACTCCAGAGTTTTGTACGGAATATGGTCCCTGTGCTGAACGAGTATTTGCCGGGAAAGTAAGAGACCGGAAATTGCTTATATCAATACATTTCTTAAACTTGACCATTTACCTACGCTGGTGTATGTTAATACACATCTGGAGGTGTTCTGTGAGAACAAATATAGTCCTTGATGACGGCCTGGTTGAGGATGCGTTGAGATTGAGTAGTGCGAGGACGAAAAAGGAGGTTATCCACGAGGCATTGAAAGAGTTTGTTGAAAACCGCAGACGCCTTGATCTTCTTGAGCTTTCAGGTAAAATATTGTTTGCTCCAGATTATGACTATAAGGCGTTACGTGAGGGGAAATGATCCTGGTTGATACATCCGTATTAATCGATTTTTTTAAAGGATTAAAAAACGATGGAACCGTGAAGTTCGAGGCAATTCTTCAGCATGGGATACCATTCGGGATAAATTCTTTCATCTTTCAGGAAGTCCTGCAAGGAGCTTCGTCGGATAAGGAATTCTTACTTCTTGTGAAATACCTTGCTACCCAACGATTCTATCACTTAAAAGACCCGGTCAATTCATTTTCGCGGGCTGCAAGGCTTTATATGGAGTGCCGCAAACATGGTATCACCGTGAGGAGCACGATTGACTGCCTGATTGCAGAGACTGCTTTGGAGTATGATCTGGCACTCCTTCATAATGATAATGATTTTATCGGGATATCGAAAATTATTCCGTTAAAAGTCTATTGATATAATTACCGAAAACACGAGCCCGCAAACTATTTTAATTCTACATTAAACATTAAGAATTAAACATTGATCTACTCATCTACCCTACTTCTATCCTTATTTGTCACTATGCCGCTTATCCTTGTTTTTATCCGTATTGCACGGAGGTTTGGTGCAATGGATATTCCAGGAGAGCGGAAGATCCACAGCCATCCGATACCGAGAATAGGTGGGATCGCGCTGGTTATAGGGACCTTCGCTTCGACGCTTTTGTGGGCAACACCGAGCCCTTTTTTTAAGGCATATGCTGCCGGAGTTGCTATTATTGTGTTTTTCGGGTTGATCGATGACCTGAAGGACCTTAGCTATATAGTAAAACTCGTAGGGCAATGCGCAGCATCCTTCGTGATTGTCTTTTATGGTGAAGTCAAAATTGACAACCTGGGAGCTATACTTCCCGAGGGATATCTTCTTCCCGCCTGGATTGCCGTCCCTTTTACCGTGATTGTAATTGTAGGAATCACAAATGCAATTAATCTTGCCGATGGGCTCGATGGTCTGGCTGGGGGCATAAGCCTGCTCAGTTTTTGCTGTATCGGATACCTTGCTTATATTCAGGATAATGCCGTCATATCGCTTCTTTCTTTATCCCTCATAGGGTCTATTTTCGGGTTTTTAAGGTTTAATACCTATCCTGCTACCCTTTTTATGGGTGACACAGGCAGCCAATTTCTCGGTTTTTCCCTTGCAGCTATGTCGCTGGAGCTTACCCAGAGGGATACGGCTTTAAGCCCTGTTCTGCCCCTTATTATTCTCGGTTTTCCGATACTTGATACTCTTACAGTAATGGTTGAGCGTATTGCAGACGGCAGGTCTCCTTTTGCCGCTGATAAAAACCACTTCCACCATCGCCTGATGCGACTTGGTTTTTTTCACACTGAAGCTGTTTTTATTATTTATCTCATATATGCCTTTTGTGTAATATCGGCGTTTCTCATGCGGTATTACTCTGAGTGGATTCTGCTCAGCGGTTACCTTATTTTCGCCGGGCTTATTCTCGGTTTTTTTCATCTTTTAGACAAAAAGGGTTGGAAGTTCAAACGTATTGATTTTATCGATCGCATAATCAAGGGGCGTCTAAAGATTTTGAAGGAAAATGGTTTATTGATCATCGTTCCTTTCAAGTGTATCGAGATAGGATTGCCGCTCCTTCTTTTTGCTGCAAGCTGTATGCCTATGAACATACCACAATATTTTTCATTCATCTGTGTTGGTTTTATGGCTCTTATTGGTATAACCTGGGTGTTCAAAAGACGTTGGATAAGGGGTGTACTGACCTTTTCTCTCTATTTCTTTGTTTCTTTTGTCATGTATTTAATGAATACAGACGATGGCCTTAAGACAGCCCGTCATTTCTTCAAGTTCTATAATCTTTTTATTCTTCTCCTTGTCCTTTTTGTGGTAATGACCCTCAGATTTACAAAGCGTACAAAAGGTTTTAAGGTTACCACCATGGATTTCCTCATCCTTCTCATTGCCCTTGTTGCCCCCTATGTGGCCGGGGCTTATATACAGCATAAGGAACTCAGTGCGGTGGCGGCGAGCTCTATCGCCTTGTTTTTCAGTTATGAGGTACTTATGGGAGAACTGAGGGGAGAGTATGGCAGACTTACCATTGCAACCGTGGTAACGCTGGGAGTGGTAGTGGTGAGGGGAATGTTTTGATAATTGGTGTATTATAACTCACGAGGCTCACTGCTTGAATCAAAACATTGGTTCACATTATTGCACCAAAGGGATCTTATCGCGCATGAGATATACAACGAAAATTCCGAGTCGTTAGAAGTCCTGGGAAGAAATCTAAACAACTTTATCAATACCATGAAGGCACGCATCTGATTACCAATTACCAAAAGGAGTACACATGAAAACAAAATTACACCTCTCGCTGTTGTTCATTTTAATCATAGGTATTGTGGTTGCAGGCTGCGGCGGGCCGGAACAGAAGAAAATGAAATTCTTCAACAAGGGGAAGGCGCTCTATGAAAAGGGTGATTATCAGAAGGCAGGCCTTGAACTCAAGAATGCCATCCAGATTGATCCGAAATTTGTTGATGCATACTATATGCTCGGAATGGTCTCCATCCGCAAAGAGGACATAAAAGGCGCCTATGGCGCACTTTCAAAGGCAATAGACCTTGATCCACGCCATTTAAAGGCCCAGATTCAACTGGGCAGGCTTTTTATTGCCGGGAGAGCGCCTGATAAGGCTATGGAGAAAGCAGTCCTCGTCCTCAAAGAGGAGCCGCGGAACGAAGATGCCCTGCTGCTGAAAGGAGCAGCCTTGCTCGCTCAAAAAGATATCTCCGGAGCGCGCCGGTTCACGGAAGAGTGTATCACAGCTGGTATTACACAGCCGGACGCATTTCTCATCCTTGCATCTGCGTTCCTGCAGGAACAGAATGTAAAAGGCGCGGAGACAACCCTCATGAAGGGGATTGATGTAAACCCTAAATCAACCATGCTGTTCCTCGCTTTAGTAGATATATATGTTAAAAATAAGCGCCCTGATGATGCGATAAAGTGGGTTGAGAAGATTATCGCGATGGAGCCAAAGAATGATCGCCACAAGATTACCCTGGCTGGGCTCTATTGGGAGTCCGGCAACGAAAAGAAGGCAACAGAACTGCTGGATGGCATCCTCTCCTCCAACGCGAAGAATGAGGATACCTGGATACAGACTGCTGCCTTCTATATTATGCGGAACAAACCAGAGGTTGCGATCCAGAAACTGGACGAAGGGATAAAGCTGAACCCGAAAAGCTTTAAGCTTCGCTTTGCCATAAGCGAATTCTACATACGGTCCAATATGACTGACAAGGCGCTCGCGCGGCTCAATGAGTGCCTTGCCCTTGAAAAGGATTCAAAAAACCCGGACATTATAAAGACCAAGGACGCCCTTGCCAATATATACATGATGCAAAATAAACTGGTGGAGGCCAGAAAATACGTAGATGAAGTGCTTGCAGCCAATCCCAAAAGCCTTGAAGGCCGGTTCACGAAGGGAAGTATATTGCTCAAGCAGGGAGACGGGGCGAATGCTATCCCGGAGCTCAGAGCTGTCATTACCGAAAGACCACAGTTTATTGCAGGCTATATATCTCTTGCTGAGGCCCATGGGATAAATCGGGAATGGAACCTTGCCCTCGATACACTTAAAAATGCCCAGCGTATAAATCCCCAATCAAAAGAAGTGCTAAGGGCTATGGCGAGACTCTATGCAATACAAAAGGATTACAAGAAGGCAGAGGAGTCGTTAAAAAAGGTGTTCCAGAATAGCCCTGATGACCTGGAAATTAAGGCAGATCTCGGTGACCTTTATGGCGCCATGAAAGATGTGAAGAGGGCCGAAGGTGAATACTCTGATATCAAGCGAAAAGCACCGGGCATACCCCTCGGATATGTCAAGATGGGCGAATTTTATGTGAATCAGGGGAAATGGGATAAGGCAATCCCTGAGTTTGAACAGGCAGTCCGTTTAAATCCTGCGAACCCGACGCTCTTCTCTGCCCTGATTCAGGCATATGTGGTGCAGAAGAAATATGGAGATGCGCTATCTCTCTGCGAGGGACGCATTAAACAATACCCCGGGGATGCCTTTTCATACAACCTCATGGGGCAGGTATACGGTGCTCAGAAGGATTATGCAAAGGCCGAAGAGGCCTATCGGAAGGCAATCGAGGCCCAGCCCCTCTGGCCGCCGCCCTACAATAACCTTGCAACCGTCCTCCTTAACCAAGGACAGGCAGCCACGGCTGCGAAAAAACTGGAAGAGTCTTTAAAGGCAAACCCGGATAACATAAGGGCCTACCTGACTCTGGGAAGGATCTACTTACAGACCGGAGACCACCAAAAGGCCATGGATATCTACGAAAAAGGCCTGCAAAAACAGCCCGACCTCTGGCCGGCTGCAAATGATCTGGCATTCTTGCTTAGTGAATATGGACAGGACAAGAAAGACCTTGATAGGGCCCTTGAGTTAGCAGAGAAAGCCAACAAACTGCATCCTGACGATGCAGTTATCCTGGATACCATAGGGTGGATCTACTACAGGAAGGGGAATACGGGCCAGGCTAATGATTTTATCACAAGGGCCAATATAAAGGCTTCTGAAAATCCTGCCATTACCTACCATATGGGCATGGTGCTCTACAAGCTTAACAGGCTGGATGAGGCGAGGCAGTTGTTGAAAAAGGCATGCGCATCCAAAGAAAACTTCCAGGGAAAAGAAGAAGCGAAAAAAACGCTTGAAAAGCTGTAAATGACAGGAGGGATAACATGATTGAACAGGTTTTATTGTTTTTCCGTTTGGCTTCATCCACGCATCCACGCATCCACGCATCCACGCATTACCTCTTAGCCCTTATGTTGCTGTTATGTCTTGCAGTGTCGCCGCTTAAGGCTGCGCAGGACACGCCAGGTCCGGATATTTCCGAAAAACCGGTCCTTGCAGCGGTTAAAACGGGGACCGATTACCTTATAGGCCCCGGAGATCTTCTCGACATCTCTGTATGGAGGGACGAAACTCTCACTAAGACGGTTGCTGTTCTTCCTGATGGCAAGATTTCCTTTCCTTTAGTAGGACAACTTGTTGCTGCGGGAAAAACGATCGCTCAGATAAAACAAGAGATAGAGGAAAAGCTTACCCCCTATATCCCTGAGCCCGTGCTCTCTGTCGAGGTAAAACAAGTGAACAGCATGGAAGTATACGTGATAGGCCGTGTAAACTTCACAGGACAGAATCGGTTTATGCTCAACAAATATGTCAATGTCCTGCAAGCCCTCTCTATGGCAGGAGGATTGAATCCCTTTGCGAAAAGGAACAGTATTAAGATATTTCGTCAGGAGGGCGGGAAGACAAAGGTTTTTGATTTCCGGTATGACGAGGTGGCTAACGGTATTCGACTGGAACAAAATATTCAACTGAAGCCCGGCGACGTGGTCATGGTCCCTTAGTGCCGGCGAAGGGCAAGACAGATGGGTAATTGGCAATTCGTATATTGGTCTATCGGAATAATAACGGGGTGGGTCAGTGAATCGATATATTGGTAAATTGGTGAATAGTTTTGCAAGAAATGTGCATATGTGCCTATTCTTGACATGTATCTTTGTGCTGGTCCTGACGGTTCTTCTTTCAAGGGAAGTGAGGGCGGATGATTTTATACTCGAACCGCCTCTTGGGACAAAACACGAATCCGATGGTGGCACACGTCCTGACGATCCCAGAGAAGCACCGCCTCTTAAGACAAAGCACGAGCATCCTGACAAAATGGTTATCCGGCCCGTTGACCGGTTGACGAAAAACGATTTTGTAAGCACCCTTGACGAGTTTAAACAGGTCCCCTCTCCCCTCTCAGCGAATAAGTATGGTGAGAGCGCCTTTCCGCTGCAGCAAGACCGGTCAACCAAAAAGGTTTTTGTTAATACCCTGTCCGATGAGTTGAGATTGGTGCCGTCCCTCGAAATAAAGCAGGAATATAACGATAACATCTATCTTCAACCGCGCCGCCAGTCAACTACAGAAGATTTTGTCAGTACTGCATCGCCTCAGATAGAAATAGCTAAGAAAACCGAAGCAGTTGAAATGAGCCTTTTTGCGAGACTTGATCAACGGTATTACTGGAAAAACAACGAATTGAATGCAACGGACCAGACATACCGGGGCACCCTTCGCTATGTGGTAAATCCCCGGCTCAGTTTTACAGGGCGTGGGGATTACATTCAGGATTCGAGACCTGACCGCGATCTGTTTACGACCGGCCTTGTGTTGAGCAGTTTAAAACGTCACCGGCAGATTTACGGTCTTACCACTGATTATGCCTTTTCAGAAACAACTGCCGCGCGATTATCCTACGATTACTTGAAAGATACTTATGAAAAAACGAAGGTTGTCGATATGGAATCAAATACAGTGAATCTTGGATTCATTCATGACCTTGCCTATCTCGCGAACAATACAAAAACAAGGGTAAATTTTGGTTTTGCCCACTATCTTTTTACAGGCACACAGATTGACAACTATACCGGCACAGTAGGTCTGGTCCGGCAGCTTAACGAACTCTGGAATGTTACGATAGATGTAGGCCTCCGGTATACCAATTCTCAATTTACCTTTCAGCCCTCCTACTTTTTGCCTCCCGAACAGAAACAGAGCAACGGCCTCGGCGGAACCGGTCAAATTGCCCTTGTCTATAAGGGGGAAAAAACAAATATGAATTTCGCAGTAGTGAGGGATGTTGCCCCTGCGTACGGCCAAGTAGGCGCTACAGAACGTACGATGTTCTCATTTAACATGGACAGGCGTTTTACTTATGAGTTAAGCGGGATTTTTACCGCATCCTATATCCTGAACAAATCTGATCAAAGCGAGTTCTCGGCAAACAAGATAGACTACGAAACATTAACGGTGAGCCCCACGCTGCGCTACACAGTGTCAAAGGACTTTTTTGTGGAATCTTCCTATAATTATGTAAGATATCTAAATAATGCAACCAACCAGGTTGCGAGCCGAAATCTGTTTATGGTTCGCTTCTACTTGCAACATAGGTTTTTTGAGTAAAATTTGTAATTGGTAATTTGTAACCGGTAATTCGTAATTGGGGAATGGGGACGGTTAAATTTTGTAGTGCATATGCAAATATGCTAATATACTAATTACGAATATATTAATAAAATATCCAATAAGCCTGGGCGATTGATGGACGAAGACTCTAAGACAATAGGTGAGTACGTTGCAATCCTGAAGAGGAGAAAGTGGAGTTTTATCGTTCCTGTTCTGATAGTTCTCACAATTACTGTAATAGCTGTACGGTTTTTGCCCCGTATTTACCGGTCTACATCAACAATCCTTATCGAGGAGCAGGAGATTCCCCGAGAGCTGGTAATGGCCACTGTCACAAGCTACGCGGAACAGCGGCTTCAGGCGATCAGCCAGAGGGTAATGAGCTCTACAAAACTCATCGAGATTATAAACCGGTTTGACCTCTATCCTGAGGAAAGAAAAAAATGGGCAAAGGAAGATGTGATCGCTAAGATGCACAAAGACATTAAATTTACCGCCATAAGCGCCGATACAGTTGATCGTCGTACGGGAGCTAAAGTCACGGCTACGACTGCCTTCACTGTCTCATATGACGGAAGGAATCCGGAGATGGTATTAAAAGTGGCGAATGTCCTCGCCTCCCTCTATTTGGAGGAGAATCTCAAGGTGCGGGAGCAGCAGACAGAAGGGGCATCCAAATTTCTCGGCGATGAGGCAGCAATAGTTAAAGAACAGTTAACTAAATACGAAGCCCTTATTGCCTCTTTCAAAGAGAAACACATCAATTCTCTACCGGAACTCCTTGCGACAAATTTGATGGGCCTGGACAGGACAGAACAGGATATCAAACAAATGAGAGATCAACTTCGGACTCTTAAAGAGAAGGAGAGTTACCTTCAGGCCCAGCTCGCGACCATCCCCACTGATGCGGCTAATCAGGACAGGACCCTTCTCAAGGAACTCAAGGCAAAATTCTTGCAGTTGACGAGCCGCGTGTCTGATAAACACCCGGACGTTGCCAAAATTAAGATTGAAATTGCAGAACTGGAAAAAAGGCTAAAGGTATCGGAACAGGAAGCCTCTGCAGGAGGCCAAAAAAAATCCTATATATCGGTTACTGATCAGCCTGACAATCCAGCGTATGTTGCCCTCTCGTCGCAGCTCGCAGGGACACAGGCGGATATAGAATCTGCAAAGAGACAGTTGGAGGAACTCTCCAGGAAGAGGAATGATTATCAACGACGCCAGGAGGCTTCCCCAAGGGTTGATCAGGAATACAAAACCCTTATGACTGAGCGAAATAATGCCCAGGCAAAATACGATGATCTCATGAGAAAAACCATGGAAGCAAAGGTTGCCCAGGGCCTCGAAAAAGGGCAGATGGGGGAGCGTTTCACCATGGTGGATCCTGCGCGATTTCCCGAAAAACCTATAAAACCAAATATTCCGGCCATAATACTGATCGGAGTGTTCCTCGGTATAGGGGCAGGGGTCGGCACCGTCTCTCTCAGAGAATTTATGGACCAATCGGTGCGAAACGAGCGGGACCTTTATGCAATCATTCAAATTCCGGTTCTTGCAAGCATACCGGAGATTATCACTGATAGAGAAAGGACCCTCAGAGGAAAGAGAAAGGTGATTATGCTGATAGGGACCGCCGTTTCTGTGGTTGTGGGCATTTTCGTTCTTCATTTCTTCGTTTTGGATCTCAATATCCTTTGGGCCAGACTGGTAAGAAAATTTATGATCTAACAATGAGGTCTTTCGATGCCAATTAAGAAGACAAAAGAAGCGGACAAACCCAGGGGACGGTTAAGAATAGTCAAAAAAACACCGGAGCCTCCTGAGCCACAGGTAATATCAAGAAATAAAACCGTGAAGGGCGATGGGGATGAGAAAAAGGCAACAAAGAAGATTTCTCGTGGCATCGGGGACAAACCCAAGGGACAGTCAAAAAAGGTCAAAAAAATACCGGAGCCTCCTGAGCTACGGGTGTTATTGCCAGAAGAAAACCTTAGCACAAACGAGGAGACGCCGAAGGCGGAAAACACTGTTCCTGTCAATTCTCAATCGGATACTCAAGAGACCTTGGTTGACAATGAGGATAGACATAAAGCAGGATGGGTTTCTCACGCCTATTCTCAGTCCCGTAAGGTGGACCTCAACGCTAAGTTTTGTATGGATAACCGTTGTGTGGCCCTTTCTTCAGAAAGTCTGGAGATGGATTATTACCGGGTGTTGCGCACACGCATTTTACACAAAACCGGTGCTGATAATGGAAATACTATTATGATTACAAGCGCGCTTCCTGGGGAAGGAAAGACCTTGACGTCCGTAAACCTTGCCCTGACGTTGGCAAAGGATTACAATAAGACTGCCCTTCTGGTCGATTGCGACCTGAGGCGACAGAACGTTCACAAACTTCTGGGCATCCGAAGTGAGAAGGGGCTAACCGATTATCTCCTGAAGGATACCTCTATCGCCGAACTGATCCTGTGGCCAGGAATCGACAAATTGACAATTATCTCTGGGGGAAGGCCATTTTCGGAGAGCGCAGAACTTCTTGGATCGCCAAAGATGAAAGAGCTTGTCTCTGATATGAAGACGCGTTATCCCGAGAGGTATGTCCTGTTTGACGCACCACCAATACTGACAGGGGCAGACGCCCTTGCTTTCACCCCATTGGTTGATCACATTCTCGTAGTTGTGCAAGCCAATAAGACATCCATTCGGGATATCCAGAAAGCACTCGATTTGCTCCCTAAAGAGAAGATTCTCGGAATTGTGCTTAATCGGGTAAAAAACCCTGCTGCCCCGCCTTATCTCCCCTACGGACGGTAGTCCTCCATACACAAGGCAATGCGCTTTGAACTGAAAATTACCCCTCAGCCTCTGTCTTCGATTTCTTCTTCACAGGCTTCTTCTTCGCTACCTTTGTTTCAACCTTCGTGCCAAGGCTTGTAAGCTGTCTGGTGAGACGATCCACCACGATTACCTGCACATCATTGGCCACCATGGTCCTGAGTATCTCCAGCTGCCTGTTTGCCTCATCAAGATCCTGTTTTGACTTTTGTACTGCATTATTTTCGGCTGACAGGATAATCTGCCTGGTGAGTGTCTCAATGCATTTTCTGGTCTCTATAAACTCTGCTACGCTGTGCATGTGTCACTTCCCTTAATATGGTTAACTGGTAATCTGTCAGGAATCGAGATGCGATTGTGATCCGTATCAGTCGATCCCGTATATAGCCGCGGAACAACGAGGGGAGAGATCAACCCAAGCAATAGTATACACCTTTTTGAGGGAAATATCAGGAATAATCTTCCATGAAAAGAAAAGCCGGTCTTGAAAGACCGGCTTTTCTGTGTAACAAACAGGTTTACAGTTTAAAGAGGAGTTCCGTGTATGTAGGCACGGGCCACGTATCCCTCGGCACGATCATTTCCATAGCATCGACATCGATACGTAATGCCTGCATTACAGCAAATACCTTGTCGCGATACGCCTCGGCCTGTTTCACGGCATCGCCCATTGCTTGCGCCTTGACGACGGCTGTCTCAAGCTTCGTCGCATTCTTATATGCCGATGAGAGCAGTGTATTCAGTTTCTTCAGGATATCCTCCTGCACTGAAGCCCCGACCCCTATATCCTTAAAGCTGGCAGCAGAGTCCGCGAGGAAGGTCGCATATTCGAGACCTGCGGGAATGAACTGCTTTTTCACCATGTCGATTGCAGCCATGGCCTCGATATTGATCTGTTTGGAGTAAGTCTCTACATACACGTCGTACCGGGAATGGAGTTCCTTATGGGAGAAAACCTCATATTTCTCGAAGAGCTTAAAGGCCTTATCCGTAACAAATGCCTTTAAGGCGTCAACGGCGTTCTTTACGTTCGGCAGAGCCCTTTTTTCCGCCTCTTTTACCCACTCTTCAGCATAATTATTGCCGTTAAAGATCACCCGGCTATGCTTCTTGTAGATTTCCTTAATAATCTGTGCTGCCTCGGCATTCTTGTCCTTGGCCTTTTCCAGACGCCCGGCAATCTCGTCAAAGGCTTCGGCAGCGATGGTATTTAAAGCAACGTTTGATCCTGCTATGGACTGCGCGGAGCCAACCATCCTGAATTCGAACTTGTTGCCTGTGAAGGCAAAGGGAGAGGTCCTGTTACGATCTGTATTATCCTTGGGAAATTCGGGCAGCGTGTCAACACCTACTTTTGTAAACTCGGCGTCTTTGGTGGTGATCTTCTCGCCTTTTGAGATCTTTGCAAGGATGTCTGTCAGTTCCTCTCCCATAAAGATGGATATAATTGCAGGGGGCGCTTCGTTGGCGCCGAGACGGTGATCGTTACCCGCTGTTGCACACGTGGCACGGAGGATATCGGCATGGGTATCCACGGCCTTGATCATTGCGCTTACGAAGAGAAGAAATTGAACATTCTCGCCGGGTGTATTGCCTGGCTCGAGGAGATTAATGCCGTCTTCAGTCGAGAGAGACCAGTTATTATGTTTGCCTGAGCCATTAATACCTGCATATGGCTTTTCATGGAGGAGACAGACCAGGTCGTGACGGAGGGCCACCTTCTGCATGGTCTCCATGACAAGCTGATTGTGGTCTGTGGCAATATTCGTGGTGGCAAAGATGGGGGCCATCTCATACTGGGCAGGTGCGACCTCATTATGTTGGGTCTTCGAGGTAATGCCCATCTTCCAGAGCTCCATATTAAGATCATTCATATAATCCATAACCCTGTCTTTAATGGCGCCGAAGTACTGATCCTCCAGTTCCTGCCCCTTGGGCGCAGGGGCACCGAAGATCGTCCTGCCGGCAAGCATGAGATCGATCCGGTCGAGATAGAAGCTCTTGTCCACCAGGAAGTATTCCTGCTCGGGGCCTACCGTGGAGGTCACTTTGCTCGATACGGTGTTGCCGAGGGCCCTTAAGACCCGGAGGGCCTGTTTTGACACGGCCTTCATAGATCGGAGTAAAGGCGTCTTCTTGTCAAGGGCTTCACTGTTATAGGAGTAGAATGCAGTCGGAATGGTAAGGGTTACCATGCCGGCTTCATCTGTCTTCAGGAACGCCGGCGAAGTACAATCCCACGCGGTGTATCCTCGTGCCTCAAATGTGGCCCGGAGCCCGCCGCTTGGGAAGGATGACGCATCCGGCTCGCCCTGGATCAACTGTTTTCCGGAAAACTCGAGAATTACACTGCCATCCGGGGCCAGCGATATGAAAGAGTCATGTTTCTCTGCGGTAATGCCCGTCAAAGGCTGAAACCAATGGGTATAGTGGGTAGCCCCTTTCTCAATTGCCCAATCCTTCATGGCGTTCGCAACCACATCTGCAACGTCGGACCTCAAAGACATATCTTTCTCGATGGTCTCTTTCAGAGCCTTGTATATCTGCTTCGGCAAACGCTCCTTCATAATCTTATCGTTAAACACGTTAGAACCAAAAACCTCTGTAAGCTCCATAATTTTCTCCTTTTGTAGATTATAAATATTCTTAAGGCGCTGACTGTTTTGAACGACGCTGTTCAGCATTTTAGAAAACCCCTCGGGGACGTTGAGGGATGAGCACGTCTTTGTGCTTAAATAATATAATGCACAGTACCCTTATTTACAAGTAATATTTTTGGGTTACCGGTAACTTAAAGGCAGTCGATAGTCGATAGTCGATAGTATAAAAACTAATGAAAAACTGCGTGGAACCCCGGGACGACTGCCCGCCCTTTTTGACATTGCCTCAATGCCTTATACTAACGACTATCAACTAACGACTGCTCTTACGACTGCCTTTATCCTATTGCGACTCCTCCCCGTTCCTCTGTCCGGATACGGACGCATTCCGCGAGGTCGAGGACAAAGATCTTTCCGTCTCCCACTTCTCCCGTTTGCGCCCCCTTTATAATAGCGCTGATCGTTGGCTCAACATAGTTTTCGTTCACAGCTATTTCAAGACGAATCTTGCGGAGGAGGTTCCCCATCTCCTTTGCACCCCTATACACCTCGGTAATGCCCATTTGTCTGCCGTGGCCGAGGACCTCATTGACTGTCATAAGGTTTATATCTTCCTTGTAGAGTTCCTGTTTTACTGCCTCTAATCTGTCGGGTTTGATAATTGCAATAATAAGTTTCATAGTTGCCCCCTATTCTAAAATGGTATATGCATTTTCATGGTGCTGGGTGAGGTCAAGACCGATGGTCTCATCCCTTTCAGGGACCCTGACCTTCATAAAAACATCGATTATTTTATAGATGATATAGCTTACCACAAAACTGTATACGACCGTTACACCCACCCCAACCAACTGGATCAGGAACTGCTTGGGGTTTCCGTAGAATAGCCCATCTGCTCCTGCAGGATTGACGGCTTTCGATGCAAAGAGGCCTGTTGCGAGCATACCAAGGATGCCCCCCACTCCATGGACACCGAAGGCATCAAGGGAATCATCATACCCGAGCTTCGGTTTCACAATCGCCACCGAGACATAACAGACTACACTTGCGAGAAAGCCAATGACAGCCGCAGCAAATACAGTGACAAACCCTGACGCAGGGGTGATCGTGGCAAGGCCTGCAATGGAACCGGTAATAGTACCGAAGATGGTCGGCTTCTCGTTAAATATCCATTCGAGGGCTGCCCAGGTTATTCCGGCAATGGCTGCGGAGGTGTGGGTTACCACAAGGGTATGGACGGCAAGCCCGTTGGCACCGAGGGCGCTTCCCGCATTGAATCCGAACCACCCGAACCAGAGGAGGGCTGTACCGAGGACGGTAAAGGGCAGGTTATGAGGGGACACAGGCTTATTCGCATAACCCGTTCTCTTTCCTATCACAAGGGCGGTCACGAGGGCAGCCATACCTGCATTGATATGGACCACCGCCCCGCCTGCGAAATCGAGGACCCCCATGTCTTTGAGCCATCCCCCGACCCCCCATATCCAGTGACATACAGGATCGTAGACAAAGGTTGCCCAGAGGACTGTGAATATAAGAAAGGCGGAGAATTTCATCCTTTCCGCAAAAGCGCCTATGATCAAAGCAGGGGTAATAACGGCAAACATGGCCTGAAAGATCATGAAGGCCTCATGGGGGATCGTTGCTGCATATTCTTTAAAGGGGGCAGCACCCACTCCGCAGAGGCCGAGCCAGTCAAAGCCGCCCCAGAACCCCTTTCCCGGCGCAAAGGAGAGACTATACCCGAAGAGTATCCACTGTGCAGTAATCACACCGAGGACGATAAAGCACTGCATAAGGACACCGAGCACATTCTTACGTCTCACCATGCCCCCGTAGAAAAAGGCGAGACCAGGGGTCATCAACATCACAAGGGCAATAGAAATAAGCATCCATGCCGTGTCTCCCGTATCGATGAGGGATTTTGCCTGCCCATCGGGTTGGATGGCCGCTACTGCTCCGGTTTGATTGGCAGCTTCCTCAGCCCAACAGATTCCTGCCCCTATCAAGCACAATAACACCGCCCATAATGCGACTCTCTTCATAATTTTCCTCCGTTTTTCGATGAAGATATTCGTTGTCAGGCCTATTGCTGGCCTTCCAGTCTCGACACTTTGACTGATTTGAACGGCGTTGTTGGTTTACCCTCGGGGTCGATGAGGGCTCGCATCAGCTCGCACATCTGTGTGCAAGCCTATCGTACCCCTACGAGTAAATAACGGATGGGTTTGGTAACTGAGAGAGGCAGCCGTTAGTCATGAGTCGATAGTGAATAAGTATCCCTAACGGATAGACACTGGCCTCTAAGAGACCCCCGATGTTTTTACCCCCCCCTGGTCAATCAGGGGGGGTATCGCTACAGCGCAGTAAGAAACATCACTAAAAGTTGTAGGCAAAGTTCACGCCGTACACCCAGTTACTTGCAAGATACCCATTCGGGTTGTTGGGAACCCTGAGGCCGTATTGCGGACTTAGCGGATCACTATTCACGCCGTATGTTTTGCTTGAATCTCCCGAAAGAGCAAACCAGTACTGGACAGTGGGTTGAATAATAAATGCCTTGGTAACGGGTATCGTCATGCCCGCCTTCACCATACCGTCATGGAGACCCCTGTACTTGCTGCCCGTATAGGTGGCAGTTGCAGGCTGATAGGTCTGCCAGTATTTGCCCTGTCCGGACATATACCCGAAAGAAGCGCCGAGGTCTAAGGTCATCGACTTCGGAAGATTAAACGAATGGGCAAAGGACAGATTTACGTAGGTTCCGGGATAGGCGTTTATATCCTGGTAGATGGATAAGGATGGCTTCGTAAGTATGTCATAGGCAAAGGTAGCGAACAACTCCTCGGTTTCATTTGCATATTTGAGACCGTAGTAGATATACCCGCCCGTTAAAGAGAGTTTATTTATCGTGTAGGTATAACTGAGGGTCAGGTCCGTCTCATTCCATCCCTTGTGACCCTCGCCGGAAAAGATTGCAGATGTGGTATTCCTCTGGTTGGTATCCAAATTTCCCCAGAGAGTTGCAGTGAACCCTTTAAAGGAAGCAGAAAGGGAGGGCTGAATCACAAGACCGCTCTTGCCGATCTGGTAACCACGGAAGATGTACCTGTTGAGGGTAGTGATTGATGCTGTTCCCGTGACTTTATCCTCCGGCGGTTTCTCGGCAGGCTTAGTCTCCGGGGGTTTTGCCCCGGAGACACCTGCCTCCACGCCTTTGGCGTCCTGCCCGTAAAGCACCCCGGCACCAGATAAGATTAGTGCAGCCAATATCAACATAACACAGCCAATAACTCGCATCATATACCTCCTAATTATTCTCTCATGCCATGCATGTGAGTTTTCCCACATTTTCTACTGAAAGACTTGTGTGGATGCCAGGGGCGGGCCGTCCCGCCCCTTTTGGCATTGCCTCAACTCTTTTCACTAACGACTAACGACTGCCTTTTACCCTATTGCTACTCCTCCCCGTTCTTCTGTGCGGATACGGACGCATTCCGCAAGGTCAAGGACAAAGATCTTTCCGTCCCCCACTTCTCCTGTCTGGGCCCCTTTTAGAATGGCCTTAATAGTGGGTTCCACGAAGTTTTCATTCACAGCGATCTCAAGGCGTATCTTGCGGAGAAGGTTCCCCATCTCCTTTGCGCCCCGGTATACCTCAGTAACCCCCATCTGCCTGCCATGACCGAGGACCTCATTAACCGTCATCAGGTTTACATCCGCCTTGTAGAGCTCCTGTTTCACAGCCTCTAATCTGTCGGGTTTGATAATTGCTATAATAAGCTTCATGATTTTTCCTCCTATTCCATAACTGTATATGCGTTTTCGTGGTGTTGGGTAAGGTCAAGCCCGAGGGTTTCATCCTTTTCGGGTACCCTTACCTTCATAACCAGATCAACCACCTTGAAGATAATAAAGCTGACCACTACGCTATAGACAACAGTTACCCCCACTGCAACTAACTGGATGAGGAACTGTTTGGGGTTTCCGAAAAATAGGCCATTTGCGCCATCAGGATTTATCGCCTTGGATGCAAAGAGACCGGTTGCAAGGGCGCCCCAGATACCGCCTACGCAGTGGACGCCAAACACATCAAGGGCATCGTCATATCCGAATTTTGGTTTTATCCATGCCACTGCGGCAAAACAGATGATGCTTACCGTAATACCAATGATGATCGCCGAGAGGGCGCTCACAAAGCCTGCTGCAGGGGTTATGGCTACAAGACCTGCGACCGCGCCTGTCACGGTGCCGAGCATGGTAGGCTTTTCGTTAAACATCCAGTCCAGAAGCCCCCAGGTAAGGCCTGCCGCTGCAGCAGCGGTGTTCGTTACTACAAAGGCGTTTACCGCAAGTCCATTCGCAGCAAGGGCGCTTCCCCCATTGAACCCGAACCAGCCGAACCAAAGAAGGGCAGTACCAAGAACAGTAAAGGGCAGGTTATGAGGTAAAATGGCTTTATGGCCGATCCCTTTTCTCTTGCCTATTACTATGGCCATCATCAGGGCTGCAATGCCTGCGTTAATATGGACAACCGTGCCGCCTGCGAAATCAAGGGCACCCATTTCCTTGAGCCATCCACCCACGCCCCAGACCCAGTGACACACCGGGTCATACACAAAGGTAGCCCAAAGTATCATAATAAAGACAAAGGCGGAGAATTTCATCCTCTCAGCAAAGGCCCCAATGATCAGCGCCGGGGTAATAACGGCGAACATGGCCTGATAGATCATAAAGGCTTGGTGGGGAATGGTGGCCGCATAGTCCTTGTAAGGTTCAAGGCCGACGCCGGTAAGCCCGATCCAGTCAAAACCTCCCCAGAAACCCTTGCCCGGTCCGAAAGCAAGGCTGTAGCCGAAAAGGACCCATTGTATGCTTATGATACAGAGGAGCGTAAAACACTGCATAAGGACACCGAGGACGTTTTTCCGTCCCACCATACCGCCGTAGAAAAAGGCAAGGCCGGGTGTCATAAGCATTACAAGGGCTGTGGATATGAGGACCCAGGCGGTATCTCCCGGGTCTACCTTTAGAGGAGCCGGTGTCGCGGGAGGTACAACCGTCTGGGTTGCCGCTCCCGCTTGCGGAGGTGCCGTCTTCGGATCCTCCCCGTACACAACGCCTACTAAACCGAGAAACAACAGAACCAAAAGAAGAGCAGTAAAACGTTTCATTGAATACCTCCTTAGTTTTATTAAACAGCAAAGGCGTCCTGTGCCCGCCTTCGGGCATAGACGCCTCCGTCTTGAACTGCATAAAAAAAGCGCTCCGTGTACCACTCACTGGTACGGGAACGCCGCTGTTATATGCACACCACAGTGCTTTTTTGTTGCCTTACAAAACTACAAGTATAATTGGATAATTTTTGGTAACCATAAATTTCTGAGAATAAAATCCTGCCACAAGGAGCGAGGCTTCTTCGTCATACCGGACCCGATCCGGTATGACGGGCACGCGGCAAGCCGCGGGGAATATGCCCGCAGTGATGCAAAAGAAATGCCCGCCTTTTTAAAGCGGGCATTTCTACAAAGCTTCCATGAAGGAGGTTTTTACTGTTTCTTAAACTCCTTCTCCATTGCCTCTTTCGCCGGTTTTACATAGATGTCTCTCAGTTTTGGTTTTTCTATCTTTCCGGCCGGGTTGCGAGGAATGACGGCATATACCATCTTTTCGGGCCATTTATATTTTGCAAGTCCTTTGCCCTTACAGAACTCGATAATCTCCTCGTCTGTAATAGTCTCGCCTTCCTTGGGCTGGATAACGGCCATCACGATTTCAACGAGCCTCGGATGCGGATATCCGAAGACTGCCACGTCGGCAACCTTGGGGAATTTCCTGAGTGCATCCTCGATTTCAGCGGGGAATATATTTTCGCCGCCCCTGATGATCAGGTCTTTTGACCTGTCGGCAAAGAAGATAAAACCTTCCTCGTCTTCATAGGCAAGGTCCCCTGTATAGAGCCAGCCGTCTTTTATCGTTTTTGCTGTCATTTCCGGATTAAAGGCATATTCCTTCATGAGACGGGGTCCCTTCATGATCAGCTCGCCAATCTGGTTTGCAGGAAGTTTCTTCCCGTCACTGTCAATAACCATTGCCTCCATAAAGGCAGTAGCCTTTCCGATTGAGCCGGGCTTATTCATAATATCTTCATCGTAGCAGTTCATGAGGCCTCCGCCTCCGCCTTCCGTGATGCCGTATATGTTGGCAATGGGAAGTTTGGGAAATATCTTCTTCGAATCTTCGAGGAGTATGTATGGAACAGGCTGGGCGCCAATCTCGATATGGCGCAGCGCCGAAAGGTCGTATTTCGAAAGATCAACCTGACCGGTCTTAATAGCATTAATTACATCAGACCATGTGGGTACTGTATTCCAGCCGCCGGTACATTTTTCGTCCGCTATTGACTTCAGGTAGAGTTCCGGCTGTGTCTCCATGGGCATAAGTATCTTACCTGCCGCAATATAGCAGGGGAAGGAGAGAAAAAGGGTACCGCTATGGTAGAAAGGATGTGGTGCAAGATAGATGCTGCTGTAGCCCTCGCTGTAGGTAAGGGCATTGCCGATGCCTATATAGAACAGTGTTTCATGGGTATGGGACACAGGCTTTGGCGCTCCTGTCGTACCGGAGGTAAACATAAGTTCCGCCATGTCGTCATTGCTTGTCTCTACGAGCACAGGGGTTGAATCGCCTTTTTCCACAATTTCATTATAGGACGTGAACTGTGACGGTACATTTGCACCGAGGCAGATGAACTTTTTGCAGTATTCCATCTCTTTCATGATAGATTCAACCCTGGGGACAAATTGATCACCGAACAGAAATGCCTTGCATTTTGTTACATCCGCTGCATACTTGATGTCTGCGCTCGCGAAACGGAAGTTCAGGGGTGTCACCGTTGCGCCTGTCTTTAATATGGCAATATAACTTGCATACCACTCCATGGAGTTCATCATGAGGTGGAGCACGACATCACCTTTTTTGATGCCACAATCTTTGATCAAATAATTTGCGAACTTGTTGGTCTGGTCATCAAACTGTGCCCATGTCAGGCTCCTCCGCTGACCCTTGGACGGGTAGCTCTCGATGATGAACTCCCGTTTTGGAAACTTACTTGCATTAAGCGCTGAAAACATACCAAAATTCATAAGACCCTCCTTTTTTTGTGTTGCTTCACACATATATTGCATGATAAATTTAGCGTTAGTATTTGTCAACAAAATATTGTTATTAGGGGGTCTCATGGAAGATTTACACGTGCATATCGGAGAGATTCTTGCGCGCAACGCGCGGATGTATCCACAAGACATAGCGCTTGTGGAACGTTCACCTGCAGAAAAAAAGAGAACGGAGATTACATGGAAGGAGTTTGACGACAGGGCTAATAAATTTGCCAACATCCTTGCAAAGAAGGGCGTAAAAAAGGGTGATAAGGTTGTTCACTTCATGCAGAACTCCATAGACTGGCTCGTAGCCTACTTCGGCATAATCAGAACAGGGGCATGGGTAGTGCCCTTAAATTTCCGGTTTACCGCAGAGGACGTGAAGTACTGTTCTGACGTTGCAGAGCCTATGGTTGTTGTCTTTGACGAAGAATTTACAGGAAGAATTGAAACGATAAAAGATACCCTTCCCACGGTCAAGAGTTACATATGCGTCGGCAAAAACGTTCCCGCCTTCGCCGAATCATTCTATTCACTTATGGCAGATGCAGACGCATCGCCCATCAACGCAGAGATTACCTTTTCAGATCCCTGCGGATTATATTTTACCTCTGGTACAACCGGGCAGCCGAAACCAATTCTCCTTACCCACAGCAACATGGCATCTGCCTGTATAACCGAGAATGCCCATCACCGCCAGACAAAAGACGATATCTTTATCCTTATACCACCCCTTTACCACACCGGAGCAAAGATGCACTGGTTCGGCAGCTTCGTTGTGGGAGCGAAATCGGTAATTCTGAAGGGTGTTTCGCCTGAATATACCCTCGAAGCTGTGAGCGAGGAAGGGGGAACCATTGTGTGGCTGCTGGTGCCGTGGGCCCAGGATATTCTTCTTAAATTCGACAGCGGAGCACTGAAACAAACGGATTACAAACTGAGCCAGTGGAGACTGATGCACATAGGCGCCCAGCCTGTTCCGCCTGCGCTCATAAAACACTGGAAATCATATTTCCCGAACATGGATTACGACACCAACTTCGGACTCAGCGAGTCCACAGGCCCCGGCTGTGTGCACCTCGGCATGGGCAACGAACATAAGATCGGCGCCATTGGCATCCCCGGTTTTAACTGGGAAACAAAGATTGTCGATGAAAACGGAAAAACAATCCCTCAGGGCGGGGCCGGAGAACTCTGCGTCAGGGGTAACGGCGTAATGAGGGAGTACTATAAAAATCCTGAGGCAACAGCAAAGTCCCTGATAGACGGGTGGCTTTTCACAGGCGATATGGCCCGCCAGGATGAGGACGGCTTCATCTGGCTTGTTGACCGCAAAAAGGATATTATCATTACAGGCGGCGAAAACGTCTTTCCTGTAGAGGTTGAAGATTTTTTCCACACCAATCCGAATGTAAAGGATGCTGCGGCCATAGGGCTCCCTGACGAACGTCTTGGTGAGATTGTGGCAGTCATTATCGAAGTGATACCGGGCAAAACCCTTACCGTGGAAGATGTATTGAAGTTCTGTGAGGCCCTTCCGAAGTATAAGAGGCCGAGAAAAGTCTTCTTTGGAGAGGTCCCCAGAAACCCGACCGGCAAGATTGAGAAACCAAAACTGAGAAAGAAATACTCAGGCATGGAGGAAGCATTCAAGATATAGCAAACCCCGGGGCAGGATCTTTATCGATCCTGCCCTTTTATAAATCAAGCGGCAGCACAATAGTGAACTATCCAACGCCCTTGGAAGAAATCATTCAGTATACATTTAAGGACAGGGACCTCCTTAACCAGGCCATCACCCACACGTCCTGTTTCAATGAGAAAAAAGACACACGGCAATCAAAAAATGAAAAACTTGAATACCTTGGCGACGCGGTTTTAAACAGCGTGATCAGCATACTCCTCTATAAAAAATATAAGGATAAGCACGAAGGGTTCCTGAGCAATGCGAGGTCATGTCTTGTCAAAAAGGAGACTCTTACAGAGATTGCAAAGAACATTAACCTCGGAGTCCATATGTCCTATGGCAACGGCGACTCTAATGTGCCCGAAGAATCGAAGGTCCTCTCCAATATGGTTGAGGCGGTGATAGGCGCGGTCTATCTGGATGGAGGCATGAGGAAGGTTACAAAGATTATCAAAATGCTTTTTTCATCATATTTTGATGAAGAGAAATTGAATGAAAAAAATCCGAAAAATATGCTCCAGGAATACTCCCAGAAGCGATGGGGTATGCTCCCGAAATATAAATTTGCACGAAAAATAAAAGATGGTTTCACCGTCCATGTCTATGTAGGCAAGGACTTAAAAGCCAAAGGCATAGGCAAGAGCAAGAAGGAAGCGGAGCAGCAGGCTGCGAGACTTCTCCTGAATGAGCTTAGACAAGAGACATGATTGTCCCCGTTTTTTTACCCCATCTCGGGTGCCGGGACAGGTGTATCTATTGCAATCAAATTACCATAACGGATCTGAGAAGCAGCAGCACAAAAGCTGCTATCGAGGCATCCCTTGGCACTGTTCAGGGTAAAGTAGAAATAGGGCTGTTCGGGGGGAACATATTCGGCCTGGATGCTTCCGACCTGACCCGGTTATTCACCCTCTTTGACCCCTACAAAGACAAGATTACCGGCTTCAGGATCTCTACAAAACCCATCCCCTTAAAAGAGGATATCATAGAAATACTTAAAGAGAGAGTGGTCAGTATTATTGAACTCGGGATACCCTCCTTTAATGACAGCATCCTCCACTTCATCAACAGGCACCACACCTCAGAGGACCTGAGGACGGCCTTTTACAAGCTCAAGTCGGAGGGATTCCAGGTTGCCCTCCAGGTGATGGTGGGTCTCCCTGGGGAGACTATGGAGGATATCAAGGAGATCGTTCAAAACCTCCTTCAATTGGTCCCTCATTACCTGAGAATATACCCCCTTGTAGTCCTGAAAGAGACACCCCTTGCGGATATGTACAGGGATGGTCTATTCACCCCTTTGGATTTTGAAGAAGCGGTCACAAGGGCTCTTTACATATACCTCAGTGCGATCAGGCACAATATACCTGTGGTAAAGATGGGTCTTACAGAGAACGAGATCATAAAGGAGAGGGTGATTGCCGGCCATTACCATCCCGCCTTCGGGTATATGGTGAAGGCATGGGCCTTTTACCTTGCCCTATCAGCGCAAATCCGGGATGCATCAATTGAGGAGGGCATTGTCTCTGTGACCCTTAATAACCGTGATGTGCCCCATCTGATAGGCTATAAACGGTCAAATATTACACGTTTTGCGGGAACAGGCATCTCAATCACTTGGAAAACAGGGGAGATGGAGGAAGGCTCTTTTCTTATCACCCACGGGAATAAGACAATGGAAGGAACTATCTTTGATGCCCTTTCCATGATTCCCATGCAAGGTTCTTAATGCCTCTATTATGCTGGGGTGAAAAACGATGCTATTCTTGGACGACCCCTGGCACGGGGCGAAAACTTGATCTGCATCGTTCTGCTTGCCTTGGTCCTCCAGCGTTTGCCACCCGCGGTTCTCATCCTATCCGTTGTGGCTGGTCATAATAGCGCGGGTACCCGGCCACAGAGCAACTGATCTTGTTGAAAAGGGGCCTCCGGCCTACGAGGCTTCACAGCCCTTTCTGATTTAGCCGGGTACCCGTGCGGAACCAATAAGCCTGCATGAGATAAGCCTTGTTCACGGGTGGCACAAGGGCCACTCCATCCGGCACTATTAGATATCTTTAACGCTGTGGTTGCCGGAAAATACTGCAAACAGGAAGCAATTTTATGAGGCGTAGGTTGAAGTGTTGTATTAAGAAATCTGTAGACGCAATTGCTTCCCAAGCGCTGCTGCAACGCGTTCCAGGGTTGACAATTTAATATCTTCCGCGTGGTTTTCGATTCTTGAAATCGCGGTTTTCCGTGTATTGAGTCTGAGAGCCAGTTCCTCCTGCGTGAGACCTGCGGACTCGCGGGCCTGACGGAGCATTACCCCTATTTTGAGTTGCTCATAGCCTTCTTCATAGCCTTCGGCGAATTCTTTATCCTGCTTTTTTCTCCGGGCGACATATTGTTTCAGGTCACTCATGGTTTCATCCTCCTCTTTAAAAAATCTTTCCTGTAAGCCTGTGCCTTTTCTATCTCCACGATACTTTCTGTGCAGCCTTTGCTGGTAATGAATCAAGAAACTCTTTTATCGGGCAGTTTCCGCTAACGGTCGTATAAAATTTAACCACCCTGTTCACCTAATAATGTTAACTTGTATGTTAACTTTTGTCAAGGAGTTAGCTCATATACAATATAAGGGGTGATTAATTCACGCGATTACCGATTTCCAATTCCAGTGAAGGACAGAACTGCAATCTCACCGCCCGGAAGGACGGTTTTCTTCCTTTTTCCATGTAACAGTTTAGTCCCCAATCTATGGTTATGCACGCTGAGAATCAAAGCCCCTACCGTATCTCCTCCCACCGTATCACAAATCTCAGAGGACATCTTTATAGTTCTTCTCTGCGCTTTGGAGAATCTCCACCTTTTCAAGGGTAAGCCGCTCTTGTAAAATTTTGCCAAATTTGGCTTCTGTGCCATCGAGTCCGTAAATATCGCTTTCTTTCTCCTCCTCCCGGACTATGTAGTCCACAAACTCTTGCGCACGTCTTAATCGTATTTTTACTCGATCAAGCTTTTTGCCTTTGAAGAATAGATCGATGTCTTTGTCCGCTAGTAGACCCAAAGAATGTGCGACAGACTGCTCATGAATGCCACAATCGAGACAAACTAGATCGATGTAGTTGAACATGTAGCAAATAGTGTTGATCATATAGTAGCCGTAAGGAGTAATTTTTAGTGAATCTATAGTTTCTGCGTACTCATCGAGTCGGTTGCTCGACTCCACGAGGCCAGTGCGTAGCAGAACGTCCATGTTCTTTACTA
>PNOM01000026.1 GCA_013824835.1 Syntrophus sp. (in: bacteria) | reverse complement strand
TAGAGCGTTCCCTTCACGATGGACATTGCAATCGTGCTCATGTAGTCTTTGATTTGAATGGCGGAAACGGGTTTTACCCACTTAATCTCCGTATCGAGGAGAGAGTAATCGAATTCAGCAAATATTTTGGCGATGAGAAGGGGGGCGACGCCCGCTGCTTTGCTGTCGGCATCGACGAGCGCTTTTTTGAGATCAACGCCATCCCGAAGAAGAAAATAGAGATCGGCCATATCTTTGGGCATTGTTCGATCAATCATTGCGGTCAGCTTATTGGCAAGTATATTCTCTTTGGAATCGATTCGTCCTAAAAAGGGGTGGTCAACGGGGATGCCAGCATGAAACGGTACATCGTTGATAAGTTCAATCTTCAGCGCTCCATCAGCAACGAAGATACGGTAGAAGTATTCGCCTTTGACGGCTATTTCCACTTCATGATTAAAAAGAACGAGAAGCCGTTCTATCTGTATTTGGGCTAATCTATGGAAGTTGGGGTGAAAATTGATGAAATAATCAAGATCATCGGAATACCGGTGATTGTAGTACCCTCGTGAAAGGGTGGTGCCGCCGGTAAGATAGAAGTGCGAATCTCTGAAAGCGGGGATAATCCTGTCCTGGAGGGGATAAAGAATGTTAGTGTAGTATTCGGCTGGCAAAGTCCATTCCTTCCCTGATTTCCTTCATCCTGACATGCTTTCTGGCGTCCTGCCATAGGCTGCACAGTGTTTGAGGGTCAACTATGGGTGTAATTTTGAACCAGTTAACGCTTTCGAGCAGACGGGCGACGCAAAAGCCTCTTTCAGGCCACTTCCGTGAGCTTCTGCCCTCGATGATGTCAAGAAACTCCTCAGGCTCCAGGGTCATGTCCCAAAGGGCCTGTCGCAGTATGTTTCGTTGCTCCTCCGTCAAATGTCGCATTACGGTTTTGTCTGTCATACTGTCTTAAGTTTACAACACATAATCTTGATAGTCCCGAAAAAAATTGAGGAAACGAGTTGCTTCTGCTCTATCAGATGTCAATCCGATCAGTCCGGCGAATGATCGAATATGGTCACGTCGCCCGTAACCGGTGAACGGTAGATCAGCTTCCGCGCCTTGCCATGGAGGGCATGGGCAATCTTGAGATAAAGCCAGATCGGCCCAGCGCCCGTAAGGATCACGTCATTGCCGGAACCGGCAAGGGCAAGGGCCTGATGAATGTAATCGTCAAGCTCTCTGAGCTTGGCATTCTTCTTGTAAAGCGTAGACACTTCGATCTCAATCATATTTTGTTCCCCTGAAAATGGTTTCGGCATTGGCGATTAGGCCCTCTATTTTTCCAGCTACCTTGGCCGGAGTGGATTCGTCATTCTTTTGTTTCATGAAGGCATGGCCTACATTGTTTCTGGCTTCCCGCACCTTATTCCAAAGCCGATGAATAGGTTCCGAAGAACTTCGGCTGGCTTCATTCAAGTGATCGGTCACCCTCTCCCGTTCATCAAGGCTGTATGGATCGCATCCGTTATTTTCGCAGAGGTATGTAATAATTGATTCTCTCAGGACAAGGAATGCCTGGGTAAACCGCTTGTTTCGATAATACCATTTGGCAACTTCGAGATGAGATTCCCACGTAGTCGGTTTTTGGAAAAGACCGGCCGTGTCCGACAATCTGCCGAGGAGCATGCTGAATGGTTTCACAAAAGTTTTCAACTCGGTAGTAAGGTTTGGATCGCTCAGCATCCTGGTAACATCTGCGCATTCTTGGGAGAGCATAGGGGTATATGTGAGCCGGAGTATTTCAGACATATTCACAAGTTTTTTCGAGAAGGCACCCATAAGCCCCGGTTTTTCTGTTCTGTTTTCTCTGTATGCACTATCGGAAGCAGCCTTCACCTTCCTTGCCAGGGCTTCCAATTCACCATGTTCAATGAAAGCATTAGCAGCGTCTATCCAGTCAAGGAGGTCGATAAACGGAGCGAGATCAACTACTGGTGTCTCCGTTTGTCCCCGTTCGAAGCTTCCATAATAAATATGGGTTAATCGGGCAGAAGGCTCCCAATACCGGAGAAAACGGACATAAATGATTGCAAAAAGTGGGAGAACTCTAAAGCCGTGGGTGAAATCGAAGATAACCTCAGAATCTGCTGCATCAATCGTCTGAGCAAGTATATCGAAGGTCTCCCAGAACTCCTCTGCCGTCCTTCCATAGGGGATTATAACTGGCTCATAGACGAATCCGGTGAGGAGATCCCAACTGGACTCACTGGTGCCAACAATGTAGGTCCTCTCAATGGGGTCGTGATGTGAGCTGATTGCCTTAAAGGCAAGAGATTCTTTGTAGCCTTTGTCGTCGATCTGGTACATCGTTTCCGAATATTGAGCCTTTCCCAAAAAAGCAACGAGTATTCTGGTCATAGTAATCGTCCTGTTATTGTCTTGTCCACGCGATCAGTCGTTCCCTCAGATTTTTCAAGGCTGGGCCGTCGCAAAACTCAAGGCTGTTTGCAGCAAGTCGGCGTTTTTGGACGTCGGTAAGCCTCCGGTAGGAAACGAGCATTCCTTTACCGTACACACCGCCAGCGGCTTCTTTCAGGTTCTCAAGTTTGTAAATTAACTCGTCATTCGTTTCTTCCCGATCAGCCCCTATGAAACGTTTTGTTTTACATTCAATTAGATAGAGTTTGTTCTCACAGGTAAAAACCACGTCATATTCGTTGTCAGGGGTTTTTCTGCCGGGTATATCCCACTCCACTGTCACGTCCATCATAATATCAGTGAGAGGGAGCGTTGATGCTACATCAAAGACATATTCCTCCAACCAGCCCCCTGAAAGAAATTCCACTCCGGCGAGATGAGGGATTATTATCAGGCTACCTTCACGTTTGATAATGCCCCATTCCTCAAGTGAGGCAAGAAGCTCGTTAAATTCCGGAATCTGAAGATGTTGTTCCTGAACTGCGACATGCAGAGGAAATGTCCGGGTATGTCTGTGACCTGCGGTATACGCATTTAGAATACTGATAGCTGACTCAAATGTATCCGCTCTCCTGATAAGGCCATCAACCAGGTGTTTGTGTTTACGGACTATTTCTCTATCAGTTTTATCTTCCCTGATTCTCTGTCCGTAGGCAGCCAGATAGGGTTTGACCTTTATGACGTCCCTGAAAGGGATGGTATACGGTTCAGGGGAAAGCGCCTGGATGCGTTTGTTCTGGGTATCCACATATATGATTTTCTTGCCCAGTTCTCTGAAGACCTCGAAGGCTGCGAGGGCCATAATCTTGGTCCCAGCGGTAACATTGAGTATTACCTCATTGCCGTCGAGTTTTACGAGAAGGTCGAGACAGGTCTCACGGGCTGCGTCAAGGTCATAGGGTTCAATGGGCATCTCTTCCACGGCGAGCCCCCATTCACGAATTATACGTGCCATGCGGGCCGCAGGTGCAGCCATATCATGACTTACGAGAAGGACGACCCTTCCAGGCATCAGCTCTTCCATCCTGAGGGGGATCAAATTCGGGATCGGCTGGGCAGATACGAGGCATACGTGAGTTCTGGTCATATGTAGTCTATCCATGTTTCATTTCTTTTCACGTTCCGCGATAACTTCATCACTGATACTTCCTTTGAATTTCCATGTTTTTTGGAGAGTGTATATTTCTTGAATATCGACATCGCCTTTCCTTAAAGACGATTTCAATTCCTTGAGCAGAATAGTTTTGGCATTGCCTTGTTCATCCCGGACAATCATGTTGAGGGCCTTACGGAGCCATATATCATGCTGTTTCATAAAGTTTTATTCCTTGCTGTCTCACTTTATGACATAATGTTGAAACATCCTCCGCGAGATTCTCAAATTCTTCACGGGTGTATACGAGAATGTCTTTTGAGATTTTCAGGCCCCTAAGAGACGCAATGCCTTTTCGTGTTCTCTTGTAAGGCATCTCGTCAGCCTGATCAACAACTACCAGCAAATCAACATCACTCTGCTCGTCTGCGCTGCCCCATGCATAGGAACCGAAAAGATAGATAGTCCTTGGATGATAGGTTTCAACCAGCCTTTTTTTAATGGTGTCAATCACTTCCGGTTTTGTCATTAAATATGCCCCTGTATTATCTCTATTCAGTATTATAGCATGACCTTTTCTGTTCCGACACGCCTATTCCTCCGCAAATGAGACAATTGTAAAGGCATTGCCGACGGGTTGAATACGATTGTGATGGTATAATCTCAATCAATGCCATCAACAATACCCTTCAGTTTTTCATAACGGTTGAGCTCTTTCCTGTCATTTTTCTTTTCTGCTCTCCTTATTGCCTCTTTCAGGTTGATTTTTTCGTCAACAAATTGTTGCGCCAATGCTTTTCTAATATTAGACGGTACTGTTTTATTCTCTATAACTTTTTCAGCAAATCCGGCATTTAGATTCGGAATAGCAAAAAGCCCTGAGTTTTTAAGCCATTCTTCATCTTTTTCTTTTAATTCAAGTAAAAGCTTGCCAAAGTTTTCTGGATTGACCGTCTTCTTGAGATTCTCAAATGCCTTGTCCCGTGGGGAGAGCGCTTTTGGCTTCGATGGAGGTGGTATAATAGCTTTCTCTTCAAAATCATAGAACATACCGTATCCCACAGATGTTTTGGCGCCGACGCCCCATTCCTCAAGGGCTTTTTCAAGAAATTGAGTCGCCTGTTGCAACATGCCTTGATCGGGCGCTACGATAGGGAAATAGAATTCACTATCGGAATCAACCACAATAAAGGGCACAGGATTGGGGTTCATGTCATCCGAAGGTGCCGAAGACTTACCGGAATAATAATCGGGGAAATGATTGTTCATGATGTCAATCTTCAGTGCAGGAACCTCAACAGGGAATCCATCCCAGAATTGAACCTTACCGATCTGGTCTTGTGTGCCGAATACCTTTTCTCTTGTTATCTCGTCTGTACTTTCGTCAGATTCTGCCGCAAAATTCGCTACGCCTTTTATGGACGATGAGGGAATATATGGAAGACCGGTGCAATGGTCAAGCCTGAGAGAGTTCTCAAGGGGATGTTCGTCACCGATTCCACATACCAGGGCATCAGATACTTTGCAGGTCACAATCGCTACAGAAAGGCTGTTCTGTTGTAACTGACAAAGAATATTGTTGGTCCTTGCCTTCTGCGCGGTAGCAGATGTTTTCAACTGTGATTCTCTCTTCCCATATTCATCTTTAAGGCGTATGAACTCTTTAATCTTGCCGTCTTTCAATTCCTTCGGAGATTCAAAAGTCCCCTCTATCTTCAGCCACTTATTGAATAAAAGAGCATAGTTAGAATTCTTGTTGTCGCTATTTAGAACGACCTCAACGCTTTCAGGTAATGGTATGAACATCTGTCCCCCTTTGTCCGAATATTCCTGCATTTTCGTATCGTTTTATCCATTCAAGAAATCGTATTGCCTCTGTTTGTGTTTGCATATATTTTCTTGAATCCATTGTATGAATCTCCCGAAAGGTATCTTCTGCTACCAGCCCCATCTTTATGAGCCAGGCATTGAGGGTTGCGTACATATTTTCATATTTCTTGTCGGGTTTGGATTTTATGAATGCCAAAGACTGACCAAGTCCGTTTTTAAGAACCATTGTAGGGAATGACTTGCAGAACTGACTAAAGGGTTCCCGATCACGTCCTTTTTCTTTTATCTTATCTAAAAGCTCAAGCGACCTTGCTGCCCTCTGTTGAGATAAGGTTTGTTGCATCACTCCACCTCCTGCCAGACCAGACGAGTCCATCCTCTTCCCAACGTTTCATCGCCGCCTATCTGAATGTACTCCATGAGCATGTTCTTGAGCGATTCCATGAGGACATCAGCGGGCTGGATTTCCTCTCCCTTTCTTCTTGCGTCAGCCATAGAAATGACGGTGTAAAAAACGGTATTCGAAGGGACAAGCTCTTGATACCAGAGATTATTTGATGTTTTTGTCTTATTGTCCAACACAATCCTTGCTTGAACCTCTGTGCCTGTTTCCACAAGCATAGAAAAGCTTGTGTCAGAAACAAGACATAGGTATTTTTCAAGTTCAAATGTATTGTAAAAGTCATCCTTGGGCACAAGTTCTTTGATACTTTTGATAATCTCCTTCTCAAACGGACCATTGCCGGTAAGCATCAAGTCTTCAAAAATAATGGGTTTGTTCCCTTCGCTAAGGCCGAGGTATTGTTTGTCTTGAACATCAGGGATTGTCCAAGGATATTCTTTGCCGACTATTTTTCCGTCACGCTTTAATTTTTGTAGAATAGCCGGACAGGTTACCCACAGAAAGGGGGCACAGGAAGACCGAACCGGAAAGAGCAGCAGTCTTGCATCACCGATACTTACAGCGCCTGCCTGATCTCCGCTCTTATCGGAGCCGAAAATATCATTTGTATCCTGACCATTACCATCTTCATAGGCGCTCCTGAAAGCCCCCTTCAAGCCTGACGCCTGAATAGTCGGCCAGTTTGTTGTTTTTTCACGCTGCACAGGCAAATCCACAACTCCCACTGCCTGCCCTGAGCCTGCGTGGAGCGGTGTTTCACAATACATTCCGACGATAGCATGTTTAATGTACATCGTTACCCCCTAATAGATATTTATTATTCCGTCCTTTAACATCGCATTTGTCAAAATAGAAAACCGAACCGGCTGGCACATACTGAGTCATTGCCTTGGACTTCTGTGCAGCCAGGTCCCAACCGCCAAATAATTCCGGTTTGTTCACCGCGTAGGAAATCAGTTTAGATTTTACTCCACCGGGGAGGATTATGTTCATATCCTCATCGAGAAATTCCGTTACCGGTATGCCGTGTTCAACCTTCTTTGTTTTCGTTGGCATCGTGGTTACAAGAAACTCGACATTCTCTTGAAAGGAGGGTATCCCTGCATCAGTAGATTTTTCGCACCATGCGGTTCTATTCTCTCCGCCAAGTCTCATAGTCAGCGAATCGGGCAAAGACGGGACTCCTTCCAGAATAAAGATCATACCGACTGTTTCAGCGAAACGAATGTGAGAGGTCATATAGAGGTGCCCTGAAAGTGCGGTTCGAAGTCCATTTTTCTCTAAGGCTATACCAGTTCTCGATTCTGTTTCGAATAATGTGTTGTTAGCCATGAAGTCAGTCTCAGCGCTAAGTTTATCAATGGACCCTTTTAGGTATTTTTTCATACCATCAAGCGTGATATAGCCCTGAACCGGTTTCCAGTTTTTGCCTGTTGCCCCTCCTGATCTGTGAATCCACATTATCTCTGGAATAGCAGATGAATGGGTAATTTTCTGAAAATCCCTTGGAGAGGCGATGGCAAAACTCTTTTTTTCGGCATCTTTGTCGGCATCGGTAAAAAGATTGCATGGCGGCGGAAGGAGTATGTCTTTTTCTTTGATCATAAAGGGGCCTGTGAATTGAAAAGTATCAGGTAACTCCTTAAAGCCTATTTCCTTGAACCAGGAGGCATCGTTGTATTTACCATTTTTGTAGCCTTCAAAATCACCATCGCCCTTATGCACTATGACTGACGTTCTTACTGCGCCGATAAAGGTTTCTGGAGAAGGAGGAAAGACTGATGTCTGGAAATGGGACTCGCCCATTCCCATAGGCTCACCGCCCCTGAAAAACAGCGTATCATTGGGTGTTACACGATAGGTTGTCATTGCTGTTCACCCCCTCCTGTGGCCTGGGCAAGGAACCGTGCAATCATAAGGCCGTCCGTGTTGAGTTTACTGCTATCACCAAACAGAATTGTTTTCAGCCTTTTTGCCTGTTCCTCTCTTGCCTGTTTCCATTGCGATTCATTCTTGTCTTTGTCCCGCTGTCCTTTCTCGATAAGCGATTCGAGGAGTTTTTCTACTGATCCACCAAGACCCTTTTTGACAAGGGTTTCAAGGGCTACTCTGTTCTGCTCGATCTTATACATAAGTTTCGATGATGCTTTTTCATCGTAGCCACAAAGATTGTCCACCAATTTCATTAGCAATTCTATGTAGTTCTCGTCTCTGCTATTTTTCCATTTTTGGGCAATCAATTTTTCCGCCCCGCCACGTTTCTTGAGCAATATGGCAACGGCATCTCTTCCCGCCTGCTCCTTTGCCTCTTTTGCAAGTACCTGGTGTGTCTCCTCCAATAGTCCTCTCAACGGCGCTTTATGATGTGCTATCACGACTGCTGCGGAAATCGTGGCGGCTTCGCCAAGATGAATGAGAAGCTTTTCGCCCTTTACCGGTGTGTATTCTCCTCCGCATTTATCAATTGCCCCATCCGTCCTCTTTACGAGAAACGGTGTTCTGTATAGGTCCATGATTTCCTGCGCGGCCTTCAATACCGTATCGACGGGCATGACCGCAAGCACATCATCACCGCCTGCATAGATGAGGCGGCCATAGTGTTTCTTTACGACATAGGGAACGGTGTTCAATGCGAAATCGCCCAGGGCCTCACTTATGGCTTTATGCACCGAGGGGGTGAGGTGCCTTTTCTCCTGCAAGGTATTTCCTTCAAGCCAGCCTTTTGCCTTCGCTTTTGATGAAGAGTTCTTCAGCTTTTCGGGCAGGCTTGAATGCATGATGTCCTGCCACTTGGCAAGATTGTCTGCCTTTCCGTTTACGAGATCACCCATCTTGTCACCGTCCATAAGCAGGATGGCGTAATATTTGCCGAAGATATTAGTAGATTTGACACCGGCTTCATCACGCAAACGTCTGAAAAACTTGTTCGCCTTTCCATTAGAGCGATCTTCATCGTTGTCGTGAAGAGTGTCATAGGCTTTTTCTTCTCCCTCGCATTCTTGCACAAAATCTTTCCAGATGCCTTCCTTGCCGTTGTTGCTCAATTGCCTTATGATGTGGCTGAAAGCCATTTCCGTTGAAGATGGAAAGGAATTGTTTGTAAGGGTTTTCTCTAACTGAGAAGGCAATCCACGGGAGCCCCTACCGGCAATACGCTTAATGAGGCAAATACTGCATAGCCTTTCGTTCTCTTTGATATCGTCACCAATGCCAGTTTTGAGGTTTTTCCAGAATTCTCGCGTGCCTTCACGATCATCGGTTATGCTCAATTGCTGTCTCTTGCCGCATTGGGTACACTTATCACCGGGTTCACTGTAGTTTTCGTGAAAGCTACGGGAATTCTTTAAGGCGGCATGAAGTCCCTGCGCTAATCCGTGAGATGGGGAATAACAGATACCCTGGTTGGCGTTATATCCGCTGCTCTCTTTAAAGAGTTTGCTCAATTTATCAATCTTCCCTTTTTCGTCTTCAGATATTTCCTTTGCGAGATTATCTTCAATTGTTTTGAGCCAAGGCGATGCGAGCCAGTAAAACTCCCATAAATTGCTATTTTGCCTATCCCATATTTCCTTAAAATACTCAGGATTTGATGCGGCCCTAAGATAGACCCTTGAATAGACGGAGTCAGAAATAGCTTTCCACTCATTGATGATTGCCTCCTCGATTTGCCTGCCTGTCTCCTTAACGGCATCCTTTGGCAATATAGCGACAAACTTGTTGGGAAAGGAAGCAATCCGTTGCTGTTCAGATGTTATATCTTCAAAGATCTCCGATAGCTTTTTATCCTGAATATGTTCAAAGAAAAAGGGCTGACCGGAAAGTGATGGGTAGACGATATGGTCAGGCCCGAATGTATCGCATATTACGCGTATGCCTGCCCATGCGAGATAGGAAAGCACCATTGAACCGACCCACAAATCGCGGAGTTTCCTCGCTTCCGATATAAAGCCTTGCACAGGGCCAAGGGAGAAAACAAAGAAATATGGCTCATTCTTGCATGTAGCCAGAGCCGAAACCATTGCGTTGTGATGCCAGATGGAGTGATCGGGGATTCTCGTATCTGCCGGTATTTTACTCCAGATGCTACAAAGGTCAGGCTCTTGTATGGACAACCTTTGCTTGAGACCTTCAAAAATATTGTAGAACTTTGATTCATATGGAATATCTTTGTTTAAATCAATATCGTCAAGGATGGATACAACCTTTTGTTGAATATCATCTATATTGAGTGATTTCAATTTAATATTCAGACGCCCTTTTGAAATAGGGTGGGTAAGTTCAGGAGCTTCAATAAAATCCACAGAGCAACCGTCGCCATGTCCGGGGACTCCAGGTCTGTCAGCAGATGCGGCAATCTGATCGTACTTTTCATCGCCGCCTGATGGTGCATACCAGACATCAAGCATCTTACCCGACATCGTTTTGTGACCGGGTATACGTAATGCCTTGGAGGGAGGGTCATGCAGGAATGCTTTTACTTTATCTTCCCAGTTGGTCATAATATGGCCTCCAGCCCTTTGTCCTTTGTCAGCAAAGCATTAAACAACATGCAGGTCTGTTGAAATTGAATATTGTCTCTTGCTCTATTGAAGGGGGGACGCGTCTTGTCCTTGGTTTCATATTCGTTATAAACATAAAAAGAAGGGATAAAAAGGATACTGCCACAATATACACTGCTTCCGACCTTTGTAACTTTCAAGAAATAGGGTTTAGAATGCCGTTCCAGGATTGATTTGGAATGTTCTTGTGGCGGATCAAGCGGCGCTCCGATGTATTGTCTCTTTTCGTAATGATGCCTGGGTTCCAGTTCTTCGCGGCAGCTTCTATAGACTTTACCGAGATCCGCAAGACACAAATCCCAACTTCTATAATCCTTCTTAAAGGTTGTGAATAATTTAATGCCACTGGAAAATGCAGTAAAAGGCGGGATTTCGTCGGACACCTTGAGTCTATTCAGAAAGTCCTTGTTGGAAATGATATTTTTCAAGAAACCATCTCCTAATGCACCAAACACTTCATCTTTATTCTGTACCATAAAACTGCCGAACCCGTTTCTTGATCTTGAGCCAATACCACCAAATTCAGAAAAAAGGTAGAGCGCAGTTAATATGTCTTCTCTATAGTCTTGATTGTCGAATCTGAGTTTCAAATTGAATACCTGGTTCTCTTTTAGATATTCTCTGATGAACTTGTTTCCTTGCCCTTTAACGTATTCATATGTGCCGTAGCAAAGGTATTCCAAGATATTGGTAGAAAAAGTTTTCCCCTTCACTGGTACCTTATGGCTTGCCTGGTTCGGCAACGGTTGACTGGATATGTCCAAATGCTTAGGCGATATAGAGATAGCAAAACTGCTTTTGGTGCCGCCCCCTGAAACTGATCCGAAAATATTGCCTTCTTCCTTTTGTAGTTTTTGCAACATTAATTCAACATCATGTATTCCCGTGATCTGACCATATTTATAAGCCCTCCACCAAAATCGCAACAGGCCTTTTATGGATTGCGCTCGTAATTCGCAGATGGCTTTTCCTGGTTCTCCATTAATTAACGTCTGTGGTGCGCCTCCAATAAACATGGGCGTCAGTATTTCTATTTCACAAGTTATTGATTCCATATGTCCCCCTCGACAGTATCATTCAGAGCCGCCCCAGCAATAATAACCGTCCCATGCTCCCTCTGATTAAAACTTTCCATTTTTCCACCTCATACGAAACTTGCTATCCTCGCCACATCACAAACCTCTGTAGCTTCAGAAGGAGATAATGCAGGCATGTTTCTCCCACCTCACTCCACCCCTATTTTCCCCTTTTCCACTCTCACCCCGTAACGTGTGCTGCCATACTTTTTGATGCTTGAGATCACGTACAGGGGCAGGAGCACCTTGTCCTCCATCTGGTCGTCGATATCCTTTTTGATCTTGCTTATATTCTGTCGTATTGTTCCCGGCAGGTTGCTGTTTTTCCTCCATCTATCGAGTATCTCGTCCCTACGGAAGGATGCGCCGCCGTATATAGTCCGGTAATCATCCGCCATAGTCTCAAGCGTGGCCTGGCTGCACAGGTCGGCCATCTCCAGAAAACAGTCGGTGCAGTCGCCACAGTAGATGCGGTCAGGATATTTGCAGTGTTCAAGTTTCTGCCGCAAAAAGAGGGCGTATACCATAATCTGTACAGGCACCATTTCAACGAATGCGCTCCCGACATGAACGGTCCGTTCCCTGAGATTGATCTTCACGTGAGGCTGTATTGTCGCAGTGTCGATCTCCTTCTGTCCTTCTGCAACGAGTTCCCTGAAACCTTGTGCGGGGAGGGTCATCCTCTCCCGAAGGCGTATAAAGGGTAGTTCAGGAAGGCGTATGATTGCTTCTCCGGTAGATGCCATTCTTGTCGAACCATCAGCACACCGTAATTCAATTTCCCTGGCAGTCCTCGGGGGATAGAAGAAGTGCGGGTTTGTCTCGAACTCCGGCGTGACCAGCACATGATACAATTTGTCCCACGGTCTGCCGAAGAGTTGCAGCGCGGCCCCGAGATAGAAGCTCATGGTCTTACGGCCCCCGGCAATGGAGCAATGGAGCCGAACGTCAGGATCTTCCGTCAGCCTTCTGATGAGATTGGTAATAATATCGCCCATGGTCTCATTTTCTTTCTCATCCCGGATGTCTTCCATTGACCCGTAATCCGGTCCAACAGGAATGATAAAAGAGCTGTCCGTAATGGCTGGCACCGGTATATTCCATTCAGCGGCAAGTCGAGTCAGGATGCCTTGATTGAGGAGCGTCTCCACAGCGCGATCCCGTCCCACGGCAGTGGTGACAATGTAGATTTCCTGAGGGAAGACGGGCGTTTCCCTCTGAGCGAGGGCAAAGATGGTCTCGCTGATAATCTGAGGGGTTGTGCCCAATACTGCGACAAGAATATCCCGTTGCGGGGGATGATGGCCTGAATTGAGGTGCATAAGACGATTCTACAGGGCAGGGTGATTTATTACAAGGACAAAAACGTTTCAGAAATGTTTTTGTCCTGTTTATCTTTATAATGGTATATGATAGCTATAAATTAAGAATTCAATGCACTATGCAATTTTGTATAATTTTATCACTCAATATGATAGTTTTAAAATGGTGATGGGGTCCGCCATTTAACCGCCTTTCATGGGCTAATGACTCCTACCTGTAATAAGCCGTCTCCCGTAAAACCCCGTTTTGATAACAATAGGGACTTGCGGGAGGTTTATGGGAGGAGCACATGGAATATCGTGGACACAATAGCATATCCAACACAGGTCAGAGTACGGCTGGTCAGCTTGTACAACAGATTAAAGAGATAACAAAAGAGTTTCATATTATGTCTCTCAATCGCCAGATTGCGGCATGTGAAGGCCTTTTCGTTGAAAATCCCCTGATCGATGTGGCAATACTTGGTCAGTTCAAGGCGGGAAAGAGTTCTTTTATCAATAGCCTCATAGGAATACCCATACTTCCCGTGGGGGTTATTCCCGTTACAACGGTAATAACACGCCTCCAGTACGGGCTTCGTGAACGGGCAATCGTTACATATTTTAACGGGAAGCAGTCTGAGGTTGCCATCAATGAGATTGAGGAGTACATTTCAGAGGCAAAAAATATTGCAAACGAGAAGGATGTGGAGGTAGTTGATATTGAAATCACATCCCTTGCACCCTATGCGGGGCTTCGGCTGGTGGATACCCCCGGATTGGGGAGTGTCTTTAAGTATAATACGGAGGTCTCCGAGGAATGGCTCCCCAGAGTGGGCGCTGCCGTGGTTGCCGTAAGCTCCGATCGGCCTCTATCCGAAAATGATCTTAATCTGATTCGCGAGCTTATGGAGTTTACCCCGAAGGTATTTCTCCTCCTTACAAAGGTTGATCTCCTCTCGGAGGAGCAGCAGAAGGAAGTAGTCAAATTCTTCAAGGATTCTTTAAAGAGAGAATTTAACAGGGACTTCCAGATACTGCGTTACTCCACCCTTAAAAAAGCACATCTATATAAACGGTGGCTTGACCAACTGCTCCTTAATCTGTCACAAAACCGGGATGCAGAGTTCAGGGGCATTCTCCTTCATAAGACCAGGTCTCTTGCCCGACATTGTTTGGGTTACCTTGGGATTGCCCTCAAAACATCAATGAAGGCTGATTCTGACCGGGAAGCACTCAAGAAACTCATTTTTGACGAGAAGGTCAACTATGATCTGATACAATCAGAACTTTTCCTTATCACCAGGGAAAATATGCAGCAGACGAGAACTCTCATCGCAACGTATCTCAATGACACACACAGGAAGCAGCTCATTCAAAAACTCCTTGCGAGGCTTTCTGAAGAAATGCCCCTTTGGAAGGGGAATCTATGGAGGCTTACCCGGCAATACGAAGACTGGCTAATGGAAAATATGGTTGCAGAAATGGATCATATATCGAGGGCCGACTACAAGCACTTTTTCGGGACCCTGAAAAAGGCTCATAACAGCATATCCCGTTCGGTTGAGCTTTTTAGAAACCTCCTTGATAGAAACATCGAAAGGGTGCTGGGAGTGAAACTCAACAATATGGACTGGGTGATCGAAGTCCCTGAGCCAACACATCCTGACGTGGTTTTTACCAAAATCTTTGATTTTCATTTCGATACCCTCTGGTTCCTTTTCCCCATGTGTATTTTCAGAGGTATCTTTGAGAAACACTTTTTAAAACAACTTCCAAGAGTGGTTGACATACACCTTTCCCGCCTTGCATACCAGTGGGAAGTCCGCATAAACAGGACTATCGAGGCAATAAAAGACCAGGCATTAAAATATGTATATGATGAACTCTTCACGATTGACGCCCTTCTTTCACAGACAACCGGACAGAATGACAAAATCAGCATAATGATCGATGAATTAAAAAAGGTGTCGGAAAAACTGGATACGTAAACAAATGGGTGGAAGGGTAGGAGGTTAGGAAGCAATTTCCACCTGCCTCCTAACCTCCTGTAAGACGTGTTTCCAAGAGACTCCCGCAAGGGAGCGGAGAGGATATTTTTCCTTGATTTTTTGTGCTCCTTGAGTACATGATAATGCACATATACGTGCTTTCCTGATGTCCAGGGGCCGACATCTTCGTGTCCCATCCCCAGTATGCCTGTATACCAATATTTCATGCAGCAATGAATATTCATGACCCTATTTATATGTGAATCTGGTTATGCTGCACAAGAGAAAAAACAGGAGGCTGATGGATGAGTAACATAAAAAAACCTGCACTTTTAGTCTTTATCGGGATTGCCGTGGTCATAGCGCTTATGAAGCCCTTTGCCGGGCTTGCCCCCCAGGGCCACTATATAGGCGCGCTGACCCTTGTGTGCCTCGCCATGTGGGTCTTTAAGGCGGACAGTACGCCCTATCTCTCGGGTATCACGATACTCCTTGCAGGAGGGCTGATTTTCAAACTGCCTCTTGCCACTGTCACGAGCGGCTATACCAGTTCTGCGGTCTGGGTGTTGATTCCTGCCCTTTTCTTCGGTTTTGCCCTTGTGAAGACCGGTCTGGGAAAAAGGGTTGCGTACTTTGTTCTCACGAAGTTTGAGCCAAGCTACCTGACTATATGCGTAAGCTGGTTCATAATTGGCATTATCCTTTCAGCCCTTACCCCTTCCATTACCGTAAGACTCGCTATCGTGATGCCCATTGCCATGAGCCTTGTGGAGGCCTGTAAAATTCATGACAAATCGAAGGGCTCAGCCCTTATATGCCTGACTGCCTGGGGAACAGCCATCCTGCCCGGTATCGGCTGGCAGACGGGTTCCCTCTGGGGGATTCTCATGATGGGTTTTTATCCGACGGCTATGAAAGTCCTCGTGACACCGGGGACATGGTTTGCATATATGGCAGTGCCCTGGATGCTCATCACAATCCTCTTTCTCATTCTTGTGTATATCTTTTTTAAGCCAGAAGAGCCTCTCCGCCTCAGCCGTCAGGCCTTCAAGGAACAGTATGGAGCCATGGGAAGGATAACAAGACAGGAGATCATGTGCGGCGGCATACTTATATGCGCCTTTGTCCTCTTCTCTACGGAGAAATGGACGGGTGTTACGACTCCAATGACTGCCCTCCTGACCCTTGCGGCGCTTATAGCCGTCGGTATTGTGAAGGTCTCCGATATTTCGTCAGGAGTCAACTGGGATATCATCAACTTCCTTGCTGTAGTGATGAGTCTTACCGCGATGTTTGTTAGTGCCGGCATCTCCGGCTGGGCAGGACCGCTTATTGAACCGGCTGTTCTCACTTTGGCCGGTTCGCCCCTTATGTTCCTTCTCGTTGTTACTGTTGTGTTCTGGGCGATACGGTTTATAGATGTTCCCTGGGGTTATACAACAGTTGCCCTCTTTTCGCCTGTTTTTATACCCCTCTATGAAAAACTTGGCATTCACCCGGTGCTGGTGAGCGTGGCAATAATTGCCGCAGGCAATTCCTTTTTCCTCGCCTATCAACAGCCGTTTATAATGATCGGAGATACCATGACAAAGTCGAGAGGGTGGTCAGGCGGCCAGGTGGCCCTTGCCGGCGCACTTTATGGGGTTGCGGTGATCATGGGTATACTCCTCAGCTATCCCTACTGGAAAATGATGGGTCTTTTGCCGGGTTAAATATCTAAAAGTGTATATGTCAATTATGCTGAGGTAAAATGCTAATATTCTTGGACGGCTCCTGGCACCAATAAGATATCTTTAACGCTGAGGGTGCCGGAATATACTACAAACTGAAGAACTATAGAACGTACTCAGTTATGCCTAATTTTACCGGTAATCATACGCACGGTAAAGGCGTATGATTACCGGTGTGGGTGGACGACGGCTTGGAATGGAGTGCTTAGATGTGGATGGACTGCGAGCGCTGCTGACCGAAGGCCAACAATTGTGGGCACCCCCACCCATACCCTCCCCCCTCCGGGAGGGAAAAAGGGAGAGGGGGCAATTATTGCGTTGCAGGGCGCAAGTGCAGCAGGACGCCGCAGATGAGTACTTCCGAACAAGCCGTTGGCCGACCAGAAGGATAGATAACTATGATATATCCTTCCAATTTTGTCTTGACAATGAACAGGGTATTCTCCATATATTAAGAGTCTTGTTTGGCATAGATTCGGTGGAGGTATAATTGGAAGAAAGCGATAAAAATAAAAAGGTTGATGACAACCGCTTAACGACGAGGGCTATAAAAATCTATATGATCGGCCTTGCGAAGAGAATGGTTGATAAGGGTTTGAATGTATTTGGATATGAGATCAGGAAGAAAGAAAGAGAGGTTGAGATAGCAGGGCAGACCAATCAGAACCTTGCTGGAAATATAAAAATGATTCATTACGCATGCGGGTTCCGGATGCTCGAAGGGTGGCTCAATGTTGACGCAGACCTTGTCCTTAAGACCCAGCCGGGGTTTACATGTCTGAGCGTAAACCTCGTTGGTCCACACCCATTCCCTGACAACTGGTTTGAGTATGGTTTTTGCGAGGATTTTCTGGAACATCTGAATCAGAGTGACTCAATAATATTTCTGTCAGAGGTATACCGGACATTCAGGGAAGGAGGGGTTATAAGGCTATCCTTTCCGGGCATGGAAGGGGTACTCAAAAGGCATTATATCGATCAGACCTTTGAAGGATATGTGAAGGGTAAAACCGAAGCATACACCATGTGGGAACATATTCATTTCTATTCAAGGGAAGAGTTGGCCTTTGTATGCCGCCACATAGGCTTCAGGGACATCAAGTTTGTAGAATATGGAGAATCTCTTCACAGTCCCCTGAAGGGCCATGATTACAGAGAAGACCAGATTGGCTTGAATACCTATGTGGAGATAACGAAGTGAGTTTTTTTGTAAATTGATAAATAGACCATTTTCAGGGAGTGAAGAAAACTATGAAAAAGAAACAGAATGAATCAAAAGTAAATCCCCATCTCAAGGAGGCGTTTCTTGAGGTAGTGGAGAATCAGATCAGGGACAACGACCCCCCTGAGACAAGGGAAACGCTGGAACGGCTCATGGGAGAAGGTATAAGCGAAAAAGACGCACGTATCTATGTTGCGCGGGTTGTCGCCATAGAAGTCTATGAGGTCATGAAAAATGAAAAACCTTTCGACCTCCAGCGTTTTGTCCGTAATCTGAATGCCCTGCCGAATGAGCCACGGGAATGATTGTGCTTTAAACTTCTTGATATAAAGGAAAAGAGGGGATTCGCTTGAACGAATCCCCTCTTTGACTATCACAATATATATACTCGATCAAACGCCTCGTGCTTTATACTTTGTGTGGAGGAGATGATGGGACTTCTCGCCGAGAGGTGTTTTCAGGAATTCTTCATAGAGCCTGGTAACCGCAGGGTTCTCGTGGGATTTCCGGCGTGGCATATCCCTGTCTTCCTGATATAGGGCTTCAGCTCTCAGTTGTCTGATCTCATAGTTGACGGGGATCGGCTGGCCTCCGCCGCCCACGCATCCGCCGGGACAGGCCATGACCTCAATAAAGTGATAGTCCGCAGTACCTTCCTTCAATCTCTCCATGAGCTTCCGCGCATTACCGAGACCATGAGCCACGGCAACCTTCACGTCGCCCACACCTTCTACGGGCACAATTGCTTCTTTTATGCCTTTGAGGCCTCGGACACCGATAAAGTCAAGGTTTTCGAGGGTTTTGCCTGTAAGAACTTCATAGGCAGTCCGGAGCGCTGCTTCCATAACGCCTCCAGTGGCGCCGAAAAGGGTTGCTGCACCGGTATATTCACCCATAGGGGCATCATATTCGCCATCTTCCAGCTTGTTGAATTCAATCCCTGCCTGCTTGATCATACGTGCAAGCTCACGGGTGGTCAGGACATAGTCAACATCCTTGTACCCGCTGTCTGTCATTTCCGGCCTGTCACACTCGAATTTCTTTGCAGTACAGGGCATTACGGATACAACAACCATGTCTTTAGGGTTGATACCCTCTTTTTCAGCATAGTAGGTCTTTGCAAGGGCGCCTAACATCTGCTGGGGTGATTTGCATGTGGAAAGATGAGGCAGGAGGTCAGGATAAAAATGTTCGATAAATTTGATCCACCCAGGACTGCAGCTTGTAATCAGGGGGAGTGTGCCTCCTTCCTTTATCCGTTTAATGAGTTCGTTGCCTTCTTCAATAATCGTTAAATCTGCGGTGAAGTTTGTATCAAATACGCGGTCAAAGCCAAGCTTGCGAACTGCAGCAAGCATTTTCCCGGTTACCAGCGTTCCCGGGGGATACCCGAATTCCTCACCGAGGGCAGCCCGCACCGCGGGTGCATCCTGAACAACAACGAACTTCGATGGGTCCGAGAGGGCATCCCATACATCATCAATACTCGATTTTTCAGTAATTGCACCAACAGGGCATACCAAAGAACACTGGCCGCAATTGGTACATGCGATATCATTAATGCTCTCGTCATAGGCTGGTCCGACCTTAGTTTCAAAGCCTCTGCCCTGGGCAAAGAGGGCTGTTACGGTCTGAATATTCTGGCACACAGTAACGCAGCGGCGACAGAGGATACACTTGCCCTGATCTCTCCTGATGGAGGGAGAAAGTTCATCTATGCCCCCCTTACTTTTTTCGCCGGGGAAACGCACCTCCCTGACCCCTAACTCTTCAGCTATTTTTTGAAGCTCGCAGTTGAGGTTCCGGGCGCAGGTAAGACAGTCCATGGGGTGATTGGAAATGAGCATCTCTACGGAAAATTTTCTTGCCTTCCTCACCCTTTCGTTGTTTGTAATTACCACTATTCCTTCGGTTGCAGGGAAAACACAGGCTGCCTGAAGCGCCCTGTTTCCTTCAACCTCAACAAGGCATACCCTGCATGCGCCTATGGCCTGAACCTCAGAAAGATAACAGAGTGTGGGGATATGAATCTTAGCCTTAAGGGCTGCCTGAAGAATTGTGGCACCCTGCTCAACCTGTACTTTTTGCCCGTCTATGGTTAATGTTGTCATGCCTGGTCACGCTCCTTGTGTCTTAATATTAGACTAACCTTCTGTCCTGAGGTAGCAGTGAAGACACCGTTTTGCCTCCTCTACTGCCATTTTGGACGGGTAGGAGAGTACAACCTCTTTGAAGTTTTTGTATCTCTCGGAAAGAGGTATGGATGGAGACTCACTCCTCATGCGTTCCTTCTGATAATCTTCCTCATTATAGGAAACGGCTAAATTAATCAGTCTGTCCCGGAACGTATCTTTCAGGACGCCGTCTCCGCCGAGGTATATGTCGATTGCCTTAGCGGCGTTCTTTCCATCGCCTATAGCCTCTACCACGGTAGCGGGACCGCGGACATTATCACCGGCGGCGAAAATACCCTCTTTATTGGTGGCCATAGTTTTCATGTCTCCTACCTCAATGGTTCCCCAACTGCTCACGGTGATGCCGTCGCCATTCACAAAGGAGAGATCCGGTACCTGACCGATGGCAGCAATGACCACGTTCACATCAAGGGTGAATTCGGACCCTGGTATCACTTCAGGCCTGCGGCGGCCGCTCTTGTCAAAGGCGCCAAGAGACATGCGTACACATTCGATCTTTGTGACTTTTCCGTTCTCTGCAATCAGGCTTTTCGGGGCAACAAGAGTGTAGATCTTGATCCCTTCATGTTCGGCCTCAACAATCTCCTCTTCGTAGGCAGGCATATCGTCTCTATCTCTCCTGTAGAGGATGGAGACATTCTGTGCACCAAGTCTCAACGCTGATCGTGCGGCATCGATGGCAACGTTCCCGCCTCCGATTACTGCAACGTGTCCCTCTGCCTTTACGGCCTTTTTAAGGTTCAGATTTCTGAGGAATGTGACACCGTCAACAACACCTTCACTCTCTTCACCGGGGATGCCGAGCTTCTGACCCTTGTGGGCGCCTGTTGCCATGAGTATGGCCTTATACCCGTCAGCAAAAAGTTTTTCTACAGAAATGTCTTTTCCTAATGCTGTGTTGTATTTAACATCTACGCCAAGGTCGGTCACTGTCTTTACCTCGGCATTAAGCATTTCCTTGGGCAAACGGTATTCGGGTATGCCCACGGCAAGCATACCCCCTGGAACCGGGAGTGCTTCATAGACCGTTACCTTGTAGCCTTTGCAGGCCAGATAGTATGCAGAGGTCAGGCCTGCAGGGCCGGCCCCTATGACTGCAATTTTCGCATCCTTGGCCTCATCTATTTCCGGGCGGTAGGGTGAGAAGGAATTCATATCAAAGTCAGCGGCAAAACGCTTGAGAGAGCATATTGCCACCGGTTCATCTATCTGCTGCCTGCGGCATTTTGTTTCACAGGGGTGGACGCAGACGCGGCCGCATACTGCAGGGAAAGGGTTGCCTTCTTTGATTACGGCAACGGCATCTTCAAACCTTCCCTCACTGATCAGGGTTACATAACCCCATGCATTCTGACCTGCAGGACAGGCATTCTGACAGGGGGCATCAAAAAGAGATGAGCACACACCTGCGGTACAGTGTTTGTCTCTTATGTGTTCGAGGTACTCATTTTTAAAGAATCTTAACGTGGAAAGAACCGGGTTAGGTGCAGTCTGACCGAGACCACAGAGGGCTGCGTCTTTAATCCTCATGCAAAGCTCTATCAACTTGTCAATATCCTCTTCCTCGCCCTTGCCCTTGGTAATGCGATTGAGAATCTCCAGCATTCGCTTTGTGCCTATACGGCATGGAGGGCATTTTCCGCATGATTCATCCTGGATAAAATCTACAAAAAATCGAGCAAAATCTACCATACAGGTGTCTTCATCAGCGACAATAAGACCTCCGGAGCCGACGATTGCCCCAAGTTCCTGAACTGATTCATAATCTATGGGGACATTCAGGTGCTGTGTAGGTATACATCCGCCGGAGGGTCCGCCCAACTGGGCAGCCTTATATTTTTTCTTTCCTTTGATGCCGCCCCCGATATCAAAAACAAGCTCACCGAGGGTGGTGCCCATTGGCACCTCAACGAGTCCTGTATTATTTACATTTCCTGCAAGGGCAAAGACCTTGGTGCCCTTACTTTTCTCGGTACCGAATCCGGCGTACCATTTAGCCCCTCTATTAATTATGGCCGGAATATTGGCGTATGTTTCCACATTGTTGAGAAGGGTGGGGGCATTAAAAAGACCCCGTACTGCGGGAAAGGGAGGACGTGGCCTGGGTTCTCCTCTTTTTCCCTCAATGGAGAACATGAGGGCTGTTTCTTCGCCACACACAAAAGCACCGGCGCCGATTCGTATGTCAAGATCAAAATCAAAGCCTGTCTCGAAGATATCCTTCCCTAAAAATTTATATTCTCTAGCCTGATTAATGGCCCATGTAAGACGTTCTATGGCCAGGGGATATTCTGCCCTTACGTACACGTAGCCCTGATGAGCTCCGATGGCGTAGCCTGCAATAGCCATAGCTTCAATAACGCTGTGAGGGTCGCCTTCCAATACGCTTCGATCCATAAAAGCGCCTGGATCGCCTTCATCTGCATTACAGACCACGTACTTTATATCCCCCTCTGCCTTCTGGGTAAACTTCCATTTCATCCCTGTCATGAACCCGCCGCCGCCCCGTCCCCTGAGTCCTGAAAGCAGCACCTCATCCACTACCTGGTCCTGAGTCATGGATGTGAGCGCTTTTCCCAGAGCCAGATAACCGTCACGGGCGATATATTCGTCTATATTTAGGGGATTAATGACCCCGCAATTTCTTAGTACGATTTTCTCCTGATTTTTGAAGAAATTGATCCCTTTCAGAGAAGGTATGGCTTTGGCTGTTAAAGGTTCCTTATAAAGCAGACGCTCTACAAACCTTCCCTTTAAGAGATGTTCTGTTACGATTTCCTCTGCGTCGGATGGTTTCAGTTTTTGATAGAAGATGCCTTCCGGATAAATAAGGGCCAGGGGGCCCAGATCACAGGAACCGACACAACCGGTTTCAATAACCTTCACTTCTTCCTGTAAGCCATGTTCAATGATTTTGATGACAAAGGCGTCTCTAATTTCACGGCAGCCCGAAGATACACAGGCGGCTCCGGCACAGACTAACACATGGGCACGAACTAGCTCCATCGTAATTACCCCTCCTTACTTGTATTGGTCGAGAATTTCCATTATTTTTGTAGATTTTACCCTGCCGTACACATCGTCATCAACGAGCATGGCCGGCGCAAGGCCGCATGCCCCGATGCAGCGCACCACATCCAGGGAATACCGTCTGTCTTCAGTAGTGTCGCCTACTTTAGCGCCCAGCTCTTTCCCCACCTTTTCCAGGGTTTGTTGACCGCCACGTACATAACATGCAGTACCAAGGCATACTTTCACGCTGTGTCTTCCCTTTGGAACAGTGGAAAAGAAGGAATAAAAGGTGATAACCCCGTAAATCTCGTTGAGCGAGACTTTGAGCCCCTCTGCAACCATCTGCTGGACCTTGCGGGGTAGATAACCGAATAGATTCTGTGCCTTATGAAGGGCCATAATCAGTTCATGTGGTTTATTGCGGTGTTCCTCAATTATGAGTTCGAGTCTGGGGTAAAGCTCTTCTTCGCTTAATTGAGCGCACACGCACTCATGATTTGTATCCGTATCAGACATGCTTGTTCCTCCTTTAATGTATCAGTACCTAAAAGGTTACTCGGATACCACCTTTCCATCCACCGGACTTCTCTTGAAATAATGCGTATGAAGCAGGTGATGAGATTTCTCTGAATTGGGGTGTCCCAAAAATTTTTCATAAATCGCAGTGATCGAGGGGTTCTGGTGTGACCTGCGCAAGGGAAGAGACCTGTCTTCCGCAAAGAGCGTTTCATTCCTCCGGGCCCTTCGTGCCATGTCGCTGCCCCACGGCTGGCCTCCCCCGCCAACACAACCACCGGGACATGCCATAACTTCGATTATGTGATACTCGCTTTTTCCTTCATTAGCTAATTGGGCCGATACCTTATCGAGAAGTATTCTTGCATTACCAAGACCGTGGGCTACAGCCACCTTCAGTGCAAGACCATCGATATTGATCTCCATTTCCTTTATGCCTGTCATACCCCGTACCGCAAGGATGTCAATGTTTTCAAGTTCCCTGCCTGTAATAAGAAAGTAGGCACTCCGGAGGGCTGCTTCCATGACCCCGCCTGTTGCGCCGAAAATAGTAGCTGCTCCTGTATATTCACCGAGGGGATCATCGGCAGGTTCATCGGGCATTTCCCGGAGGTCAATACCTGCTTCTTTCATCATTCGGGCAATCTCCCGGGTAGTTAACACATAATCCACATCCTGATAACCGCTCGATCTCAGTTCGGGCCTCTCAGCCTCAAACTTCTTTGCCGTACAGGGCATAATAGAAACAGAGACGATCTTTTCCGGAGGGATACCCTTCAGCTCTGCATAGTAGGTCTTGGAGAGAGTTCCGAACATGGCCTGGGGTGATTTTGCAGTTGATGCAAGGTGTATCAGGTGCGGGTAAAAGGTCTCGAGGAATTTTACCCAGCCAGGGCTGCATGAAGTGATTAAAGGGATATTTTTGTTGGCTTTAATTCGTCCCACCACCTCGGTTCCTTCCTCCAGGATAGTGAGGTCAGCAGTAAAGTTTGTGTCAAAGACCGCATCAAACTTCATACGCCGTAACGCTGCATGCATCTTGCCGGAAACGAGGGTTCCTGTCTCCATACCGAATTCTTCACCAAGCATGGCCCGGACTGCAGGGGCTTCCTGTACGACTACGTGTTTATCCGGATCATTCAGGGCCTCCCAGACCTTGTCTGTGTGGCTCTTTTCATAAAGTGCGCCTACAGGACAGTATACGGTGCACTGACCGCAGTTTACGCAGACGCTGTTTCCCATACCCTCGTTGAAGGCGTCCGAGATCTGTGTATTGAAGCCCCTCTGATCCAGTGTCAGGGCATTCACGGTCTGTATATTGGAACAGATCTGAATGCATCTCCCGCAGAGGATACATTTGTTCTGGTCTCTTATGATTGAAGGGCTCGTGGTGTCAACCGCCCATTTCTTTTCAATACGGGGATAGGTGAGGGTATTTATGCCGACCAGACTTGCAACGTGCTGCAACTCACAACTCTGGTTTTTCACACAGACAAGACAGTCCATCTCGTGATTGGAGAGGATAAGCTCTACGATCTCTTTTCTCGCCTTTCGTACCTTTGCCGTATTGGTGTGGACCTTCCATCCCCGCTCAAGACGTGTCATGCATGCCCTCTTCATAGCAGGAGCACCCTCAACTTCAACGACACAAATCCCGCATGAACCTTCCGGTTTGAGATCGGGATTATAGCAGAGGGTAGGGATCTTAAAGCCAACAATACGGGCTGCTTCAAGGATGGTGGTTCCTTCCTCAACTTCAACTTCTATTTTATTAATCGTTGCTTTTATCATCATGGGTTGTTAAAACCTCCTAAATACCAGCAATATTTAATGAACCACCTTATTGAACCCGGGCAAGTATCTCATCTTTAAAGTATTTCAAAGAGCTTGAAACAGGGAGAATTAAAGACTGTCCAAGGGGACAGAAGGATGTATCCTTCATTGTCTCTGAAATTCTGGTAAGACCTTCCACATCTTTGCTTGTGCCTTTTGATGCAGCAATACGGTCAATAAGCTCTACCAGGCGGGCTGTTCCGAGACGGCATGGGACGCAATGGCCGCACGATTCATGTTTGAAAAAGTGGAGTACACTCTTCAGCATGTCAACAATGTCGGTATCCTCGTCCATGACCAGGATTGCCCCTGAACCGAGGGCTGCTGCATATTCTCTCAAGTTTACGAAATCCATCTTTACATCGAGCATATCAGGACCAAGAAAGGCGCCTGCTGCGCCGCCTACGAGGGCGCATTTAAACCGTTTACCGTCTTTGATTCCACCGCCGTATTCAAAAATGATATCCCTCAGGGTGGTGCCCATCTCTGTTTCAATGAGTCCCGGTGTGGCAACATGGCCTAAAATGGTATAGACCTTTGTGCCGGAGCATTTTTCAGTGCCGTACTTCTTAAAATTCTCGGCCCCCTTCAGAATGATCTCCGGTATGTTTGACAGGGTTTCCACGTTATTTACAATCGTTGGTTTACCCCAGAGACCGGCGGTGATAGGATAAGGCGGTTTATTTCTTGGATGGCCTCTTTTTCCTTCAATCGATTCGATAAGAGCGGTTTCTTCACCGCATACATATGCGCCGGCGCCCTTCATGACGGTGATATCGAAGTCGAAGCCGGAATCAAAGATATTTGTCCCGAGGAGCCCATAACTTCTTGCATCCGCAATGGCCTTCTCAAGTCGTTCAATTGAGAGCTCATATTCGCCGCGGATATAGACAAAGCCTTTTGTGGCGCCTGTTGCGTAACCTCCAATAATCATGCTCTCAATGAGTTTGTGGGGGTCTCCTTCAAGAATGAGGCGGTCCTTAAAGGTTCCAGGTTCACCTTCATCAGCATTGCATACGATGTATTTCACGGGGTTGTCTACCTTGCTTGCAAATTCCCACTTGAGACCTGTGGGAAATGCCGCACCGCCCCTGCCGGTTAATCCTGCATGTTTTACTTCAGCAATGATTTCATCAGGCTTCATGGAAGATAATGCTTTCGCAGCAGCCTGGTAACCATCTGCAGCGATTGCCTCATCAATGCTCTCAGGGTTTATGAAGCCGCAATTTTTAAGAACAATGCGGGGCTGTTCCTTCATGAGCCCGGTTTTTTCTTTTGTAATCACAAAACGCTTGGGCGTTTCCTTTAACATGAGGCGGTGAACCACCCGTCCCTTGAGAAGGTGCTCTTCTACTAATTCGGGGACTTCGGCTGGGGTGATGTTGGTATAGTATATACCTTCAGGGTAGACAACAAGGACAACCCCCTGATCTTCAATACCCACGCTCCCTGTCTCAAGGACTACGATTTCCTGTGAAAGTCCCTGCCGTGCGATCTCTTTTATCAGCGCATCCTCAACCGCTCGTGCGCCGGCGATAATGGTATTGGCGTCAATGCTTATAAGGACATGATTTCTTACCATATTCATAGGCTTTTTCTCCTTTCCTCCAGAATAGCGTCAACCTTTTCCGGAGTAAGTTTACCAATAGTCGCATTGTTCATCATCAATGCCGGTGCAACCCCGCAGACTCCAAGACAACTCGTAAGTTCAAGGGTAAAAACGCCGTCTTTAGTGGTTTCTCCCACGTCAATTTTCAGTTTATTCTTCAGGTAATCGAGAAGCGAACCTGAGCCCATCAGATGGCATGGCGGAGAATCACAGAGCCTTATGATATTCCGGCCCCGGGGTGTGAGGCTGAACATGGTATAGAAGGTTGCTACTCCATGGACAAAGCTGTAAGGTACGCTCAGATAATCGGCGCAAAGCTTCAAGTCTTCTTTGGATACGTAATGCTGTTCGTTGTTATCCTGCAGTTCATGAAGGATATAAAGGATATTATCCAATCGGGGTTCAAACTTTTTGAGTATGGTTTCTTTATACAAGATCTCACCCTCCTTTATTTCGCTTCGATTACATATTCCATGACAGGTCTGCCGCCAACGATATGGTTTTCAACTATGCCCTGCGCCTTCTTTTTGTCAATGTTTCCATAAACGATGACCGGCTTGCCTTCCTCAAAGATTTCAATCATGGGTTCCTGGGAAGCAAGACCTTTCTCGCCTGTCTGGGTAACTACCACGTCAAGGAGATTTCTGTTGCTGATCTCCTCGACAAAGGTTTTCAAGACCTCCCGTGCACCTGCGGCAATACCGCTTGTGCCCATACCAACCACGATTTTGATTCTTGTTTTTTTCTGTCTTAACTCAATGTCCTTTTCTGCTTTTTCCCTGATTTTTTTCAAATCTTCAAGATTCATAATACCTCCCCTTGTTCATGTAGCAATATTTATGTTAATTCCAGGTATATTAACTTTTGTAAACAGAAAGTAATATACAGTATACAAATACTATCACATCGTTTTTATAAAAAATAGTGCAACACATTAGCACCTGTAAAATATTAGACAAATAAACTTATACAAATATTGTCTTTTCGTCAAGAAATTTAGTTAAAAATTTCACAACCTCAGGGTGATTTACAGGCATATCCCCTATGATATCCTTTATTTCCCTCGTATCAAGACTGAACTTATTTCCATCTTTTGTATAGGTGAAAGAAAAATCTACATCAGGGTTCCCTACGATGAGTACTATAATAGTCTCCTTCAGATTACCCAAAGGGGGCAGGTCAGGGTGGTCGAGGGCAAAGGTCGCGAAAATATCCACCCCTTCACCAAGTTTACTCGTGAGGGAGAAGGTTCCGCCGCATGTTTCAGCGGTGCCTTTCAGGAGGGGGATACCGAGCCCCACTTTTTTCCCTGTTTTTGTGGAAAAGAAAGGATCTGTTACTCTTCGTATCATCTCTTCGCTCATGCCTTTTCCATTGTCATTAAATCGTGTAGCGAGAAGATTCCTTTCATGATCCTCTTCAATAGAGATTACGATATAATGAGCCCCTGCAGATAATGCATTTGCCGTAATATCCATTATGTGGGCACAGATTTCTTCCATCATTGCAGATTTTTCACCTATTTTACAATCATTCTATATAGCAATCTTTGTGCCACGCTCAATTGTATGCCGAATTGTATTGAAATTGAGCATCAATCAATGAATTCCACCATTATCATAAGTGTATTTCTTACCCACCTGTTTCATTCTTACTCAATCAAGGATGTGCGCTGTTGTACCATTTCAATGCAACAGGGTAGCAGAAAGCGCTCCCAACCCTTCGTCAGTTGTGCCGCATCTCTTTCAATGCCTTTACCACTTCTTTAAAGCTCGGTTCCTGCAGACTAAGGGCAGTTCGTTTTTTTCCTATGTCATTGATGTAATGGGCGTCGGAGAAGGTGACAAAGGGTAAGGTCTTATTCATGATAAAGGGAAGCATGAGGGGGATATTTTGTTCAGACAGGATTTCCAGGGCATCAAAGGCAAGGTCTTCAGGTATATAGCCTAACTGGCTTATAATGCTGTAGGTGGAGCCGTCTATATGGGATGGTATGACAAGTCCTTCGTGTGATTTTATCAGAGATATGGCGTCTTCAAGAGAAATCTGAACAGAGTTCAGGAGCAGTTTCTCTTCAAACCTGACAATGTTGTCATTTTCATCTGCAACCACCTGATCGCCAAAATAATCGGCGTTATTGAGCACAGAAGGCAGGGATTTGTATATCTTTTCCTGAAAAGCAGCAGCAGCCTCAATATTACCGAAAATAGCCAATAAGTGGATCTCTTCCTGCGTCTGTAATTCCATGCCCGGCAAAACAAGAAGATTATATTTTTTCCCGATCTCATGGGCATAGCAAGCATTTTCAGCCATATTATGATCTGTGACCGCAATAATATCGAGACCAACCTCATGGGCTTTTAACACAATATTTTTAGGCGACATATCGAGGCTTGCACATGGTGAAAGGGTTGAGTGGATATGGAAATCACAGGAAAAATGGCTCACCCATTTCCGCCTTCGTTGAGTTTATTATATATAAGTCCACTGATCTCAAAGGCTGAATGGTGATCCCTCAGAATCGCAATATTTTCGCTTTTTGCCTTTTCTATGACCACTCCTTCTACCTGAAGATTACGGGGTACAACAATGGCGCAAATCTCCTTCAGTTTCGCCACCCCAAGAATGTTCACATGTCTCTGGACGGTGATCCAGACAGCATTCTCAGCGGCATTTGCAATTACATCAGACAGGAGGTCTGAGGTATATCCTGATGTTATCGTCCTGTCGAGATTGACTTCTCCCGTAAGATTCTCGAAGTTTAATTTAGTTATTAATTCACCAACAGTCATAAAATCCTCCTCTTACATTACATTTTCCGGGACACCCGCAAGCGCGTACCCGGTCGCCCCTCTCCCGACAAAAGCCGTGAGAGCCTCCCCCTCTCGCTCGTGAACTCGCTATATAGTTTTATCAATTTGCCCTTTTATCAAATTCCCTGTCTTTAACTATTCACATTGAAATACAAAAAGCCTTTTTCTTTTCCGGCATACTCCGGACTAATCATGGGGGAGAAACCTTTTTTGCCGGGTCGTCTGACATGGATGAAGGTAATTTTTGTGCGAGATCGAGGAGTTCTTCAGCCAATATTTTTATTTTGCCCCGTAACTTAATCACACAATCCGTGTCAAAAGCGAATCCGCGCACAATATCTTCCGCAAGGGCATGACAGCTTGGGGAACCGCAGGCTCCGCAGTCAAGACCGGGGAGATCCTTGGTGATTTCATCAAGACGCTCCATTTTAATAAGTGCTTTTGACATATCTTTATCAAGGACCATAATGGGTCGTGGTTGAATCGGCTCGGTAAGCTCAAATTGACCCCCTTCATATAGTTCCTGAAGCTGGTTGTTTTGAAAATATGGGGTTGTGGAGGAATACTTTTTCACCATCTGGCGCAACTTGACCCGTCCCACAAAGAGGTTCTGTATATTGAGGGGTCCGCCCACGCATCCACCAATACAGGCCTGAAGCTCCATAAAATCAACATCCTTCAGCTCTCCCCGCTCTATCTCTTCAAGAAGACTTATGACATTATGAATGCCGCTTACCGCCAGTCCGGTACCGAAGTCAACGCTTTTGGATTCTCCAGTGACGTACCCCCACGCCATACCTACGCTTCTTGCCTTGTGCAGGGAGGGTCCCGTTTTTTCTTTGGCTTTATCCTTTGTGATATGTTTCAGGATATCCTTGTAAATCAGAGAAACACCGATAACGCCATCGACGGGTGAAATCCGATCGGTCAACGGGTGCTTGACCACGGTCGCCTTTGCCGGACAGGGGGAGATGAAGAAGGCCCCTATTTCTTCATAGGGAAGACCTGTTTTCTTCATAGCCTCTTCTTTTGCGCAATAGGCAGCAACATCTATTGGGGCCATGACAGGCACCACCTGGTTGAGGAGATCGGGAAACTTGATCTGCATGAGTCGCAGGACTGCCGGGCACGCGGAAGAAAAGAGGGGTTTCTTATATTTCCTATCGGCAAGGTACTGATGAACAATATGTGTCACAATTTCGGCTGCAAGCGCCACTTCGTATACATCATCGAACCCTATTCGCAGAAAAGCGCCGAGAATATCCTCTATGTTGATTTCGTCGCTGAACTGTCCAAAAAACGATGGCGCCGGAAGGGCAATCTTGTATTTGAAGTGAGAGAATTTGTCCAAAGAATCGGTTACTGCAACTTTTGCATGGTTGGGGCACGCACGGATACACTCTCCGCAGTCAATACACCGCTCCTGGATGATCTTTGCTTTTCCTTCATGGACCCGGATTGCCTCTACGGGGCAATGCTTGATGCAGTTTGTGCATCCTTTGCATTTATCGTAATCAAGGGTTACCGAATGGAAGTAGTCAGACATACATTGCTCCTGTTTCAACTTGTTTGGCATCGCTTTGATGAAGATATATTGTTGCTTTTAAGGTAGTGCCTACCCCGACCTGTGTTTCAATGTGCATGATATCAGAGCATTTTTTCATATTCGGCAAACCCATGCCCGCCCCGAATCCCATTTCCTGCGCTTCTATCGGTGCAGTAGAGTAACCTTCCTGCATTGCAAGATCTACATCAGGGATTCCGCCGCCTTTATCCTGGGCAATAACCGTCACATACGCGGGAACAATAATTACCTGGACCTCACCGTAATTCGCATGAATGACAATATTCATGGCAGCCTCATAGACAATAATAGCGATATTCTTCACTATTTCCTGCTTAAGACCTAACTGCTGGAGGGCCTTTTTTGTCTTCGATGCTGCTTCGCCGGCAATAATGAAATCCTCCTCCTCAACCTTGAAGTGCATGGTGAGGCGGGGTTTGTGAATGTTTTCTGTTTCGTTCATTTCACTCATTCGGTGGTCTCTCTCTTACACCCTTCAATGCCATTACTAAAGAGGAGACCGGAACATTTATAGAGCAGGTAAGGGGTTGAAAGAAGTGGAATGCCGGTATAATTTGCGTTGATGATTGCATCAGCCGGTTTTTTTCCTCCTACAAAAACGACCCCGACTGCATCCATCACTTCTGCGGTATGGATTACATGGGTGTTTATGAGGGAGGTAATGAGAAGGGTTTCTGATCCCGCATAGGCTAGCATCTCGCTTATGAGATCACATGCAAAGGCGGTCTGCACCTCTCTGTCCATGGCATCATGCCCGCAAAGCACTTCAGCGTTGAGAATGGTTTGAATATCACTTAAAGTCATAATACTGTTCCAAGCTCCCTATCTGTTTTTATTATGATGAGTACGAATTATATATATTTCCCCATTATATAGTTATTCAGAGACTCGATTTCGATTTGTTGTTCCTTGATGATCGATTTGACCACGTCACCGATGGAAATGATCCCTATCAGCTTAGCCTTGTCAAGAACAGGAAGATGCCTGATCCGTTTTTGTGTCATAAGGGCAATACATTCGTCAACGGTTGTGCTCGGTGACACTACATAAAGTTTCTCAGACATGATCTCTTTGGTAAAGGTCTCTTTTGAAGACCGTCCTTCCAGTATCACCTTTCTTGCATAGTCCCGTTCGGATACGATTCCTATCAGATTTCCGTTTTCGTCGACTACTGCGAGGGCGCCTACCTCCTCATCCTGCATTAATTGAAGTGCCTTATAGACTAAGGCATCAGGTGAAACCGACACCACTTCACTTCCCTTGCGTTGAAGGAGTTGATCTACTGTTGTTTTCATGATATTGCCTCCTGATTTAGATTGCCCCACTGGGTAGTTCATTGCCCCGCGTCAAGCCGCGGGGTAGTTCGTTTAATAGTACTGATGGTCTTGTTAATGTATCGTATAGTAGAAACGATGATGTAGGCATATTATGTTCTCTATATAGAAAGAATATATGCAAAACCGGTTTGATGCAAGTGATATTTTATTAAGCGGGGAATTTACATTATCGGTCTTGTGCGTTATACTGTAAGGAGTATCTGCTTATTCCAATATGAATTTAAATGTTAATGGTTCTCCTATGGATATGATTTTGGAACCCGCCCGCAGAATGACACGGGAAGATCTGATGTATCTCCTGAATCTGAAGGACAGGGAAGAGATTCAGAGGCTCTTCGATCGGGCCTATCAAGTGAAAGTGGAGTATGTTGGAAACAAGGTTTATTTCCGGGGCCTTATAGAGTTCAGCAATATCTGCAGGAAAGATTGTTTTTACTGCGGTATCAGGAAAAGTAATCGTAATGTTGTCCGTTATCAGATAAATGAGGATGAGATCCTGGAGAGTGCACGTTTTGCCTATGAGAACCATTATGGCTCCATTGTCCTTCAGTCAGGAGAAAGGGATGACGCGCAATTTATCGGATTTGTCGAGAAGATTGTCAGAGCTGTCAAGGAGCTGAGCAGCAACAGCCTTGGCATTACCCTGTCCCTGGGGGAGCAGCGTGAAGAAACCTACAGACGCTGGTTCCTTGCAGGGGCTCACCGTTATCTCCTCAGGATAGAGACATCCAACGAAAGGTTGTACGGACGACTCCATCCAGAGGATCACAGCTACAGGAAGAGGATCGAGTGCCTGAAGATGCTCTATGAGATCGGATATCAGGTGGGAACAGGGGTTATGATTGGTCTTCCCGGCCAGACCATTGAAGACCTTGCAGAGGATATTCTATTTTTTAAAAAAATGGATATTGCAATGGTGGGAATGGGGCCCTATCTGGTTCATAAGGATACCCCTCTATCTTCGAAAATATCTGATTTTGAAGTGATAAAGGAGCGGCAGCTTGAATTGGCCCTCAAGATGATTGCGGTAACAAGGATTTATCTGAGGGATGTGAATATTGCATCCACAACCGCCCTTCAGGCCCTTGATCCTACAGGGAGGGAAATGGGACTCAAAGCGGGCGCCAACATCATTATGCCCAATATTACGGGCACGGAATATCGATCATCATACCAACTATACGATAACAAACCCTGCCTTGACGAGAATGCGAGTCTTTGCAGGACCTGTCTGGGACAGAGGATTGAATCTGTGGGTGAAACCATAGGATTTGATGAATGGGGCGACTCACCTCATTTTCGTAAAAC
>PNOM01000025.1 GCA_013824835.1 Syntrophus sp. (in: bacteria) | reverse complement strand
TGGGAAGGAAATTAAAAAGGTTGTTTCTTCAGATAGTTCATATTCCTCAGGACAAGAGATGAAAAGTGTTATCAGTACTTCACCTGTCCCGGTGAGCGAAGATGTGGTGAAAAATACCCTGTTGCTTTCAACTGTTCTCCCCAATCTCCTTGCTGTGAAACCCCAGGTGAATATGAACATGGATGATCAGCAGAGGCAGGTATACAGGAATGAAATACCAGTGGATTCCCTGAGTACCCTCATAAGTGTCCTCCAGACGGGAATGTATCCGGAAATGAAAAAGGGGGCAGAAGGGAGCGAAGAAGGGGCAACAAAGGGGGTATTCAAAAACCTTTTTGAAGTGGTACAGGGTGTCACGAAAGGCACTGCTCCAGAGCAGACGCAGGATATTAGTAAGACCCCTCTCGCTGCCTCCCTGGAGGCGAAAGGATATGACGAAGAGTTGAATACAGCCTTATTGGGGGATAAGCTTCCCATGACCATTGCCCGGATCAACCCTGGTAAGTATGTAACAATTCAGTCTCCGGGCCTGCAAAGCCAGACAGAGGGGTTTCGTTTTAACAGTACGGAACATACGGTCGAAGAGATGTCCCTTATAAATAAAATCGGGTTTTCTGTCTCTAACGGCGAGAATGAATCAGGCAGTATGTTTCAGGGCAGGGAGGAGAAACAGCAGGAGCCGGAGAACAGCGCAGATGTCCCTTCCGTAAAGGACGATATTAATCCTTTGTCCAGGGAGGATTTAATAAAGACAGGCACCCGTCAGGAGAAGGAAGGCGCCGCCATCCAGGAAAAGGGCGTCCTTGCCTCTGTGATGACCCGCAAAATAGAAGAGATGGTTGAGAAGTTTGCGAACCGGACCCAGCCCATGGATATGGTTCTCAGATTAAAGATAAGTGATAATGAATCGCTCCTTGTAGGTCTTAAAGAACAGGGAAACAGGGTTATTGTTGAGGTAAAGAGCGCCAGCGAAGGGCTTATGAACCTTCTCCAATCCCAAAAGGATGCTATCACAAGAGAGCTTGAGAGCAAGCTGATCTATGCAACGATTAATGTTGATCCCCAGGGAACAGGAGATTTTCAGAGAAGAGGACAGAGAGATCAAAGAAAGCAAAATGCAGGCGAGAAAGAGAAAGAGGCATTCATGGGTGTCCTGGATGCGCTTGGTTAAAAAGGAGGTATCATGTCGATAATACAGGGAACAACCACGACAAGTTCAGCCACCACGGCTAACGCAACGACTGCTGCAATGAAGAACACTGTTAGCAAGGACGATTTCTTAAAGATTCTTGTAACACAGCTCAAGTATCAGAACCCCCTTGACCCTCAGAAGGCCGATGAGTTTATGACCCAGCTTGCACAGCTCAGCCAGGTGGAACAGCTTACCAACATAAATGCCTCCCTGGAAAAGGTGGCAAAGGGCAATACCACGTCCCAGTGGGTTTCAGCCATCGGGAAAAAGGTCAATGTGAGCAGCAATACCCTTTCGAAGGGTGATCAGGTGTTGCTGTCGCCCCAGGCCGACTATGACAAGATAGTTTTGGGTGTAAAGGACCTGACGACCGGCACGACAAAGAAGGTAACCTTCAATAAAGGAGATTCCCTCACCTACACCAATGACAGTGATAATAACGTTCAGATCGGTATTTCGGCAACAAAAGGCGATAAGCAGGTAACATGCAATGCGATGGTTCTCAAGGTGGTGAAGGGCATAGCCATGAGTGATGCAGGAACCGTTCTGGTGTTTGGCGATAACGAAACCGTAGATACAAGTAAAGTGACGGTAATAAAGGAATAGAGGCAATAAAAGAATAGGAGGCTACTATGTTAAGTTCATTGTTCTCGGGTATCAGTGGTTTAATGACCAACGGGCAGGCGATCAATGTGATCGGCAACAATATTGCAAATGTGAATACCATTGGATTTAAGGCAAGCAGGGCAACCTTCCAGGACGTGCTCTATCAGTCCATCCAGGGAGCAGCCGGTACGAGCCAGGTGGGAAGGGGCGCGATTTTAAGCTCAGTCGATACCCTCTTTTCCCAGGGGTCGTTCGAAAGTACGAGTGAGGCAACTGACCTGGCCATAGGAGGAAAGGGTTTTTTTATGGTAAAAAATAAGGATGCCGGCAATACCTACTACACACGGGCAGGACAGTTCAGGTTCGATGAGGACGGCAACCTTACCAACCCGTCAGGCTACATTCTCCAGGGCAAGGCTATTGACAGGACCACCAATGCGCCATCCGGCGTAGACATGAACGTGACAATTTCCGCTGAGCCGAGTTTGCCCAAAACAACTGAAGTGATAGGAATGGCCGCCAATCTTCAGTCCAACGCGTCATGGAAGGGTGAGATTACGCAGCCTGTCTCAGGAAGCACAATCACACAGGTTGTCGGCAGTACAAGCAAATATGCGAGGGCAGGGAGTTATACGGCTACCACGGCTGCAAGGGATGCGGCAGACATAACAGGCACCGGGTCCAGTGCAGTATCTGGCCCTCTTACCGGTACGCTTACCATCAACGGCACTGATATTACCCTGTCGAGTGTTGCCGCGGTAGATCTTGATGATAAAATAAACGCTGCTTTGACCGCTGCCAATATCGATGCAACGGCATCCTACAGCGCTCTGACCGGAAAGCTGACCCTTACTGCCGCTGCGAACGGGACAGACATCACTGTTGACGATAGCGCTGTTGCTTCGGGAAGCATAGGGTGGAGTACGAGCGACAAAGCAAGCACCGGGTTGAACGGAGCCGAGATGACCTTATCAGTAGTCCAGATGTTGAATGGTGAATCTCAGGGTACCACAACATATACGAACTATATAGCTGCTGCAGGCACCTCAGCAGTGACAAATTTCAAGGATCTGACGGGCCAGGAAAGCGGTCTCGATATAACCTACGCCCCTATCACCTCTACTATGGCAACAACACAGACCTTCGCGATCGGAGGATTCAACCATACAGCCACGAACACGTTGAGCAACCCTGCCACTACATCGAACTACTCATCGTCTGTTACAGTCTACGACTCCCTTGGCCAGCCCCATGTGGTAAACGTCTACTTCAGGAAGTCCTATGAGACCCAGGTGCCTACCCAGACAAGTGTCTGGGAATGGCATGCCCAGTTGAACGGAAGCGACTCAAGCACTCAAGCAGATATAGATGTGCAGGCCGGGTACCTGACCTTCAATAATACAGGCACCCTGACCAACGGCGGGAATCCCGTTGAGGTGACGTTCAATTTTGCCTCAGGGGCGCCTAATCAGAAAATAAACCTGGTCTTTGGTTCAGGGTCCGGGGGTGGCACCACAACCCAGTATCCTATTGCCTCTACCACGAATTTTCAGACCCAGGACGGCTATCCCCCGGGGGTTCTCCAAAGTGTGAGTGTGAGTACGGAAGGGGTTATCTCCGGTCATTACTCAAATGGCCAAATCCTCGATCTCTATCAGGTGACCTTGGCTAATTTCAACAACCCGCAGGGCCTTGTGAGGGAGGGTGGCAATCTTTTCTCTTCAACCGTTAACTCAGGTGTTGCCTACACCAATGCCCCGGGGCAGGGAGGCCTTGGCAAGATTAACCCCAATTCCCTTGAACAGTCGAATGTAGACCTGGCCACAGAGTTTGTAAAGATGATTACCACCCAGAGGGGGTTCCAGGCAAACTCACGGGTCATTACCACTACAGACGAAATACTGCAGGAACTGATGCAGATTAAGAGATAACCTCTAAACTCCTATTCTTGATACGGGGGCTGGTAATGAGCTTAGGCCCCCGCATACAACACATAGCTGTACCTCCAAAAAGGATACAGGGCTCACACAAGATGTTATTCCAATTCTAATTCAAACACCCATGCCGGCACGTCGGCACAAAGAAGAATGAAAATACTACCAAAGCCCTTTCTTCTATAGTAAGAATGTCCATACATTCATTCCAACAAGGAGGGCATTATGGACATAATCGTCGAAAGAGGAGCAGGCCTTGATGTACACAAAGAAACGGTAGTTGCATGCATCATGGGAATAGGAATCAAAAAGGAGATACGGACCTTCAGTACCATGACCAATGATCTCCTTCAACTCAAGATTTGGCTCAAAGGACACGGGATTACCCACATTGCCATGGAGAGTACCGGAGTCTATTGGAAGCCCATATTCAACATACTGGAAGATACCTTCGAAGTGATATTGGTAAATGCACGGCACGTCAAGAATGTACCAGGAAGAAAGACCGACGTGAAGGACAGTGAGTGGCTCTGCAAGCTCTTAAGAAGCGGGTTGGTCAGAGGAAGCTTTATTCCGCCTAAAGAAATCAGAGAGCTGAGGGACCTCACCCGGTACAGAAGGAAACTCATCCAGGCCGTTACCTCCGAAAAGCAGAGAATTGAGAAGATCCTTGAGGATGCGAACATAAAGCTCTCCTCCGTTGTCTCAGATATATTCGGGGTAAGCGGGACGAGGATTATCGAAGAGCTGATGAAGGGGGACCTTGAGGTAGGGGAAATGGCGGAATTGAGCAAAGGCAAATTAAGAAAAAAGAAAGATGACCTCAAGGAAGCGCTCGTAGGGCATATGGAGACGCACCATGTGTTCATGATCAAGGCATCCCTCAATCACATAAGGGCATTGGAAGAGATTCTCTCCACCATGGAACAAAAGATTACGGAAAAGATCGATCTTCACTACAAGGAAGAATATAAACTTCTTCAGACTATACCGCCCGTGAAAGACAGTGCCTCAGTCATCATTGCGGAGATGGGAGTAAACATGAACCTCTTCCCTACCGAGATGCATCTCTCGTCATGGTCGGGAATGAGCCCCGGCAACAATGAAAGCGCGGGAAAGAAAAAACCGGGAACTACCACACACGGCAATAAGTGCTTGAAGAGTATCCTTACGGAACTCGCATGGGTAGCATCGAGAATGAAAGGCACGTACCTCAGGGCCAAATATCAGAGCCTTGTGGGGAGAAGGGGAAAGAAAAGGGCGCTCATTGCAGTAGGACACAAGATACTCATTATGTGTTATCACATACTGAAATATAAAGTGCCCTGTAAAGAACTCGGGGGAAACTACCTTGACATGCGGAAGAAAGACCGTATCGTGAAGAACTATATAAAACGACTCACCAATCTTGGATTTGCAGTAACATTGAACGAAGCGGCATAAATATTTAAGAAACGATATTGCCCAATGTGGAAAAGGTCGACGCTTACTGGCGGTTAAGACCCCGTAACTCAAACTGACCTCAGCCGGTCATACGGACAAAACAGTGTTGCCACAGAGCACGCAGGGGAAATTATTATAACCCGGACCGGCTATTCCACATGCGAGAAGAAGAAACTGAGTGGAACAGATATGTAGAGGGAGACCTATTTTCAGGGGAAAGCCCTATCTTCGTTGCCATCGTCATCTGCTCCACAATTTCTGGGGCTCGCGTCGCCCCCTCCACGGGCAAAGCCCGATGGAGCCACCCCCTCAACTCGCTTTGCTCGCACCTACGTCGCCTCTTCCTTGTCGCCTCGATATCATCTTTGATTTAGAATTGGAATTATTGGCATAATTATTCAGCGGAAAACATCCCCGACGCTCTCCGGCACTACGCCTTTGCCCCTTTTTTGTCACATGTCAATTCAATGACATAATAACTGTCTGTTCGTAGCGTTCTTTTGACTTCCCATGGACAGGACAAGGCATAAAATATTCTGTTATAACCAAAATACCAGTACAATCAGCTATTTGCATCATTGGCATATATATTGCTTTATGAGAGAAAACTGGAGGGGAGATACATATGGCAGACGAGAGTAGAAACGAAGAAATCCTCGAAGATGATCTGGAACCGAAGAAAAAGGGGAAGTTTAAACTAATCCTTGTCATAGTACTCATTGTAATTGGTCTTGGTATCGGAGGGGGGTATTATTTTTACGGAGATAAGGTTATCAGGATGGTAACCGGCAAGGCGCCTGCGCCGGAAGAGTCGGAAAAGGCAAAGGCGGAAAAAGAAGAGGCGGAAACGAAAAAGAAACATACTCCAGGCCACATAGTGACCCTTGAGCCATTTGTTTTCAACATCATGGGCAACCCCTCAAAATTTGCGAAGATATCCCTCGGTATTGATGTAAAGGATGTAAAAGTGGCAGAGGAGACAAAAAAGAATATACCTGCCATAAGGGACAAAGTCCTGCTGATCCTCGGTTCAAAGCCAACAGAGGTGTATCTTGATGTAAAACAGAGAGAACAAATCAAGCAAGAGCTGCAGAATGCCTTAAAGGTATTATTCAAGAATAATGATGATCTTAAAGCGGTATATGTAACAGACATCATCATCCAGTAAGGAGTATAGATGGACCAGGTATTATCGCAAGAAGAAATTGACGCCCTGTTAAAGGGACTTTCAGAAGGAGACATTGAGACGCCGCCTCCCGAAGTAGTAGCTGAGACGCTGATGGAGGCCAAGACCTTTGATTTCCTCCAGTTCTCAAAGACCAAGAAGGATAAGCTGCCGGCCCTGGAGTTTATTTATGACAGATTTTCTAAATCCTTCAGGTCTGCCCTGTCCCTCTTTGTCGAAAAAGACGTGGAGGTGAGCACAACCCCGGTACAGTATGTGGGGTATGGAGATTTTATCAAAACATTGCCTCTCCCGACGAATATGAACATCGTGGTTACTGAGAATCTGAAAGGTTTTTTTATCGTAATCTTCGATGCGAAGCTGATATTTTCCGTATTGGAGACCATATTCGGCAGCTCAAGCATGTCGCCGGCCAGGGTAGAGGGAAGGGAGTTTACAAAGATTGAATTCAATGTCATAAGAAAGCTGATCGATATAGTTTCATTGGAAATGGAAAAGGCGTGGGCTCCGGTCTATGAGATAACATGCAAATATTCAAGGTCAGAAATCAATCCAAACTATATCACTATGGTTGCCCCGGGAGAGGCGGTCAGTCTCTGTGAGTTTACTATTGAATTAGGGGATATCCGGAGCTGGATGAAGGTGTGTATGCCTTACGGTGTTCTCGAAACCATAAAGCCTTATCTGATTTCAACCCCCTCAAGGGAGGATATGGAGATGAGAGAAAAATGGTATGCCAAGCTGAAAGAGCGGGTATGCGAAGTGCCCCTCGAAGTTCGGGCAGTACTGGGTAAAAAAAGACTCTCCTTGCAGGAATTCCTCAAGATGATGGAAAGCAACGTGATTGTTGTGGACAGACACGTTGAAGATCTGATCGATATTGAGGTCCATAACGTGCCTAAATTTAAGGGTAAAATGGGTATCCATAAAGGTAATAAAGCGGTAAAAATTGAGGAAATACTGAATTAAGGGAGGCACATATAATGGAAGAATTCCTGCTCGACAATCAAAATTCACATAATTCAAAAAAACTGGAGCTGAATATGGACAGTCTCCTTGATGTATCCGTGGAGATATCCGTAGAGATAGGGAGATCAAAAATACCCATTGGTGAACTCCTTGCACTGTCAAAAGGATCGATCGTTGAGCTCAATAAGGTTGCCGGTGAGTCGGTGGATATTCTGGTCAATGAAAAGCTTCTCGGTAGAGGGGAGATTGTAGTGGTAAATGAGAAACTGGGGGTAAGGATAGTCGAAATCATTACCCCCAAGGAGAGGGTCCAGGAGCTCGGATGATGGAAAATATGTATGTGCAGATTGTAAGGGTGTTCCTTGTTCTCGTTGCAATTGTCTCGGGTATGTTTATCCTTTACAGATATGGGAGTAAATTCAAGTTTAAAATGTTGAAGCAGCAAGAGACCCCATACAGCCTGAAGAAGATCGATATGATCCATCTTGGATACAAAAAATTTGTCTCAGTCGTTGAAGTCAAAGACCGTGTGCTGGTTATAGGGGTAGGAGAAAAGGACCTGTCTCTCCTTACTCAATGGACAAAAGAGGATAAGGACATATGAAAATCATCTGTATCAGCGTTGTAATCATTTCCCTCTTTTTTATCCCCTTTCTGGCCCATGCAAAAGTTAGCGCAAATGTAAAAGAAAAGCCTGCTGCCCTCGATTTCGTAAGCGCCTTTTCCGGGAGCCAGGGGGGTAAAAACCTCATAAGTATAACCATAACCCTTACGATTCTCGCCTTTGCCCCTGCCATCCTTCTCCTTATGAGTTCCTTTACGCGGATTATTATTGTCCTTTCATTTTTAAGGCAGGCCATCGGCGTGCCTCAGGTTCCTCCAAACCAGGTTCTCATAGGGCTTGCCCTGTTCCTGACCTTTTTTATTATGGCGCCTACCTATGAAAGGGTGAATACCAATGCCCTTGCCCCCTATATGAGCAACAAGATCGGCTACGAAGAATTTATGACCAGGTCCTCCCAGGAAATGAGCGCCTTTATGCTCAAATTTACCAAGGAAAAGGATCTTGCCCTCTTCATGGGCATTGCAGGCCTGAAAAGGCCGACGAACCAGAGTGAGATACCTATACGGGTGATTGTCCCTGCCTTTGCGATAAGTGAGCTGAAAAGGGCATTCCAGATAGGGTTTTTACTCTACATACCCTTTCTGATTATTGATCTGGTTGTTGCGAGCGTACTTCTGTCAGCAGGCATGATGATGCTGCCCCCCATATTCATATCCCTGCCTTTCAAGCTCATGCTTTTTGTATTGGTTGATGGATGGAACCTCATTGTGGGTTCCATAATAAAGGGTTTCTTTTAGGAGGGATGGCATGAGTCAGGATCTGATAATTCAAATTTTCCGGGATTTCATGAAGACTATACTGCTTCTTGCAGGGCCGGTCCTGATCGCATCCATGATGGTGGGTCTTCTCATCAGTATATTTCAGGCTGCTACTCAGATACATGAGATGACCCTTGTATTTGTTCCGAAGATACTCGTCATTATGGCCTGCCTGCTTATTCTTTCCCCGTGGATGATGAATGTTATGGTGACTTATACGGTGACCCTTTTCACTAATATACCGGTATATGTGAGATAAATGCTGGAAGACTTGGGCGTCACAGGACAAAAATTTATACTGATCTTTTTTCGGGTTGCGTCTGTCATGTGGCTTCTCCCTCTCTTCTCGGCACGATCTATATCAATCACATACAAGGCGGGCCTGTCGATTCTCATGGCCTTTCTCATGGTTGATTTTGTGAATATGGGCAATATCACCTTCAGTGATCCGTATTTTATGGCCCTTCTTGTTATGAAGGAGGTATTCATAGGGATCACCATAGGGTTTTTCGTAAGAATCCTCTTTGCAACCGTTCATATGGCAGGTGAAATGGTTGCCCTACAGGCAGGCTTCGGGTTTGCGCGGTTCATGGACCCTTACACGAATACCCAGGTTTCCGAGCTGACTCAGATTATGAACATACTTGCCCTCATGATCTTTTTTGCCGTAGACGTCCATCACTCAATCATTAAAGGTGTATTCATGAGCTTCAGGGAGCTGCCTATCGGTGGGGCATCCCTCAAGGGACCCCTCCTTGATCACTTGATACACATGACCGGTAAAGTCTTTTCCGTGGGGCTGAAGATAGGGGCGCCGCTTATTATTACGCTCTTTCTCATAGAGCTGTCTATCGGTATACTTTCACGGATGATTCCCCAGATAAACGTATTTGTTGAAGGTATGCCCTTAAAAATTATGGTTACAATCTCCATGCTCACCCTTTCACTGAGTATTCTGGTCCCCGTAATTGCCGGCATGTTCAAGGGTGTTGATGTGGAATTCCTGAAGATCATCAGGTTTATGGTGTAGGCTATGGCAGATAACTTTCAGGAAAAGACCGAACAGCCGACTGAAAAGAGGCTCGAAGATTCAAGAAAAAAAGGGCAGGTTGCTCAGTCAAAAGAACTGCCTTCATGTTTATTTATTCTTTTTTCCTCCATCTTTCTCTATTTCTCTATTTCCCACGGTTTTTACGAGATGTTTAAGGTCTATACGGCATATGTGAAGAATATAAACCTTGATGTCAATATGTCCAATATATATTCAATCCTCTCCTTCGGCGCATACAGGTGGATGATGATCGTGATCCCGTTTTTTGCCCTTCTCTGTGCGCTCGCAATCTTCAGTGGTGTTCTGCAGACGGGTTTTATGTGGAGCTTTGAGGCCTTGACCCTTAAGCTGGACAAACTGAATCCTTTAGCAGGGATTAAGAATCTTGTATCCAAGAAATCGTTGGTAGAAATTGCGAAGGCCCTGGTAAAAGTAATGCTTCTTGTCTACATTGCATATTCCCTTGTGAAAAAGGAGCTTCCTGAGATACTTTCTCTGCCCCACAAGGATCCGCGATTGATTATCGAATATCTTGCCGGGACGTGTTTTACCCTGACACTGAAGATAGGCATCTTTTTTCTATTTATTGCAGGTCTCGATTTCCTTTATCAGAAATGGCAGCACAAAAAAGACCTGATGATGACCTTCCAGGAGGTGAAGGAAGAGGGCAAGGAGAGAGAGGGTAATCCCCAGATCAAATCAAGGATACGGAGTCTCCAGAGGGAGATGTCGAGAAGAAGGATGATGGATGATGTAAAGACTGCTGATGTGATTGTAACAAATCCGACAACCTTTGCAGTGGCGTTGAAGTATCAGGCAGGGGATATGCCTGCCCCGAAGATTGTGGCAAAAGGCGCTGGTTTTGTTGCGGAAAAGATCAAAGAGATGGCGCGTACGCACACAATTCCCATAATGGAAAATAAGCCCCTTGCCCGGGCCCTTTTCTATTCTGTAAGGGTTGGTGATTTTGTACCGGAGAAATTCTATCTGGTGGTCGCTGAACTGCTCGCCCAGGTCTTTAAGCGGAGAAGGGGGATAACGTTATAATGGGTAATTTCGCCTCCGGTTTGAAGAATAAAAGCGACCTCCTCGTTGCGTTAAGTGTTGTTTTTGTCATACTCATAATGATTATCCCTCTGAACAGTTTCTTTATGGATATATTCCTCACCATAAGTATTTCTCTATCCCTCCTTATATTGTTCATCTCCATGTATATAAGCAAGCCCCTTGATTTTTCGGTTTTTCCTTCGGTCCTGCTCATAGTAACCCTCTTCCGCCTGTCTCTCAATATCGCAACTACAAGACTGATCCTTGTCCATGGCGATGAGGGGGCTGAGGCTGCCGGTCAGATCATAAAGGGCTTCGGCAATTTCATTATAGGCGGCAATTACGTGGTGGGAGCAGTAGTCTTCCTCATACTTATGATAATAAACTTTGTGGTTATCACAAAGGGTGCAGGAAGGGTGGCTGAAGTGGCGGCAAGATTTACCCTCGATGCAATGCCGGGCAAGCAGATGAGTATTGATGCGGACCTGAATGCGGGCCTTATTGATGACGCAGGGGCGAAATATAGAAGAGAAAGGGTGGAACGTGAGGCCGACTTCTATGGGGCGATGGATGGTGCGAGCAAATTTGTAAGGGGCGATGCCATTGCCGGGATTATCATCATATTTGTGAACATCATCGGAGGCCTCATTATAGGGGTTGTTCAAAAGAATATGGGTGTGACCGATGCCCTTACCGTATATGCCCTGCTCACCATCGGTGATGGCCTGGTAAGCCAGATACCGGCCCTCCTGACATCAACAGCCGCAGGTATTATTGTTACCAGGGCAGCGAGTGAATCAAATCTTGGAACCGATGTGGTAGCGCAGTTGTTTACCAACTCAAAGGCCATGATCCTTGCTTCAATTGTTATATTGGCAATCGGAATGGTGCCCGGGATCCCTCTTACCCCCTTTCTTATACTCTCATCTGTTGTCTTCGGAGGCAGCTACTTTATGAACAAAGCCGGGAAAGAAGAAGAGATAGTAAACCTCCCGGATATTCCCCGTGAGGACAAAGAGAAGGCTGAACTTATTCAGCCCCTTGAAACACTTGAGGTAGAGATTGGCTATGGGCTTATCCCCATTGTGGATGCGGAGCAGTCTGGTGAACTTCTTGATAAAATAAGGGCGATACGGAAACAGATGGCCTTTGAGCTTGGTGTTGTGGTGCCGCCTATGAAACTGAGGGATAACCTTCAGCTTAAAGCCGGTGAGTACCTTATCCTTCTTAAAGGGATTGAGATGGGCAGGGGGGATATGATGGCCGGTTATATACTGGCTATGGGGCCTGAGGAGGCGCAAAACGCCCTGGAAGGTATCCCGACCAAAGAGCCTGTATTCAATCTCGATGCGTACTGGATACACGAGAAGAATAGGGATAGATGTATTGCAGAGGGATTTACCGTAGTAGATCACTCGACGGTGATTGCAACCCATTTAACAGAGGTAGTGAGAAATAATGCCCATGAGTTTATTACAAGGCAGGAGACGCAGAAACTTGTTGATACTATCGCGTCAACTCACCAGAAGGTGATTGAAGAGCTTGCCCAGGCACAGGTGAACATGGGGGTAATACAGAAGGTGCTCCAGAGCCTCCTGAGGGAGCAGGTTTCTATACGGGATCTTGTTACAATCCTTGAGGCTATTGCCGATGCATCCGTAAATGCAAGGGACCCCGAGGTTATTACAGAATACGTGAGACAGCGTATGGCGAGGAGCATTCTTAAGCCTTACCTGTCAGACGGGGTGCTCAATATTATGATCCTGGAAAAGCCCCTTGAAGAGAAACTGATCGGCAGCCTCCAGACCTCTGATCAGGGCACCTTCCTTGCCCTTGATCTTGTATTCAGCCAGTACCTGATTGAAAAGATAGGCAACGAGGCAAAGAGGGCCATGCTCCAGAACCTGCAGCCTATCGTACTTGTTCATCCGGTGCTGAGAGGGAGACTCCGCAAATTTCTTGAAAGATATATTAAGGGGGTTGCGGTTATTTCCCATAATGAGATTCCCCCTCAGATAAAAATACAGTCTTTTGGGGTTATAAGGATTAATGAGAACTAAAACCTGTGTCTTTGATAAGGATCTCATCATGCAAAACAGCGACAGGCTCTATAAAAAACTAATCGAGGATAATTCATGGAACAGAAGAAAAAGCGGACTATTACAATAACGAGCGGAAAAGGGGGGGTCGGCAAGTCCTCAATAGTTTCTAATATGGCCTATATACTCGGGACTATGAACAAATTGACCTACATTCTCGACGCCGATTTATCCCTTGGAAATATTGACATTATGTTTGGTATGTTCCCAAAATACAATATAAAGGACCTGATCGAGGGAAAGAAGCGTATAGGTGAAATAGTGGTTGAAGGACCATGCGGGATACGGGTTATACCTGCCACATCCGGGGTCGCTGAGCTCTCCAATCTCTCCATGGAAGAGAGGAATATCCTCTTTTCTTCCTTTCAGGAACTTCCCGAGCATGATTTTCTTTTTGTGGATACCTCTGCGGGCATATCATCGAATGTAGTCTATTTTAACGCAATCAGCCAGGATATCTTTATTATAGTAACCCCTGATCCTGCAAGCATTACCGATTCCTATGCGGTAATAAAGGTTCTCCATAAGAGGACGGGGAGGAAGGATTTTAATATATTAATAAATATGGTGAAAGATGAACAGGAGGCCCTGGACATATACAAGAACATTCTTCTTGTGACAGACCGTTTTCTGGATGTGTACCTCAATTTCTTCGGTTTTATTCCTGCAGATGCACAGGTTAATGCAGCCACGAGAAAGCAGAAACTCTGGGTCGAACGGTCTCCTGAAGCGCCTGCCGCAAAGGCCCTTCAAAAAATATGTGAAAGGCTGGTATCCTGAGCCATGTATAAGAACGCATATGCCAAATCGAAAGAAGATGAACGGGAACGTATCATTGATGAGTTTATACCCATTATAAAACATCTTGCCTATAAGGTGTGCAGGGGTTTTGAGGACGAGCACTTAATAGAAGATCTTATGTCTGCCGGCATCATAGGACTTCTTGAGGCCATGGAAAAGTATGATGTCAGCAGGGGTATCAAGCTGAACACCTTTGCCTATATGAGAATCAGGGGCGCCATGATAGATGAACTGCGATCGAAGGACTGGTTTCCCAGAAGCGCGCGATCAAAAGCAAAAAGAATAGGCGAGGTAGTACGAAAACTTGAGAATAAACTGGGCCGGTACCCACAGGAGGAAGAGATTGCTGAAGAACTTAATATGGACCTTGAAGAGTATCTTACCCTCTTAAAGGATTATGGTAATCTTTCTATAGTAAGCATTGAAGATCTGAGTGAGACATCCGGGGAAGACAAGGACAGAATTATCCGCTATATCGTTGATGAGAGTGATGATCCTGAACAGTATGCCGAGTTTTCCGAGATGGAAGCTATCCTTGCGAATGAACTGGAAAGGATTCCTGAAAGACAAAAACTTGTATTGACCTTGTACTATCATGAGGATATGAACATGAAGGAGATTGCAAAGACCCTTGGGATCACCGAGGCACGGGTATGCCAGATCCATTCTCAGGCCGTAATAAATCTGAGATCATCTATGAAGAAATATGGCAGAGGTTAAAGTTTGTCTTCTCTATTCCGATAATATACAAGAGCCATTTATGGTAAACGACTACATCCTGAATACATTGAAGAGAATAGATATGCTCCCTACGTTTCCCGATATAGTAGGGGAAATCATCAGTATTATTGATGATCCAAGGAGTTCTGCGTCAGATCTTGCAAAACACATGGATCCCTCTATGGTGGGAGAAGTAGTACGGATTGCAAATACAGCCTACTTCGGTACAGGCGCCTTCAAGAAGATAGTGACCCTGGAGCACGCGATAGCGGTAATAGGGTATCAGCATCTCTCAAATATAATCCTCCACATGCCTTTTATCGCCATGGCAAAGGGAGATGAAAAGTCCTTTAACCGAAATGAATTCATCAAGCATTCGATAGCATGCGGTGTGCTGTCAAAGGCGATCAGCTTGAGGACCCGTATCGGCAACCAGAATGAGGTGTATATAAGCGGTATCATGCATGATATCGGTGTTATTGTCATATACCGTTATTTTCGGAATGAATGGCAGGCAATACAGTCTTTGATATCCCGGGAAAAGATGTCAAGGATTGAAGCAGAGCGGGAGGTGTTCTCTGTTGATCATGGGTTTATCGGCGCAGCCCTTCTCGATCTCTGGAGCATACCCAAGGCAATCACGGATGGTGTAAGATTCCATCATGCCCCTGAAGGAGCCAAAGAGAACAAGGATAATGTGATGATTACCCATATGGGTAATATGTTCACAAGGAGTATCAACTTCAAGGATGACCTGAACAGTTTTAATGATTTTATGAGCAGGCACAGGTCATTTATGGGGTCGATAAATGCCCTTGGTAAATCCTTTTCTTCTGGGGAAGAAGTCAGTTTTTTTGAGCATATATATGGTCTTTTAAGGGAAGTGAAGGGTTACACAGAAGGTATTATAGAGGAGACTGATGATTAAAGTTCTTGTAGTTGATGATTCTGCGTTCATGCGGCGCACCCTTTCAAGGATGATGGAAAAGGACAGCGCAATACAGGTTGTTGGAACTGCATCAAACGGGCTGGAGGCATTGGAGAAGATAGAAACCCTGAAGCCTGATGTAGTTACTCTGGATATAGAAATGCCGGTAATGAACGGTATTGAAGCCCTGAAACAGATTATGGCAAAGCACCCCCTTCCGGTCATTATGTTCAGCTCCCTCACTAAAGAGGGGGCCGATATCACCATGGAGGCATTAAATCTCGGGGCATGCGACTTTATTACAAAGGATTTTGCCAATGTTTCTATTAACATATTGAATCGGGAGAGTGAGTTGCTCTCCAAAGTAAAAAGTGTTGCCACCATGAAGGTCAGGTTCCTGATGAAAAGACTGGAGTCTATCAGGAAGCCGATTGCGATCATTTCCGGTAAAAAGGTTAGGCATGAGATACTTTCCATAGGGGCATCAACGGGCGGACCGCCTGCCCTGCAGCACATCCTTTCCTCTCTTCCTGCAGGTTTTCCTGTCCCTGTGGTGATCGCCCAACATATGCCCAAGCTTTTCACCCAGTCCTTTTCCCAGAGACTTAACAGTATGTCTCAGATAGAAGTCAGGGAGGCAGAGGACAGAGAGCCCCTTAAACCGGGTGTTGCATTGATAGCCCCTGGCGATACTCACGTGGAATTGAAAAGAAAGGGCAGGGAGGTTATTATTGAGTTTGTGAAGGATGCCAAGTATGTTTACCGCCCCTCAGTCGATCTCCTTATGCAGTCTACCGCGAATACCTATGAATCAAGGTCTTTAGGTGTTATACTGACCGGCATGGGAAACGACGGACTGGCAGGAATGACGGAAATGAAGAAAAAAAACGGGTTTATCATAGCTCAAAATGAGGAAACATGTGTTGTGTACGGCATGCCGAGAGCTGTAGTGAATGCAAAGCTGGCTGATCTGGTATTACCTATAGATAAAATATCCGAGGAGATTATCAGGGTGCTATGAAAATAAAAGAACGATCAGGATCAGACGGGACAATGAATAAGAAAAGATTGACTCAACTCATAAAGACGTTGAGGGATGGGGATACTTTTACCAGAGAGAAGGCTTTTGAGGCCCTCCTTGCTGCGCCGGACAAGGCGGTGGTGGAGGCGGTAACACCCCTGCTGCAGGAGAAGGATACGGGCATGCGCATGATGATCCTTGAGATCCTGAATCAGATGGGTAACCTCCATATAGAGTCCGTGATTTCAATGCTTGATGATGATAACGAGGATATAAGAGTCTATGGGTTAGAAGTGCTGATGCGTCTGAAAAATCCTGATACCATACCTCATCTTATCAGAAAAATGGGCGGAGACTATGAAAACGTGAGGAATGCGGCATGTATGGCCCTTGGTGAATTCGATGACGATCGGGCAGTAGATGCCCTTATGGGTGCTATGAAAGATGAGGATTGGATCGCCTTTTCTGCCATTTTAAGTCTTGGAAAAATAGGGAGAAAAAGGTCTGTGCCTGCCCTTTTCGAGGTCTTCAAAGAGGGGAGAGAAGAGATTTCATTGGCAGCATGTGAAGCATTGATAGACTTCAGGGACCCGGATATACTGGATAAAATCATTGAGACCCTGAAGGGGTGGGATGAAAAGAAACGCTATGATTATATACAGCTTATGCTGGAAAAGGGCGAAGAGGATATCTTCATCAGAATGAAGGAAAGGATAAGTGACGAGCTTTTTACCCATCTCCTGAACAGTGTGCGGTATGAAAACAGAAGATCATTGCAGATGATAAAACTCCTTGCCCAATTCAAAACCCTGGCAACATGCGATACGATTCTTGATACAATTGCCCGCCTTGATCCGGATAGTGATGAGTTTAGTGAGGTTTTAGAGCTCCTGGTTGATCTGAAGGACGTGTGGGCGGAAAAGGTTGCTGACTATGGAACACGGGCAGAGGAATATCTCCTCCCCATAATTAAGGCCTGCTCTATTGGGGGGATTAAAATAAACGAGGATGTGCTTCTTGAGATATTTCGTTCCTCATCGGTTGATGTAAGGCGGGAAGTCATCCGGAACATCAACGCAATAGTCGACGGCGCGGGATATCATGTCATTGAGGAAGCCATACACGATACCGATGGCCACATACAGGGCGATGCAATAGCAGCGGCAGGAATTATGGGCATGAATAAACTGAAAAAAGAGATAGGAAAAATAGCAAAAGAAGGTTTTCCTGATGTAAGGGCAAAGGCATTGAAGGCCATGTTAGAGCTTGATATAACAGACGCCATGGCGCTTATAGAGCATTTTGTCAATAAGGGTACAATAGATGATAAAAAAGTGTTCCTCGCTGCCGCAGGCGCTCTTGATAAGGAGAGGAATTTTCCCTTACTCACAAAGCTCCTTCGCGATGACGATGAGGGAATAAGAAAGGCCGCAATAGGGGCAATCGGCAATTTTCTGGAAGATGAGAGATATATGGATATTCTCAGGGCCTTATTAAAGAATGAGGAGATACCTCACGAAGCTTTAAAAATAGTCAAAGAAAAGAAATTGACCGTATTCAAGGACCGGTTAATAGATCTTTTTATGGATAGCAGTAAAGGGATGTGGACACGATACTATGCGCTGTCAGCGCTGGATGCTTTTAGGGATCATGCCCTCTTTGACCTTTTTGTTAAAGGTCTTGAGGATGAAAGCAGCCTTATAAAGATAGGCAGCCTGAACGCACTCGCAGGTCTTGAGGACCCAAAGGCGCTCCTGCATATTGCGCTTTTTACTCAAAGTGATGATGAGGACATCCGTTCAACAGCGGAATTTGCAATCAGCAGGCTTGAGAATCTATAGGAGAAGGGGCTAATGTTAGCGAAAGAAGAATTTATCCTCTTAAGAGATTTTATTTATGATAAGACAGGTATTCATTTTGCTGAAAACAAGACCTACCTTCTTGAGAGCAGGCTTACAAACAGGTTGGGTGAGCTTGGATTCAGCACCTTCCAGGATTATTATTACTTTTTGAAATACGGTGGAGAAAAGGTAAAAGCTGAACTGACGAGCCTCTTCGAGGTAGTGACCACAAATGAGACCTTTTTTTTCAGAAATCCCCCCCAGTTAGATGCATTCAAGGTTCTCCTGAAAAAGAACTATTTAAACGGTACGATTCCGACCCAGCCAATCAGGATCTGGAGCGCCGGATGTTCGACAGGGGAAGAACCTTATACCCTTGCGATTATTATGGAAGAGATCAGTGCGGTCATGGGGAAAAATATACCCTATGTGATCTATGGCACGGATATCAGCTTAAAGGTGCTTGATTCTGCAAAAAGGGCAGTATTCAATGCCTACAGCGTGAGGGGCATGGATGACGCCCTCAGAAAAAAATACTTTACTGAAAATAATAACCTCCATACATTAAAAGAGAACTTGAAAAGAAACATAAAATTTGATTTTCTGAACTTGATGGATACTGACGCCTACAGGAGATATAAACAGATGGACATGATTTTTTGTCGAAACGTGCTTATTTATTTTGATGAAAAGATGAAGAAGAAGGTAATTGATCATTTCCATGAATCCCTGAAGCTCCAGGGCTATCTTACGATTGGTCATGCTGAGTCTCTTCACAATATCTCCCGGGCCTTTAAACCATTGGTCTTCCCGGGAACAATTACGTATCAAAAAGGGTGATGTATGCAAACAATTCTTGTAATTGATGATTCATCTACAATCAGAAAACTATTAAGCTATATCCTGAGAAGAAAGGATTTTCTTGTCGCGGAAGCGGAGGATGGCCTTGATGCAATGGAGAAACTGAGTCATGTTCAGGCTGATCTTATCATAGTCGATCTTAACATGCCAAATATGGACGGACTGGAATTTGTCAAGAACCTGCGGAACAATTACTACTATATAGATACACCGGTGATAATGCTGACAACCACAAAGGACGAAAACCTGAGGAGGGACGCATTTCAGGCAGGGGTGAATATGTTTCTCAACAAGCCTGTTCAGCCTGATGTTCTCCTTTTTAAAGTGGAAAGTCTATTAAAGGGGGGGGAATAAGAGATGGAAGGGCAGATTGTTGAAAAAGATGAAATGCAGGAGATTGTGGCTGAATTTATAGCTGAGTCAAGTGAATTAATGGAGAACGTAATCCAGGATATCGTCGTTATAGAAGAAAATCCCGACGAAGAAGTGGTAAACAGCATTTTCAGGGCGGTTCATACCATCAAGGGAACTTCGAGTTTTCTTGGTTTTGCCACCCTGTCGAACCTTGCCCATAAAGGAGAGGATGTACTGGGAATGATAAGGAAGAAAGAGATGTTGCCTGACAGAGAGGTGACGGATGTACTTCTTGAATCATTTGATTTAATGAAACAGCTTATAGATGACATCAAGGAAAAAGGAACAGAGGCAAGAGAAACGGGCTCTACTATCGAGAAACTTGAAAGACTGACCAAGGCCGACAGAAAGAAGATCGGGGAAATACTTGTAGAGGAAGAGGCAATAAAGATAGATGAACTTGTTAATGCCCTGAGGAAGCAGAAGGATGATCCACAGGAAAAGAAGCTCGGCGAGATCATTGTTGATGAGAAACTTGTTACAGAGGGACAGCTAAAGGGTTTTCTCTCAAAACAAAAAACCCAGAAAGAAGAGCAAACCATACGGATCGACGTGCGTAAGCTCGATGAGCTGATGAATCTTGTGGGAGAACTTGTCCTTGGCAAGAACAGGCTGATCCTTGTGAACAGTATTATAAAGAAAGACCTGAACAATAACAGTACTGCCGACAGTTTTGCAGACGTGACCAATTATCTGGAGTCTATTACAAATGAGCTCCAGCTTTCTGTAATGAAGGCGCGGCTTGTTCCGATCAGCAAACTTTTCAATAAGGTACCGAGACTGGTGAGGGACCTCTGTGGTGAATCAAAGAAAGAGATAGATCTTCACATAGAGGGCGAGAACACAGAGCTTGACAGATCGTTAATAGAGGCGCTTCACGATCCTCTTGTCCATATTATAAGGAACTCCCTTGACCACGGTGTGGAAATGCCTGAAGATCGCAAGAAAAGAGGCAAGCAGGGCAAGGGTATCCTTTCCATGAAGGCATACAATGAAGGAAACCATATTATCATTGAAATCTATGATGATGGCAACGGTATCCATCTCCAGGCAGTAAAGGATAAGGTAAGAGAAAAGGGGCTTATGACTGATTCGGAACTGAATGTCATGACTCCCAAAGAAGTAATGAACCTCATCTTTATACCGGGCTTAAGCACTGCGAAAAAGCTGAGCAGCGTGTCCGGCCGGGGCGTGGGTATGGATGTAGTAAAGACGAATATAGAAAAGATGAATGGCCAGGTCTATGTAGACTCAGTAGAGGGGCAATGGACAAGGCTTATTATAAAGCTTCCTCTTACTCTCGCGATAATGAGGGCTTTAATAGTAAAGGTAGCAGAGGATTTGTTTGCCATACCTCTGAGTACGGTAATTGAACTGGTTAAATCGCGAGAGGGTCTTGTAAAATCTATCGACAAGAATGATGTGCTTGTGCTGAGAGATAAGGTTATTCCTGTGATAGACCTGGGAAAAATATATTCATTCGATGCCCATGAGGAGAGTGACGGCTATATTGTAATCTGCATTATCGGCGAAAAGACGATAGGCATCAGGATACACTCTGTTATCGGACAGGAAGAAGTAGTGATAAAACCTCTTGGTGAGTTTCTCGGCAATATAAACGGAGTAGGTGGCGCAACCATACGGGGGGACGGAAAGGTGATCCTCATCCTCGACATGCCCGCAGTGGTGGCAAATTTTGGACACCAGAAAAGGTTGCTAAATAATTGACAAGTTATTCCAATTCTAAATCATTGATGATATCAAGGCGACAAGGAAGAGGCGACGGAGGTGTACTTTAACAGTACATCGAGGAGCAGATGACGAAGGCAACGAAGATAGGGCTTTGAGTTAGAATTGGAATTAGTATGCGTTCCTGCGGGAAAGCACCAGGCCCACTGTGCGCCAGATAATATAAATATCCAGTGCAGGAGTCCATTGGCGAAGGTACTCCAGGTCGTATTCTATCCGGCTTTCCATCTTATCGAGGGTATCTGTTTCGCCGCGAAACCCGTGAATCTGAGCCCACCCTGTCAACCCCGGTTTTATCTTGTGTCTCAACATGTATCCTCGTACCTGGCCACGATATTGCTCATTATGGGGAATCGCGTGGGGTCGAGGGCCTACAAGGCTCATTTCGCCGCGCAGAATATTGATTAACTGGGGCAGCTCGTCAATTGAAGTGCGACGGATGAATGCGCCTACCCTCGTGACACGCATATCGTTTCTGGTAGTCTGTGCCACAGTATTACTGTCGCTTGCGGCCTGCGTCATAGACCGGAATTTGTAAATCTGAAAGGGGTGTGCCCCAGTGCCCCAGCGATTTTGCCTGAAGAAGACCGGTCCCTTTGAATCGAGCTTGATCCATACTGCTGTTGCAAGCAATATGGGTGAAAGAACTGCCAGCGCCAATGCCGAGGCAGCAATATCAAAGGCCCGTTTAACCGTCGAGCCGATCCCTGAAGCTGGTGAGTCAATTATAGTGAAAACAGAGAGTTTTCCTATAGAGGTTATTCCTTCACGAATGGGTTTGAAGAGCATAAAATCGTGAAGGTAATGAACCGAGCAGGTGGTGTCGAGTAGTTGTTCCAGTACCTGCCCAAAGCGGTAGTAGGCTTTCGTGGGAAGAGAGAGCAGCACATGATGTAACTCATGATCGTGCACGTAAGCTGCGACTTCGTCGATGCGGCACATTACAGGAAAAGGGGTATGATCAGGAATCCGGTCTGGTGATCGATCTTCAAAATAATTGACAAATTCAAGGGCCACAAATCGTTGATTGGGCAATCCCCGTGCGAAAGCGACGCTTGAGTCAGTCACAGCCACTATCGCAAGTTTTTGATTCGGACGGCGGAGTCCTGGAAGCATGGCTATTTCAATCAGCACAATGGTCAGGAGCGATACGATGCACCATTGCCCGAGAGAAAAGATAGCAATGGAGGGCAATTGCTGAAGGACTGACCCATCGATGAAGAATGCAATGGCGCAGACTATTGCTAACCATGCCGTCCGGCTGAAGAGCGAGCCAATAACTGCAAAACGATAGGGGTGCATCTGGATCAACTGTTGCAGGTCAAAACGCACCAATAAACTGGCGGCAACTACGGCGACAAGAGAGGGCCAGATTGTTTGTGTCGTTACAGTGAACCAGCCTATGGCCGATGCAAGCATCCAGGCAACGCAAAGGGGCAATAAGCCTTCAATGAGATAGCGGAAACCGATTCTTATGGCCAGTAAATCCGAACCCGCCCTTAACTGCATCATTGTCCTTTCGCCAAAGACCATCAATTTGTCGGACCATCAAGGTTTTTCGTGTGTTTTACATGAATCCACACTGCACGATTTTTTAATAAAATATGGCCTCTGTGCAGGTGAAGTATAAAAAGATCAGCCATTAGGTGTCAAGGAAATATTGAGATGACCTTTATCCCCAGTTTATTTTCGATCTTGTCAAGAGGCCCATAATATTTCTCTATTCATCTGGTCGGCCAACGGCTTGTTCGTGGATGTTCATCGGTTTGCAGTATATTCCGGCATCCTCAGTGTTAAAGATATCTAATGATGCCGGATGGAGTGGCTCCTGGCACCTGAAGCCTTCTTCCCGTGCCGGGGGCCGTCCAGGAATATCAGCTTATTAACTCCAGTATAAGTTAGGGCTTACTAATCGGGTATATAATTTCTTGACTCTCATATCTCAGATGGTTATATCATTGTGTACGAGGCAAGGGCAGTGGGACTCAAGAATATTGTAGACGAAAAGGTGAAGCTTATCATGGTAGGCGGAAAAGGCGGTGTCGGGAAGACTACCTGCGCCTCGGCTATTGCCTTAAAAATGGCTATGGACGGAAGAAAAGTCCTGATTATCTCAAGTGACCCGGCCCCGTCCCTATCGGACATTTTTGAGAAGACTATCGGGAGTGAAGAGAAAAGGATCACTGATCATTGCGAACTTTACGGTCTTGAAATCTCATCGGATGTAGTGTTGAAGAAGTGGAAAGAACGTTTTGGCCCCGAGATCTATGAGGTGGTCCGGTCATTTGCGGACGTAGACTATGACTTTGTTGACTACATAGGGACTGCCCCGGGTATTGAAGAGGAATATATGCTGAGCTACATCATGGATCTTGTGGAGAGCGGAACCTACGATGTGGTGGTGTGGGATACGGCGCCGGCAGGCCATACGCTCAGGCTGCTCCGGCTTCCCCATCTTTTTCTCAGGCACATGGAAGCAGCGACGAAATTTTATATGAACATATACGGTTACCTGGAAAAACTGAAGGACGCGGTAAAATTGAAAGGATCGAAAAAAACCCTTCTTGAGGTAATTGGCGGGTGGGAGGCCCTCTCAGAACAGATAGTGGCATTCATAAGGAACAGGGCAGTTACCAAATATGTGATTGTTACTATCCCGGAGGCCCTCGGAGTAAAGCTGACTGAGCGGGTGATCACAGAGTTTAGAGAAAATCAGCTCATAGTGGAAAATATCATTATCAACCATGTGGTAAAAGACGGGGATTGTGAATTTCACAGGTCCCGTCAAAGGATGCAGGCCCGCTACATCGGTTTTATGCATGACACTTACAGGGATGTCAATATGGTTACCCTCTATCTCTCCCCGGAGGAGATCAAGGGCATGGAGTCTATTGCGGATGTATCCGCTGCTCTCTTTGCATCCGATGAAGGCCGGCAGGGATGAAGGGCATCAGAATTACAGGGGGCAGACTCAAGGGCAGGAGCATTGAGGCATCAGATCATAGCGGCGCGCGATTTACCCCTTCGAAGGCACGGGAAGCCGTTTTCAACATTATAGGGGATGTAGAAGGGAAAAGGGTCCTTGACCTCTTCGCGGGCTCCGGTTCCTTTGCCATAGAGGCACTCAGCAGAGGAGCGGCTAAAGCAACCTGCGTGGAAAAGGACCGGGAAATGTGCGCCCTTATATTAAGAAATCTCAATGCCCTTGATCTTGCATCATTATGTGAGGTTTTCAATATGGAGGCATGTTATGCCGTCCCTTTTCTTTATAAAAAGGCTTATAATTATGATATAATTTTTATGGACCCCCCATATGAAAAAGGTTATGTAAAGGAGACCATTTCCTTATTTCAAAATGACGTTGTGTGTGATAAAGAGCGGCTCTTTGTTATAGAGCACTCGAAGAGGGAAATATTTGATGCCCCGGTATCTGAGGGGTGGGAGACGATGGCGATGAAGAGGTACGGAGACACATGCATCTCTTTGTATACACTGTGCAGCAGCATATCAAGTAAAGGAGACACTGATGAAACGTAAAGTAGCAGTCTATCCCGGTTCTTTTGATCCTATTACAAACGGCCACCTGGATATCCTCATGAGGGGCCTCGAACTTTTTGACAAAGTTATTGTAGCAGTTGCATTCAACATTGAGAAAAAGGCGCTGTTTACCGTTGAGGACAGGCTTGAACTGATTCAGCAAGCGGTAAACTATAATGAAAATGTGCTGGTAGACAGTTTTAACGGCCTTCTTGTGGACTACGTGAAGAAGGTCAATGCGAGGTTTGTAATCCGCGGGCTCCGGGCCATGAGTGATTTTGAATACGAATTCCAGATGGCATCCATGAACAGAAACCTGAACAAGGGTATGGACACCCTGTTTATGATGACCAGCAAGGATTACTATTTTATCAGTTCCAGGACAATTAAAGAGGTGACCGAATTCGGCGGATCTGTCAAAGGTCTTGTTCCTGAAATTGTGGAGAAAAGGCTTAAAGAGAAATTTCGCCTTTCATGAGAAAACCCCTCAGTTTCGTCATTCTTCTTGCAATCCTTACCTTCTCTGCCTTCTGTGCAGAAGCGGGAGATGTATATACGGCAAAGGTGACTGGCGCGATAAGCCCTGCAACTTCCGGCTTTATCCTTGAATCTATTGCAAAGAGTGAGGAAAAGGGCGCTACTGCCCTTGTTATCCTTCTTGATACCCCTGGGGGTCTCGATACGTCCATGAGGGATGTTGTAAAAGGCATAATGGAATCAAAAGTACCTGTTGTGGTCTATGTGTATCCCTCCGGTGCGAGGGCAGCATCAGCAGGAAGCATTATCCTTCTTGCAGCCCACATTGCAGCTATGACACCGGGGACGAATATGGGGGCAGCCCATCCGGTGACCATCGGCAAGGAAAAGCCGGACAAGACGATAATGGATAAGGTTGTAAATGATGCCGAGGCATATGTGAAGAGCATTGCGAGAAAGAGGGGCAGGAATGAGGATTGGGCTGCAAAGGCAGTAACCCAAAGCGCCTCTATTCCGGCGAACGAGGCCCTTCAAAAGAAGGTGATTGATGTTGTGGCAGGGGGTCTTGAGGAACTGCTTATAAGTATTGACGGCAAATCCGTGGAGACAAAGAAGGGTGTAACCACACTGAAGACAAAGGGCGCCCAGACGGTTGCACTGGAGATGCCCTTTAAATACAGGTTCCTTGCATTCATAAGCGACCCGAATATTGCCTATATTTTGATGATGATCGGTATCTACGGGATACTCTTTGAAATATTTAGTCCTGGAGCCATATTCCCCGGGGTGGCAGGGGGTATTGCCCTGATCCTTGCCCTCTATGCCTTTCAAGCCATACCGATCAGTTTTGCCGGTGCCTTTCTCATAGTGCTCGGGTTCATATTTTTCGTTCTTGAATTGAAGATAATCAGTCACGGGGTGTTGGGTATTGCAGGCATAATATCTATTGTGATAGGCTCTATCATGCTAATTGACCTGCCCTCGGGCATTTTGTCGATCTCGTGGGTGACTATCCTTCTGGTAGCAATATTGTCGGCCCTATTCGTCTTCGGTATACTGTCCTATGCCATAAAGGCGCAATTATCAAAGGTGAAGACCGGCAAAGAAGGCCTTGTCGGAGAGACAGGGATTGCCCGGACAGATATTTCTGAAAGCGGAAAGGTTTTTGTACATGGAGAACTGTGGAATGCACGGAGCGATGGGCCAATCAAGGCAGGTGAAAAGGTAATAGTGGCTGATATGGAATCTATGGTCTTAAGGGTTACGAAAAAAGGGGGTACACCATGATACCTGGTTCGTTATTTGTGATTTTTGTAATAGTCTTTTTTCTTGTCAGTGCGATAAAGATTCTCAATGAATATGAGCGGGGTGTCATTTTCAGGCTTGGAAGAGTGCTCGGGGCCCCCAAAGGACCAGGGCTCATAATCCTTATACCTATTATTGACAGAATGGTGAAGGTAAGTCTCAGGACGGTGGTGCTCGACATTCCCCCGCAGGATGTAATCACAAGGGATAATGTCACGATAAAAGTGAATGCCGTTGTCTACTTCAGGGTTGTCGATTCGTTAAAGGCAATAATAGATGTGGAGAATTACCTTTATGCAACGAGCCAGCTTTCCCAGACTACGCTTCGGAGCGTATTAGGCCAGGCGGAGCTTGATGACCTTTTGGCCCATAGAGAGAAAATAAATGAGAGGTTGCAGGAAATCCTGGATACACATACGGAATCGTGGGGCATTAAGGTCTCCAATGTGGAGGTTAAGAACGTAGACTTGCCACAGGAGATGCAGCGGGCAATTGCTCGACAGGCTGAGGCGGAGCGTGAGAGAAGGGCAAAGATTATCGGTGCCGAGGGTGAATTTCAAGCCTCCACAAAACTCGCCGAGGCCTCTGATATACTCTCAAAGAACCCGATGGCATTACAACTGCGTTACATGCAAACATTGATCGAAATTTCACAGGAGAAGAACTCGACAATCATATTTCCGCTCCCCATTGATCTGATAAAAATGTTTATGGAGAAGGAGAAGTAATGAAAAAATGGTTTATCCTCATACTTGTAGTGCTGTTCTGGGCCAATCTTGCCCATGCAAAGCAGGCGCCGAATAAAAAGGCTCGTGCTTCAAGGCAGGTCACCAAAGGACAGATCCAAAAAACGGAACCTTACAAGGCATTCATTGTTGTTGAGGCAAATACAGGAAATGTGCTTGAGGGTGAGAACACCCATGCACGAAGGCCCCCTGCAAGCGTAACGAAATTGATGGTGGCCTTGATCGTTCTCGAAAAGGTCTCCAAGGGAGAAGTAAAACTTACAGATCAGATAGTTACTACAAAAGAGGCTTCAAAAATAGGGGGGAGCCAGGTCTTTCTTAAGGAAGGGGAAACCTTTGCCCTTGAAGAGATGATGAAGGCCATTATGGTTGCATCAGGAAATGACGCGGCCTATGCGGTTGCCGAGCATATAGGGGGCAGCAAGGAAGGGTTTATCAACCTCATGAACGAGAAGGCAAAGGCTCTCAACATGGCGGATACGGAGTTCCATTCGGTCCATGGACTTCCCCCTTCCAAAGGGGACAAGGAAGACCTTACCTCCTGCCATGACCTTGTAATCCTTGCCCGGGAGATTTTGAAATATCCGAAGATCATTGAATGGACATCCATCAAGACCGAGGGATTCAGAGGTAATGTGTTTATTATGCAAAACCACAACAAGCTTCTTGTAAAGATGCCGGAAGCAGATGGCCTGAAAACAGGCTATTATAGCGCGACGGGGTTCAATGTTGTTGCTACTGCGAAAAAGAATGACCTGAGATTCATCGCAGTGGTTATGGGCAGTCCTTCGGCAAAGATCAGGGATAATGTGGCAATGGAGAAGCTGAAAAAGGCTTTTGGCCGTTACAAGATGCTGAATATTGTAAAAAAGGGAGAGGTTATAGACAAGGATGTAATGCTTGATGATGGGAAATACAGGAAGCTTAAGGGTATTGCAAGTGCAAATTTTCTTTACCCGGTTGCCAGCGACAAGAAGGGAACTGTAAAGAAAGAGATTGTTCTGCCTGATAGAATTAAGGGCGAGATAAAGGAAGGGCAGAAGATGGGTGAATTGATCATTAAGTTCGAGAACGATCAGATAGGTAAAGTAGACATCATATCTCCTGTATATGTCCCCAAAGCAAACCTGTTTACAAGACTTATCAGGAAATTGGGTCTTAATATATAAAGCGAGGGGTAAACACCGACCATGCTGAAGAACAAAGAGATTGTAGTAGGTATAACGGGCGGAATAGCAGCCTACAAGACTGCGGAGCTGGTAAGGGCTTTTACGAGAAAAGGGGCCAATGTCCATGTGGTAATGACGAAGAATGCCATGGAGTTTGTAACGCCCCTTACATTCCAGACTCTCTCCGGCAACCCGGTAATCCATAATTCCTTTGAGCTTTTTACAGGTTCAAAAATTGGACATATTGCATTGGCAGACGTTGCAGACCAGGTTGTTATAGTGCCTGCAACAGCCAACATTATCGGCAAGATAGCGAACGGTATAGCTGACGATTTCCTTACCACCATGATCATGGCAATTACAGTGCCGGTCCTCTTTGTGCCCTCAATGAACACAAAGATGTGGGAAAGCACAATAGTCCAGAGAAATATCGAGAAGCTCAAGGATAATGGCTACCAGTTCATGGAACCGGGAAGCGGTGATCTCGCCTGTGGCACCTCGGGGAAGGGCAGGCTGCCCACCATTGAGGAGATTGTCGAGCGGATGGAGGATATTTTTACTGAAAAGGACCTGATGAACGAACGCATTCTCGTTACTGCAGGCCCTACCATGGAATTCGTCGATCCTGTGCGCTGTATTACCAACAGGTCTTCCGGAAAGATGGGGTATGCTATTGCAAAGATAGCAAAAAGAAGGGGCGCGGAAGTGACGTTGATTACTGGAAAGACCTATATTGAATCCCCCCATGGTGATATACAGGTCATTGAAGTGACTACAGCCGTGGAAATGAGAGATGCCGTGATAGACCACTACAGACGTTCAACCATCATCATAAAGGCGGCAGCGGTGGCAGATTTCAAGTGCAAGGCAGAAAACTGCCAGAAGATAAAAAAGCAGTGTAATGTGGATTCCATGACCCTTGAACTGGAAAAAAATCCTGATATTCTTGAGGAACTTGGCAGAATAAAGGAGAACAGGATATTAGTCGGGTTTGCCGCAGAGACAGACAATGTGCTGGAGCATGCTGTTGATAAATTGAAGCGAAAGAACCTTGACCTCATAGTGGCAAACAATGTTGCCCAGGAAGGGATCGGGTTTGGCTCGGACAACAACGAGGTCTCCATCATTGACAAAACAGGTGGCGTTAGACATGTGCCAAGGCTGAGCAAGGATGAAATCGCTCACGTTATCCTCGATGCTGTAAAGAAGGCAATGAAGAAGAGAAAAAAGAAAGAAGAAGACTGGTATTGATAAGACCATGGATAGTGGATCATTGTTAGTGAATAGAGACAGACAAAAACGCATTGGGAAGCTTGTTCGGGGGGTGTCAATTGCAGGAATTCTCTGCACCCTTCTGCTGGTACCTTTTTTGTCAACAGGCGCTGAAGAGGAGGAGAAGGTTGTAAAAGTGGTTGACATGGCAAGCAAGGCGATTGTCAACATCAAAACCGAGGAATGGTCAAAAAGCTCCGACGAAGTCAAGAAGCCGAGTGTTTTCAAGCGATTGATGGGCGAAGAAGAAGAAACGGAAGCCTTTGAAAACATAGGGTCCGGTGTTGTTCTGGACCCTGGGGGGATCATAGTTACCAACGAACATCTTATTGCAAAGGCGATCAATATTCGGGTAAAGTTCATGAACGGCAAGGAGTATGAGGCATTTGTGCTCGGGAGCGACCCTGAATTCGATATCGCGCTCCTCAAGGTCACGGATAAAAACGACCTTCCCTTTCTTAAGGTCACAAAGCCCAAAAGCATAAAGGTTGGCCAAAAGGCCATAGTAATAGGCAATCCTTTCGGCCTGTCAAGCTCGGTTTCTACAGGGGTTGTAAGCGCCCTTGGGAGAAACCTGAGGATTGACGGCAAAGTCTATGTAAATCTCATTCAGACAGATGCAGCAATAAATCCGGGTAATAGCGGCGGAGCCCTGCTGGATATTGACGGCAACCCCTTGGGTATTGTCACTGCCATCTATGGAGAGGGGAAGGGTATCGGTTTTGCCATCCCTATGGATGATGTAATGAATATGCTCGCCGATTTTCTTCAGAGCAATACAAAACGTCCCATTTTTGGTGTTTTCACTGAAAGAAAAAGGGATGAGAGGGGGCCATACCTTTATGTGACAAAAGTCATACCAGGAGGTCCTGCAGATAAATATGGCGTAAAAGTGGGCGACAGGATTGTGGAGCTCAACAAAAAGAAGATCAAAGAGGGCATGAAGCCCCACAGTGTTTTGAAGGGTGTCAAACTCAGCGGGACTATCCAGTTTAAAATAGCAAGAGGCGTGAAGGCATTTCTTCTCAATGTTGACAACAGCGATGTTGAGGGGTATTCACCATCCCCCGCAGACGAGGGTTTGTGCAATATGAGGGTAGGAGACGTGAAGGGTTATCCCAAACTTAAGTTCAAGCTGAAGGAGAAAGAGGGTGTTGTGGTGACAAAGGTCTTCAGCAAGAAGCCTCTGGAGAGATGCGGCCTCCTCCCGGGCGATGTAATTATTAAGGTGAACAATAATATTATTACCAATACGAAAGATTTTGAGTCTTTTATGGCAGAAGGGCTGAAAAGGAATTATATTCTCTATCAGGTAAAGAGAAATGATGAGATTTTCTTTGCACCTGTCAAGCTCGATTCATTGCTTTAGTAAGTTTATTGGGGTTAGGGGGTTATTATGAATGACGAAAGTGGTTGTTGCAGTGGAAAAGAGATGGAGGGTGGATGCTGTTGCGGGGATGGAGCGTCGGGTGCACAAGGAAAAGAGGATGCGCCGGAAGAGGCCCTTCATCATGAGGATTTTTTTACCGGTTTTAACTTTTCTGCACTGATACTTTCCCTGTCTACATCAGTGCTGGTCAATCTTGGGGAACTTCCTGACCCGCTCTCTAATGAAAAAGGGATGAATCTTCCCCTCGCAAAGCAGACAATCAGTGTCATTGAGATGCTGGAAGACAAGACAAAAGGCAATCTCAATGCTGATGAAAACAGGCTGATCAACAACATGCTCTATGATTTGCGGATGAAGTACGTAGAAGCTGCTCAAAAATAGCTTTATTCTCTTGCATACTGCATCAGGGGGATGAGGAAATGGTTGAAAAGGCATCATCCGGTATTGTGTACAAGGTTGAAGGTGAGATACTCTCCCTGATCTTTTACAGTTGCCAAAAAATAGATGTGCAATTTCATATAGATAAGTGCATTGAAAAAAGTCTTGGCACCACAAAACCTCTTTAGCCCCACACACATCATGACGTCTCACGGATGGCAGCGTCCTTCCTGGCCTGCCTGTCATTGAGACACACGATGTAGCGGTGGTCATCAACAATGACCTCCTTGACCTTCAGAGGGGAAGGGGGGCACTGTGCAGATAGGCTATGATTGCCTGCCTCGATAATCCTTATAACCAAACTTCCTTACCACCTCAACTCTCCCCCCATCCCTTACCACCCCAATATCCGGTAGATTGATGCCATTGAAAGTTGTGCTCTTCACGATGCTGTAGAGGGCCATATCAGTAAAGACCAGCCGGTCTCCCCTCTTGAGCGGCTGGTCGAAGGAATAGTCGCCTGCCACATCCCCGGCGAGGCAGCTTGGCCCGGCAATTTTATAGGTATATTTTTTCTCCTTCGGCTGACCGGACTTCATAATATGCGGTCTATAAGGCATAATGAGCACATCAGGCATATGGGTTTCCGCTGATGCGTCAATGATGGCGATATCCGCCCCGTTTTTCACGATATCCAGGACAGAAGAGATCAAGGCCCCTGCATTGAGGACGCTCGCTTCACCGGGTTCAAGATATACCTGCACCCCATATTTTTTCTTGAAGGTGTTTATAAGCTTGATGAGGCGTTCCAGGTCGTAGTCGTCGCGGGTTATGTGATGACCTCCCCCGAAATTGACCCATTTCAGCCCTTTTATGTGTGATCCGTAGAGCTTTTCAAAAGATTTGAGGATTCTTTCAAGGACATCTGAATTCTGCTCGCACATGGCATGGAAGTGGAGCCCGTCTACTATGCCCTTGTGTCCGGGAAATTCCTCCTTGAAAATATCGTGGACAATCCCCAGCCTCGAAGAGGGCGCACAGGGATTATACATCTCCGTTTCGACTTCGGCATGTCCCGGATTTACCCTGAGACCGATCTCCACACCCCTCTTCCGTGCCATTCCCCCGAACTTCTCCAGTTGATAAAAGGAATTGAATATGATGGAGTCGGAATATCTGAGTATCTGTCTGATCTCTTTTTCCCTGTATGCTGCCCCGAAGGTGTGTACCTCTTTTTTGAATTCTTCATAGCCGAGCCTCGCCTCATTGATGCCGCTCGCGCAGGTCCCGTCCAGGTATCGGCTCATCATGGGAAAGGTGGCAAATGATGCATAGGCCTTCAGGGCGTGAAAGATCTTGCACCCTGTGCGGTCCTTTACATATTGCAGAATCCGCATGTTTTCTTCAATGAGGGTTTCATCGATGAGGTACACCGGTGTTTTGATATTCCCGGCAGCGATTTCGAGGAATCGCTTGCTCGCCGCAGCAAAACTATTCTTCTTGGCGTCCTTGATTAAACGGGTCAGTGTTTTTAACTCATCGGCGCCCAGCCCTTCCAGCGCCTTTTTCCGCTCATCACCGGATAAAGCGTGATATCTGCCCGCAGCGCCTGAATCTTTTGCCGAAATTGACTGTATTGTCTCAGCAAAGTGTGTATCGGCAGTCATGGGATAAGTTCTACACCTTGTCAGGAAGGGGTGTGGCTTCCACCACCCGCCAGGGGAGGCCGTATTTGTTGAGGGCTTCCATGAATTTATCCGGATCAAGTTGCTCTATATTATATACTCCAGCCCCCTGCCAGACCCCGGTGAGCATCATCATGGCCCCGATCATGGCGGGGACGCCCGTGGTATAGGCGATAGCCTGGGTTCCCGTCTCCCTGAAAGCCTCTTCGTGGTCACAGACATTGTAGATATATCGGGTAATAGTCTTTCCGTCCTTTTTCCCCGTCATGATGTTGCCAATGACCGTCTTTCCTGTATATTTTGTGCCAAGAGAAGCCGGTTCGGGAAGGAGGGCCTTGAGAAACTTTATGGGAACAACCTTCTGCCCCTCGTAGTCTACCTCGTCTATCCGTGTCATACCCACGTTCTGAAGCACCCTCAGATGGGTGAGGTAATTCTCGGAGAAGGTCATCCAGAATCTTGCCCTTTTCATCCCTTTAATATTGAGAACCAGTGACTCCAGTTCTTCGTGGTAGAGGAGATAGCTTTCCTTCGCCCCTGCTATGGGATAATCGAAGCTGAAATGGACGCTGCCTTCATCAATGATAGCGGGCGTCTCAATCCATTTCCCCTCTTCCCAGTGTCGTACAACCTGAGTCACCTCGCGGATGTTGATCTCGGGATTGAAATTTGTGGCGAACACATGGCCGTGGCTTCCGGCATTGCAGTCCAGTATATCGAGATAATTGATCTCATCAAAGAGATGCTTCTGAGCATAGGCAGTAAAGATATTCGTGACACCTGGATCAAATCCTGAACCAAGGACCGCCATGAGGCCTTTTTCCTTAAATCTCTCCTGATATGCCCATTGCCAACTGTATTCAAAGTGGGCCTCATTAAGGGGTTCATAATTAGCCGTGTCTATGTAATGCACCCCTGCAGCCAGACAGGCGTCCATGATATGGAGGTCCTGGTAGGGAAGGGCAAGGTTGAGCACAAGGCCCGGCTGGAATCTGTTGATGAGGGCGGTCAGCTCCGGCACATTGTCGGCATCTACCTGCGCTATCTGGATGTCTCTGTTGTATCGCTTCTTGATATCCTTTTGAATGGCCTCGCATTTGGAGAGCGTCCTGCTTGCAAGAACGATTTCTTTAAAGACCTCGGGAATCTGCGCGCATTTATGCGCCGCAACAGTTGCGACACCCCCGGCCCCTATTATCAGTATTCTTCCCTGGTTTTTTAAATTATGCATAAAGGCTCTCCTTGGCAATAATTTGCATGTGCGTTATCTTATATTATTTTTTCACTTTAATATCAACTTTCAGGGTATAAAACAAGCGCGGAAGCTCACCGGAGTTATGATGCTGATTTTGAATCAGATCAGCATCCCCTCAGTTATTTTTGATTTTGTCGAAAGCCTAAGTATATTTCCCTATTCTTCCGGTCAGCTACGCTCGCAATCCATCCACATCTAAGCACTCTCTTCCAAGCCGTTGTCCACCCACACCAATAATCATACGCCTTTACCGTGGGAATGATTATTGGTAAAATAAGGCATTACCGGATATTTTCTAAAGAGTTCTTCAGTTTGGAGTATATTCCGGCAACCTCAGTGTTAAAGATACCTCATTGGTGCCAGAGAACGGAGGGAAGGATTGTCAACCATTTTGTAAGTTTAATGTATGAGCCTCTTGCAAAACCCTTAAATTAGCCCTGTTTTCTTGATGAATTATAAGGTAATCAGGCTCTCCCCATGGTAAAATGTGT
>PNOM01000024.1 GCA_013824835.1 Syntrophus sp. (in: bacteria) | reverse complement strand
TTAGCATCCATTGATTAGGACATTTCTACTTTGGTGATATAGGACATTATCATTTTGGGATAACATTCCTTTCACTCACTGTTTGTGTATGATTTAACAATTATTCATAGAAAAAGGTTGACCCCTTTCGCGCTTCTTTGTTAAGCTTAGAAAAAACAATCAACCGATGGAGGATTCATAATGAGATCTGACGGCAGTGTGGCAAGGATAACAGAAATAATCGCGGGGTCTACCAAGGGTTTTGATGATGCGGTTATGGTTGGCTTTAAAAGGGCATCCAAAACCTTAAGAGGGGTCACGGGACTAAAAGTAAGAGACCATCGCTGCAGCGTTGAAGACGGAAAGATTACTGAATACAGGGTTACCCTGGACGTTATCTTCGTCCTGGAAAATTAGCAAACAAGCTCATCCTGTCGGAAATATATTGCTGTGAAATATGTTATCATGACAAATATATTTGTCATGATAACATATTTCAGGCTTTCATGGTATTGCAGTTACCTCCATCATCTTCAATAACAACCATCTTGAGGATCTGGAATTTTGAAGTAACAAAATTCTGGGAAGCACATATAGGCCGGTTTCTCTCTCCTAAAAACCATTCACCGGTTTTCGGATGCTTCACTTCACCTGTAGGTAAAAACCGTATCTCTTTAATCATTATGCTATTCCTCCTCTAAATCCTCCTGCTGCTGCATATCGTTTATACCGCACGATGGCATTCTTACCATAGTAATCTATTTTGTACATTATCGGCAAAACTAAGTAAATGATAAGGATCACACTTTTACCGGCTATGTGTTATGGATCATTTCCTGCATTCCCCGACTGCATTTTCATTGCATTTTGTTCCGTCAATCCAGATGGCACTCCCCAGGCGTGCGCGGGTCAGGTCTGTATTAATCATTTTTGCGCCGGTCAGGTTTGCATCCCATAAGACCGTACCAGTCAGATTAGCATCAGTCAGGTCTGTATTTTGAAGAACAGCACCAGTCAAGATCGCAGCACGCAAGTTTGCCCTGGACAGGTCCGCGCCGGTCAGTTTTGAGCTTGTCATATTTATACCGTATAAGTTTGCGCCTGATAAATTTGCATTTGTAAGGTCTGAATTGGATATACTCGCCCCTGACAGGTCCGCGTTGGAAAGGTTTGTTTTGGACAGCTTCGAGCCGGTCAATCGCGCCCCGGCAAGGTCACAATCCGGGCATTGATTCGTTGATTTCAATCTCTGGAGATCGGCATCGCTAAACCCGTACCCTGCGCTAACCGTGAGAAGAAGCAATAAAACCGGGATAGTAATAGAAAACAACACATCCTTTTTTTTCATTGGATCACCCCGTATTGTGTATATATTCTATGCATTATAAGGTTAATGCTTAGACATATTTAGTATAAGACGTGTGGCATACAAACTATGGACGCTCGAATACCACTATTACAGGCTCTTCTCCGCTGCTTGGTTTAACCGGTATTTTCTCTTTCTTCCCTGTTGCCTTCTTTCCTGCAGGCCTCTTCCCTGTTGGTGACTTTGCTTTCATCTTTTCAACCTTTGTTCCCAGGTCAATAAGTTGCCTGGAGAGACGGCCAGCCACAATCACCTGTACATCGTTGGCAACCATGGTCTTGAGTATCTCCAGTTGCCGGCTCGCTTCATCAAGATGCTTTCTTGAATCCTGGGTTGCATTCTGTTCGACACACACTATGATCTGTCTGGCGAGTGCCTCGATACTCTTCCTTATCTCAATAAACTCTGCTATGTTTGACATCAGTCACTTCCTCTAAAAAGTTTTGCAGTTAATCTGTCTGGAATCAAAAAGCGATCGCATTTCGTATCAGCCGACCTCGTAAGCAGGTGCGGAGGAAAGAAGGTGAGATAAACCGTGTTCATAGTATACACTTTTCTGAGGAAAATGATACTCAGATCTTATGAATATGCTGACACACAAAGACCGGACGCATTGCTTTCCTTCAGGAATTGCATAATTTAATGGACGTCACGTTCCTACCGTATTCGTGATGCAAATTCTAAAAACCTTTCCACCATATCCCCACTGTACTCCGTAAACAGAGAAACTGATGGACCGTCAAGGTAAACGGATGGTTATATGGGGAGTAGACAAACCCACTTGTAAAATCCATTCCAGGAGGTGGATGGGGGTTACCTCCTACCCATTAACTTAGACCAGATATTTAAACTACCTGCTTTTGGATGCTCGAACGCCCTTCCCTCAGGGCTGTTTATTGCCCCCTTTCAGGGTCTTATCAAATATCCTGTAGGCATCAGAAATGGCGATGGAGTCCTTCGGAAGGTCAAAGATCGTCTTCCCTGCTGTATCCGCCTTAATGATCTCCCGGTCATCCCGTATGGTTCCCTCCACATTCAGGCCCTTTTCAAGGATCACCTGGGCCATGGTCTCTCTATCCTCTTGTTTCAGTCTGTTAATCAGAAGGTGACTATTTTTGATATTGAGCTTCAGCTCCGCAATGAGTTCGAGAATTCTCTTTGCAGTGAGGAGCCCCCGGGGATATCCGTCAGAGATCACAAAGAGGTGGTCAATATCCTGGGTGACAAGCCTGCTCATATGTTCCATGCCTGCCTCATTATCCACCACCACATAGCTATAATTCCCCTTCAGGGTCTCTATTGACTGCTTCGCAAGACTGTTGGCTGCGCAATAACACCCCGGCCCTTCCGGTCTCCCCATGACAAGAAGGTCGAAACCCCTGCCCTCAACAATCGCCTGGTTCACCTTATACTCAAACCAGACATCCTTTGTCATGCCAGGGGGCACGTCCTTTTTCATCAGCTCCCGCGCCTCTCCGATAGTACCATGTACCGATACGCCAAGCACTTCGTTAAGGTTTGAGTTGGGATCCGCGTCAACTGCAAACACAGGGCTCTCCTTAATCTCTTCAACAAGATACCGTATGAGCATCCCGGCAATTGTGGTCTTCCCTACGCCCCCTTTTCCTGCAAGGGCTATAATCTTCGGCATGTCTCACCCCTTTAAAAACTGTTCTAAGTTCTATGTTCAACGTTCTATGTTAACTGCAGGACACACCAGGAACTATTTCCCCTCACTCAATTAGAGGGTGCCCTGTCAGTTTTATAAATTTTCCGGCGCCCATAGCGTTAAAGACATCTAATGGCGCCGGGTGGAGTGGTCCTTGGCACGGGACGGAAGCTTCAGATTCGTTGCTCTGTGAGCATCGTTGTGCGTAGGCGTACTGAACGTACGCTGGAGCACACGAGCGGAGCAGAGCGGCGGAGATCAAGTTTTCGCCCCGTGCCAAGGACCGTCCAGAAACACAAGTTTCCCCGCCTTAACAGCACATTAGTAAATATATAACACAAATTCTCAGAGCCATTATTTCTTGCTCCCCAGCCTATCCATTACCTCCGGAAAGGCGTTCTGATCCGTATGGGGCAGGAACATGGCTGCCACAAATTCGTCCATAAACCGCGGACTGTTTGAGAGCTCGATATTCGTCATCATTCGCGCGATCCGCTCCGCCTCCCTCAGGAACCCCTGTGAAAAGGAGAGGAGCCTCGCCCCGAGAAGAGAACCGTTACCGACAAAAAGGAACCTCTCAAGGGACAACTCCGGGAGAAGGCCGATCGTTATTGCCTTCTCAAGATCAATATAGTGGCCGAAGCCGCCTGCAATAATCACCCTGTCTATATCTTTGAAGGCAAGGCCCACGTTGTCGAGAAGGACCTTACATCCCGCATAGATGGCAGCTTTTGTTCTGATAAGATTGTCAAAATCAACCTCTGTTACCACAATATCCCGGTCTATCTGGGTCTCATGAGCATAGCTGAGCACATACTCAAAACCGCTTTCTCCCGCCCTGATCCTCGGGGTCCTGGCATCCCTTTCAAACTTTCCGTTTTGACCGATGAGTCCTGCCTCAAGAAGCCCGGCAACAATATCGATGAGCCCTGAACCGCAGATACCCATGGGCTTCACCTTCCCTATGGTAATAATCATAGGCTCAAAGGTCGCAGGGTTAATTCTCACCTGCTCAATAGCCCCTTTTCCTGCCCTCATACCAAACTCAATACCTCCGCCCTCAAAAGCAGGACCAGCAGAACAGGAGGCGCAGGTAAGCCAATCTTTATTGCCCAGCACGATCTCCCCGTTCGTCCCGATATCCATAAAAAGGGTAATCTCTTCCCTCTGAAACATCCCGGAGCCAAGCACCCCTGCCACAATATCCCCTCCCACATAGGAGGAAACAGAGGGGAACAGGTATGTATGGATATAGTCACTCAGGTCGATGCCGAGATCACAGGCCCGCACCGGGGGGAAAAAGGTCGCCGCAGGGGTATAGGGATCAAGCATGATATATCGTGGATCAACACCAAGGACCAGGTGGGTCATAACAGTATTGCCTGCAAAGGCAAGGTGGGATATAGATTCACCCTTGATGTCCGCGGAGGCAAGGAGTTCTTTTATGACATTGTTTATGGTTTTGATAACTGCGTCCTGGAGCTTTCGCACGCCCCCTTTTTTCCGGGAAAACATGATCCTTGAAATCACATCTTCGCCAAAGCTGATCTGGCTGTTATAATCAGACGATTCCGCGAGCGTACACAGGTCTCTGCCGTTCTCCATATGTTCGGTCATTCTTACCACGCTGCAATTGGCAAGATCGAGAAGCTGGCCGCATATCGTGGTAGTGCCTATATCGACAACTATTGAATAATTTTCCTGAGCACGGTTTCCCGCCTCAATGTTAATCAGTTTATATCCCCTCCTCGTGAGGACTATAGTAACCGTGACCTTCCACCGGGCTTCCCGCAAAATCCTGCTCATGCTTTTAAAAAACCCGAAATCAACGGAAAAATCGTCTATCCCGTATTGAGCCTTCAACTCCCGTGTGAGCCTGACAAGATCCGACACATTGTCCTCTGTGGCAGGAGGAGGCAATTCCACATATCTCTTGAATACGGCAGGGTCAACATCCACCCCTGCCACGAGCTGGCCGATATCGGCAGGGGAGAGGATATGGGGGGTCTCCCTTGTCCTTTTGAGGGCCATCCTGTCCACCTGGGATTCAAGGGGCACTTCCACGAATGCATCACCGTGCACCACAGTCCTGCACGCAAGTCTCACACCTTTCTCGTATTCCTCAGGAGATATGGCCTGATGAGGAGGAGAAAAAATATTCCCTTTCCGCACCATTACTTTACACTTCCCGCACGCGCCGTTTCCGCCGCAGGAGGCGTTGATATGGACACCGGCCTTCATGGCCGCATCGAGAAGATTGTCCCCATCTTCAGCCTGAAATACCCTATCCATGGGGAGGAATGTAACCCTGTAGTTCTCCATCATTTTCCTTTTCGCTATTATATAACAGGTTATATCGTTTTTACAAAGACTCAATTCATTTTCGGTTCTGTCAAAAACCTCATAATGATTCTCTATTCTCCTGGTCGGCCAACGGCTTGTTCATAGATACTCATCTGCGGCGTCCTCAGTGTTAAAGATATCTTGTTGGTGCCATCCAAAAATATCAGCTTTCTTGCTCCGGGATAATTTAGGCATGACTGGCAAGCCATGAATTTCCTTGACTCCATGTAGTTAGATATATTATTTTTTTACAATCGATTTCATAATACAACATGATATATTTTAAAAGGTGCTGTTTTGGAATATCCGTCGCGCATGAAGGAATTATTTTTTTTAATAGGGCAATTGGTTGAGAATACTTCTTGTTAACCCTCCAAACTGTGGACGCAGTATCCCCGAGGAGCGATATGGCATCGACTCTTTGAAGATGATTTTGCGGGGAGAGCCCCTGGCCCTTGAAGCGCTCGCAGGCAACCTTGACACCCATGATGTACGGATAGTTGATCTGAAGGCAGAGCCTGACGCCTTTCAGGATATGGTCACAGAATTTCGACCTCATATTGTGGGAATTACCGGGGTAACCTGTGAGGCCAACACCATGGTCACCCTTGCCTCCATGGCAAAAGAGGGGGTAAAAGCACATGTCGTAGTGGGTGGTGTCCATGCGAGCAATGATCCACATTTCTTTAACAAGCCGGATATAGATTACATCGTAGTCGGTCTCGGAAAGCAAAGCTTCCGTGAACTGGCGGATGCCATAGAATCAGGAGGTCCGACAGATACGATCCCTGGTATTGCAAGGACAAACCCACTGGGCAAGCTTTCCTTCATCCCGAGGAGATATTCCACCGAAGACCTTGCAGAGGAAAAACCTCCCCGTTATGATCTTGTGCATCATTATCGGGATGAATATATCTTAAAATCCTTAAATCTGAACATTGGTCTTGTCTCTACTGCCTTCGGTTGTCCCTACAGGTGCTCCTTCTGTTCTGTCAGAAATATCACGGATGGTCGCTATATGACCCATGATCCCGAGACAATTTTACGGGACATCAGACTACTTGGCGATATCCCGATCATACGGCTTGTCGATGCCAATACCTTCGGCAATATCACCCATTCCCGCGCCCTCTGCCGGAAGATTCAGGAATCGGGCATACAAAAGGGTTTTGTGGCAGACGTACGGTCAGATACAGTGGTTCATCATCCCGATCTTTTTGTGGAATGGAAAAAGGCAGGTCTTCGCACCGTTATCGTCGGATTTGAAGAAACAGATGACAAACAGCTTGAGCGGATGGGGAAGGCAAATACGGGGGCGATAAATTCTGAGGCCATTGGGATTCTTCATGATATCGGCATCACTATCATAGGTGATTTCATTGTTTCACCCGATTACGATGAACGACAATTTCAGGGTTTACGCGACTACATGGAGAAAAACCCTGTTGACCTGCCCATGCTTTCGGTTCTTACCCCCCTTCCCGGAACGCCTCTCTATGAGTCGATGAAGGAAAGGATTACGAATCACGACCTTGATTTCTATACCCTCACCAATGCAGTAGTACCAACGAGGATGGATGAAAAGGTATTCTATGAGAACTACGCAGACCTGATGAAATCAGGCCATGCAAGAGCGAGTCTATAATAGTGAGGTGCACTCTTTGATGGATGTTTATATAACTGATATAGCGGCCTTTCTCCCCAATGATCCTGTATCGAATGAAGATATGGAAAAGGTTCTTGGCGTGGTCTCCCAGCTCCCGACAAGGGTTAAAAAGATCGTACTGAGGAGCAATGATATTCATTCAAGATACTATGCCATTAATCCGGAGACAGGAAGGACTTCCCATACCAATGCACAGCTTACCGCCGAAGCAGTGCGTCGCTTGAAACCCTATGAAGGATTCTCTCTTAATGACATAGAGTGTCTCTCCTGCGGTACGGCAACCCCTGACCAGATACTGCCCGGTCATGGATTAATGGTACATGGAGAGCTGAAAAACGGACCCTGCGAGGTGGTCAGCACATCAAGCATCTGCATATCAGGAATGACGTCATTAAAATATGCATACATGAATGTGGCCCTCGGTTTTACGAAAAACGCCGTGGCTACCGGCTCCGACTCAGCATCATCCTTTATGAAAGCCCAGTTTTTTAAAGGGGTGAAAGAGGATGGAGAGGCTGCTACGAAAAAAGATGGACTGCTCTCTTTTGACAGGGCCTTCCTCAGATGGATGTTGTCTGATGGCGCCGGTGCAGTATTTATGACCCCGAACAGGACATTGGACCGTCATGCCCTCCGGCTGGACTGGATTGAAAATATCTCCTTTGCCGGGGAGTTTGAAACCTGCATGTATGCCGGGGCGAAAAAAGACGCCAACGGTTCTGTGACCGGTTGGCGTGATTATGAGTCGCCCGGAGAGGCCCTCAACGACGGGGCCTTCCTGATACAGCAGGATGTGAAGCTTTTAAACTCGGATATTATGAGGGTCTCTGTGGAAAAAACTCTACCCTTCGTAATTGAAAGACGGGGTCTTACACCATCTCAGGTGGATTGGCTTTTACCCCATTATTCGTCAGGCTATTTCAGGCAGAGATACTATGATCAACTGAAAAATTTCGGCTTCGAGATACCCTTTGACAAGTGGTTTACCAACTTGAGCTACAAGGGGAATACCGGTGCTGCCTCAATTTACATAATAATGGAAGAGCTTTTTCACTCAGGCAGGCTTAAGAAGGGAGAGCGAATCTTATGCTTTATCCCGGAAAGCGGCAGATTTTCCATCTGTTATATGATGCTCACCGTGGTGTAGGGGGAAATTGGGATCAGGCTGTCGCCTTTGATTTTGCCTTGCCTTTGGTCTGCTTTCTAATGTAGTCTGCCAGAGTTTTCAGCGATTTCAATATTTTGCGGGTCGTCTCTCTCGAACCAATCCTGATATCATATTTTTTCTCTGCCGCAACTACAATCTCAACTGCATCCAGCGAATCAAGCCCGAGGGGAGATTCAGGGCCGATGAGCGGGTCATCAGCGGAAATATTATCGGGTACAGGATCGGTTATATTACATACCTCAATAATGAATTCCAGCAGTTCCTTTTCCAGTTCGTCTATCTCGTTTGATTTCATGACCTTTCACCTTATTAATGAATGCGGATCCTCCCCCTCTGAAACATAAAAAACCACGCGAGGAGAGTTGTGGAAACAAAAAATAACAGCATTAATGCGACTTCAGGGAGAATTGACCCGACACCGCCACCTCGAACAAATATATTTAAGAATGCATTGAGGCCCCACCCGAGAGGGGAAAAGGCGCCTATGGCCTGCATCACCTTCGGCATTACATAGGCGGGCACCATAATCCCGCCAAGGGCCGCGGCAATTACCACAGAAACTGCGCCGAAAGCGGATACCTGCTCATGGGTTCGGGCAATTGTGCCGAGGAGAATCCCATACCCGGACGCGGCAAGGGCAGCGCTTAAGGCAATGAGGACCAGGGCAGCAGGGGATGTTCCAAGATCGAGCACCGGGGTTCCGAGGAGAGGGAGCACAACCTTCCCCACTACCATGATGAGTACAAACTGGATCATGCATATCACCACATAGGCCGCAATTTTGCCTGATATTATGGTCAGATAGGATACAGGCATGGTGAGGAGTCGCGCCAGCATACCATCCTGCCTTTCCCTTATCAGGGATGCGCCAAGAGGGGCAACGATGAAGAACATGCCGAAAAGGGTCCATGCAGGCACATTCTGCTGCACCGTATTGGGAGTTTTGGCCGCAATGACCTGAGAGGCAACCCTCTCGCCCACGATAATAATCGGGTTATTATCCCAATCAAAACGAAACGACGGCATTGATTTTTTAAATTCCTCAGACCACATGGGGCCCATGGCCTTCCTGGTAGCCCCCTCCATCTTTTCCGGGAGAAGTTCGGATAATGCCTTTATCTTTTCTTCAGTCTCAATACCGAGAATCACCTTCTCCATGGAGCTCATAACCCCTACCCTGAAAGTTTCCCGGAGAGCCGGATCAAAATAGACAAGGAGTTCAGGAACCTCATGTTGTGCCTTGGCCGATGTGCTGCCTTTTACATTCCCGACAATAAGGGAATCTTTCACCTGCTGCTTCGCCTTTTTTCTGAAAGACTCCGTAAGCCCGCGAGGGACAACAATGGCAAGCTGAAAATCCCCCTTTGCAACAGCCTTTTTAGCGATATCAATATCGATCCTTTTCCCTTCAACCTCAGTTACAATTGTTGCTACACCCGATTTTTGCAAGGATTTCTCTATCAGCGCGCCTACGTCTTTCCCGTCATTGTTAATAAACAGTATTTCTGTCTTTGTCTCCCCCATGGATTTAAGCACATTCTCCTGAACAAGGGTCACTACAACGACAAGTACCACCGGCATGAGAAAAAGTATAAGGAGACCCCCGAAATCCCTGCGGAGAAGGGTAAGCTCCTTTTGGACAGATGATAATAGTTTCATCATAAAACGCTCAATCTCTCAACTGCTTCCCGGTAAGACTGATGAAGAGTTCCTCGAGGTTGGCACACCCCGGTCTCTGGTGAATCAGCGCTTCCGGCGGTCCTTCTGTAATAATTTGCCCTCCATCCATGATTGCCACATAGGAGCAGAGCATCTCTGCTTCCTCCATGTAGTGGGTCGTATATACCATAGTAATCTTATCCTTTAATGCGGCAAGTTTTTCAAGGATCATATTCCGTGATTGGGGGTCAATACCCACTGTCGGCTCGTCAAGAAAAAGAACTTTCGGATTATGGAGAATACCTGCCGCCAGGTTTGCCCGCCTCTTCATTCCTCCAGAATAGGTAAATACGCGCTGGTCAGCGCTTTCCTCGAGGCCAACCAATTCAATCGCATCAGATACCCTTGTTTCAAGCCTTTTTCCACGGAGGCCGTACAAACTGCCAAAAAACAAGAGATTTTCACGGCCCGTAAGATTCAAATAAAGGGCAATCTCCTGGGGGACACAGCCGATGAGGGCCCGGACCTGTCCGGGGTATCTTGCCGCATCAATCCCGCATACGCTCACATTCCCGCTGGTTGGTTTGAGCAGGGTGTTCATGATAGAGGTTGCCGTAGTCTTGCCGGCCCCATTCGGACCAAGGAGGCCAAAGACCGAGCCTTCCCTGATGGAGACGCTAAATCCGTTCAGGGCAGGTCGGGTTGCACCGCGGTAAACTTTGGAAAGGTCGCGGGCCACAAGTATATTTTCCCTGGAAGTCTCTCCCTCCATTACCTGACTGTTTCCCGTAGGTCATTATATATTCCGTATTCTTTCGCAGCACAATCAAGAAGGACATTGCTTAGATTGTCATAATTGTCACCGTCAAGAGACCTGTCTTTGCAGATTCTTGCACCTAAAAGGGCAAATTCCCTCCATTTGTCACCTGTTTCCGTCATTCTCTCAGAGATGTCGAGAAGTTCCTTCTTGTTAAGAATATCGGCAGCCTCCTGGAGAAAAGCCGCATACATAAGGCGAAACCCGCCACCTCCGGTGCCGACCTCCTCCTGCATCCTGATCGCATTGCCGAGCAAAAGGGATGCCCTCCGTTTTCCGTATTTTTCCGGCCATTCTTGTACCCTTTTTGCGAAATATCTGATACCTCTCACACCGATAAGGGGGATCGGGTTTTTTGCCAGCATAAACCAGCAGGTCTCCCTGATGCCTTTTGTTACGGCACGGGGCAGATCAACCTGGCCCTTAATTCCCTTAATGCAATACATTTTTCCTTTAGGGGAAAAGGGTCCTTCCGAAAAACGGGCTTTCATAAGGTCTTTCCTCAAACAGGTAACCGGCTCTTCGAAGACCGGGTCGCTTATGAGATACTCGTCCCCCTTCCTGCCGATGGCAATGAGGGTATGAGCGTTGAAATGAAATCTTAAGGCATCAGGAAAATAGGGAAGCCAGTAGCAGCCTGCCTGGAGGCCTACAGGGATGCCTTTATCAAGCAATATGTCGAGGGCATCCATCGATTTTTCAGGATTTTTGAATTTATAGCTTTCTATCTTTATGCCAAGCCTTTTTGAGGTATTCTTGAGTATCCTCCCCGGCATATTTCGAAAGGTGACTACAGGAAGACCGTTCATCTTTATGAAAGGGAAGAATCCGAAAAAGAGGCCTGCGCCGATGCCAAAGACAAGGGCTTCAGAGACATCCACACCGTAATTTAGAAGGATGTTGGATGTGCCGCCGCTCTCGCAATGGGCTGACTGGCGGTGTATAAAACTGTTTTTTTCATTATCTCGCATTTAATGCATCTCCATGAGCTGCTCCATTTTTATGTTAAATAATTTCGCATACCGTTCAAGAAGCCTGGGGTTTAGACGCCTGAACACACGGGGTTTGAGGTGCCTTTTCACTCTCCACTTCGGGAGCCCGATATATTGAGCAAGTATCTTCACATCCATGAGGTTTCGGGCCATATAGTACGCCAAGGGGCTCAATTCGCCCCTTTTTACCCTCTCCCTCGTTTCCGCAATCTGCTCCTCCATGAGTTCCCATGCCTGCTGGTTAGCGATATTTGCCGGTTCCCACCCTGCGCTGGGGGAGAGCACATACTTCCCATTCTCATCAACAGCATAGCAGATGCCGGTACACTTACCATAAATACCTCTATCCTGAGGCACTTCTTTCTTTTCCATCTTATATCCCCTGTTAACCCTTTAAAACCAAAACTTAATCAATTAAGAATCGTGATTGTGTATCACGAACAGATCGAAAATTGCCAGTATAAAATCCTACAGCCATACAGCCCTTGTGCGCTTCGCCCACTCAATTCGTTCAGCAAGACCAATCTGACCGCCGTTGATGGCGCGGGTGATCTTTTTAATGTCATCCTTGTCGGCAAAGGCATTGCAGCCTTTTGATGCCCACTCTGACGCGGCAATGACCAAACACCACTGTGCGCTGATGACTTCATCAGGGGCAGCAACAAAGTCAGGCGCTTCAGGGTTTTCATTACCCAGGATAATAGTTGCTTCCCGGTAGCTATCCTTCCCGGTCAGTTGCAGCAGCCCCCGCCCCCGATAGGTGTAGCCGTCATTGGGACCAATATTGCCCATACGGCCGCCGTAGACCTCGTTTGCAAGCTTTTGTGGATTATGGGCATATTCTTTGGGGTTGAGGGGCCCAATGGGCTGGAAGCGGGAAGGCCAGACTTTAGGCAAACGCTCGGGGCTATAGTTAAGATTCTCAAAATGAATGGTGAGGCCACCGGATTCGTGCAGCACCTGAGCCATGAAATGGGCCACCCGTAGAGGCGTATCAATAATTTTATGCTGATCCAGAAGGGCTTGACCGTTCTGAAAGGCATCGCGATAGGTTGATCGCGCATTGGGCGCGAGACGCAGTATCTGATCAAGGGTAACAGTGACAGTCATAAATATTCTTCCTCTTTGAGAAACAATTGATGGTATTCAGGCTCAGTCAGATAAGTTTTCAGCATTTTACTTATAATCTCAAATACCTCGTTTAAATCATCATCAGTCATCCGTTTCAGAATTGTTTTCATCAAACGGTCATCCGAAAATTTCTGCAGATACAGGTGCACTGTATTCTCATTGGATTCCCTGTCCAGACCATACCCCAAAAAACCGTCAAAGGTTTCTACAAAACTATGGGAGTGTTTTGCCATAATGACACCCTATTTCCTGTTTATTTTATTTAATTAATGAGATAAACCGAACCTGGCACGAAATATTGACCATCCGTTTTTTGTGTTGCTGCAAGAGATATGCAGCGTATGACAACATCCCCACCGTCCACATATACCTATGGTCATGCCCTCCGCCAAACCGCCTTAAAAAATACCCAGTTGTATCTTAACGGCTTCTTCAACCTTGCGCATATCTTCCACGGAAAGAATACCGGCGCGTTTAAAGAGCCGTGACTTGCTGACCGTCGCCAACTGGTCCGCCATGGCCTTACTATCCTTGCCTTCAAAAACCACCAGCGCCTCGCTGGGATAGATACGATCTGTCTTGCTGGTGAGAGGTACATTCTGAACTCTGTTGAGGAACTTGTTCGATGCGTCGTTGCTGATGATAACGGCAGGGCGTTTCTTTTTGATCTCCCCGCCAACGGAGGGATCAAAATTGACCCACCAGACCTTACACCGCTTCATTAAAAACATCCTTGAAGGTAACCTCAGCCCATTCTTCGGCTGCCTGCTCACGCCTCTTGTCTTTCGCCATTTCCGCGTAAGCCGTTTCGAGATTGGGACGCACAACATAAGGACGGACCATTTCCTGGACGAATCTGCTGATCTTCCGGGAACCAATGGTCTTGTGGAGACCCTCGTAAACCTCTTCATCAATGGTTATGGTCAATTTCTTCTGCATTCCGCACCTCCTATACGTGTACTATACGTGTAGCAGCTCGGTGTGTTAATGGTAAAATTCCCTAAAAAAATCGTCCCAATGTCAACGTCACGGAATTGATGCCTGTATTGTCGTGGTTGAGACCGCCGTTTGATATATGATGAGCGCGCAGGGCAGCAAAAAAGGTTGCATCGGCGCCTATATTGAACTCGGCGCCTATCCCTGCCTGGGGATTGAAATTGAAACGAAGCCCCTGACCCTCCACCTGAAAATCCGTATAAATGATTCCTATACCGCCCTCGATGTAAGGACGGACGCTTTTAAAGGCAAGGGCCTTGATATAATAAAGGGCAAATATATTCATCGATGTCATCAGTTTTTTATCAGGCCTTGTCGTATTCCCGATGCTGCCCTCCACCTTGAATCGAAGGGCCTCCGGCACCTTGTGGCCCCAGATCTTTTCATAGTCAAAGAGGGCAAAACCACTGAGGAGCGTGAAGGTTATATCATTCTCGGGGCCATAGCTGTTGCCGATGCTTATTCCCATACCATAGCGGTTCGGCGCATATTTTGTGGTCTTCTCCTGGGCAAAGGCGTGCCCCTGACAGAACATGACGGAGCTGATGAGCACAATAATCAGCATACTCACCCTACAACGCCTGTTCCTCAAGCTGATCACCATTCCCTTGTCCCCTAAGGGTGACCTATGGTGATTATCCCCGAATCTCCCTGGGCTCCGAGTTTGAGACAACATATCTGCGACCCTTCAAGCTTCTTCTCAGCGGTTTCTATTGTAAGAGAGGGAGGACAGGAAATCTCTGTCGGCAGGGCATACATTTTCCCTTCCTTTATTGACAGGCATGCCGTTGCCATGTCGAATGCCATATTTGTAGGAAAACCACCATAGAGGGGCGTATAAGATGATACATTCATCTCCTTTTTCACCTGCTGACCGTAACGCTGGCCACAGTCTCTGCTGCCGTCGGCCCCGAGTATGAAAAAGGTGTGTTCAGGGTCTGGAAGAGCTAACCTGCTGCGATATCCTGTATCTACCCCTTTAATGGAGCCGTATTTCTTTCCTGAGTCTTCTTTCCGGGAGAGGAGGAAAAACGCAGCCCCTTCGCCGGGGATTGAGGTCTGCTGGTCAAACAAAAAAGGTTCAATCTGTGTCACTCCATGACTTTTTTTTGAAAACTGCTCTTTACGCTGCAGTACATCGAAAATAAAAGGCTTAACCAGCGCCCCGTCGTTTTCGCCAAAAAACCGGCGCCAGCAATATCCGAGCACATCGCAGTATTCATCTACCGCGCCAAAGAGTACCCTCTCAACCCTTTCTTCCCTGAGCCAATTGACGGCAGTTATCAGCGCAGAAGGAACAGACATATCAAATTGGCTCACCGTGAGACATGGTCCGGTTATGCCGATGATTATGGAGACGTGGGCAGCAGCGGCATTATGAACTGAATTCGCAAAATGGGTAGGAGAGGAATGGGTGTCGCTGCCCTCGATAAATGTATCGAGAAAGGCAAATGTGGTGTTGCTTGCGCCATATCCGCTTGCGATAACGATACCGAGGCTCTTGCGGTCAATGTCGAGCATATGGGCATCCTCAAGGGCAAGGTATGACCCGAGGAGGGCCATCTTTGCATAGTGGTCTATCCTGCGGAGCGCCTTTTTAGGGACAAACTCATCGAGGCGGGCCGTGTCTGCGAGAAAAGCGGGCATCTGCTTTTGACCATCCTCAGATTCAACAAAAACTGACTGCACCGGGCTCTTCCCATTAAGGAGCGCTGCGGAAAATCCTTCTACGCCTGCGCCAAACCCGCCTATAATGCCAATGCCTTCAACAAAGATTTCCATAATCAATCCTCCCCCCTGCTCAAAACCAGGACTCCATTACACCCCCCGAATGCAAGGGATTGCGATATTGCGGTGCAGCCGGTAATAGCAGTAGTGGTTGCCACAGGAGATGCCGGCAACTCAGGATCAGGGGTCGTAAAACCCGCATTGCCGGGGATCATCCCCTTCTCAAGGCATACCACGGTAAACGCGGCCTCGATGGCCCCGGCGGCTCCGAGGGTATGGCCTGTATATCCCTTTGTGGAGATGAAGGGAACTCCTGGAAGCAGTTCATATAATACCTTGCCCTCAACGTGATCATTATCAGGTGTTGCCGTACCATGGGTATTTATAAAGGCAATATCTACGGCTGTTTTGCCGGAACACTGTAATGCTCCAAGAAGCGCCCGTTTTAATCCCTCGCCCTGCGGGTGGGGTGCGGTGAGGTGATAGGCATCCGCTGATGATCCATAGCCGAGAACACGGGCCCGGGGGAGCTTTTCTCTTTCCTTGCAGGAATCTTCCGACTCCAGTATAAGCATGGCTGCCCCTTCTCCGAGATTGAGTCCTTTTCTATCCCTGTCAAAGGGCTTGCAGGGGTCAGTATCGGTGATCATAAGAGAGATAAACCCGTTATAGGTAACATGGCAAAGCTCATCGGCGCCTCCGGCAATAACGATATCACAGATGCCTGATTGAATCCATGATGCCCCTATTCCCACTGCATCGGTGCCCGAGGAACAGGCATTCACCACCGTCTGGCAGGGCCCCGTAAGGCCGAATTCCCTTGCAAGCAAGTCAGCAGGGTTGTTCCTGAGAAACCGTACAATGGGAGCCATTTCAGGGGTTCCCCTCCTGTAATACTCCCTGTAGAATACCTCATTGTTCATTGCGCTTCCCACGGTCGTGCCTATACAAACCCCAACCCTTTTCTTCTTCAGGACAGTCCTGTCAAGACCTGCATTGTTCATTGCCTCATATGCAGCGGTAAGGGCAAGCTTACCGGAAAAAGAGGTGTAGGAAGACTCCCTTATGTCCTTCTTGATTGACTCCTCTCTGACCTCGAATACAGGATAGGTAATTGGGTGGGCATCGGTGAACCGCTTCGGAGACATGGGGTTGCGTATACCCTCAAACAGGGCATCCATGCATTCTCCAAGTGTTCCCCCAGCACCGCAGATACAGCCTGCTCCGGTTATGCCAACGGAGATACGCGTACTCATCAGGTGCTCCTTTCTTCGATATAGGCAACAAGGGTATTTATGGATTGAAAGGCAGAACGGCCCTCATCAAGATCCTTCACTTCAACCCCGAAATGCTTTTCCAGCAGAACAACCAGTTCTACGGCATCCAGTGAATCGAGGCCAAGGCCTTCGCCGAAAAGGGGCGCATCATCCTCAATCTCTTCAGGTGTCACATCTTCCAGATTAAGTTCTTCAATAAGCAATTTTTTCAGTTTTTCCTTGATCGTCATTAAACTTTTTTCTCCTTTTTTTATTGATTGCGTAAATGCCCTTCCCACATGTTGTAGAAATTAAAGAACTGGTATGGATGCGCTTCTGTATATAACTCGAGTGCCTGTGCAAACTCGCTGACATAGGAAGAAAAGTCTTTTTCGCTTTTTCCCGCATCCCGGGGCACACGGATTACCCTCGCGACTTCCAGGACATAGCCGGCAGGACTTGATTTATGGGAAAGGAGGACTGCAACCGGCGTCCCTGTTGCCGAAGCAATCTTAAAGGCACTGAAGGGAAAGAGGACCTTTCCTCCAAGAAAATCAACGGTGGCGGCCCCTTTTACACTACCCAGAAGCCTGTCACCCATTACGCAGATAACCTCCCCTTTTTTCAATACCCCTATCATCTCCAGTACGCCTCCCATATAGCCCCTCGGGTCAATGATCCTGTATGGGCATGGAATACCTGCGTGCTCATAGTAGTGGAGATCAATGTCCCCATCCTCACGCTGCATAAGAAGGTGTACCGGGACATTAAGAAAACGGAGCGTTGCCATGGCAGTCTGCCAGCAGCCCACGTGGGCCGTCATAAGCACCATGCCCCGTCCCTCTTTGAGGAGATTAAGTAACTCCTCCTGCTTCCTGAACTCTATATTCATCTTCCCTTCCCCGAGGATGCCGATCACCGCGCGGTCAATCAGCGCCTTTCCAAGGTTGAGGTATATCCGGTAACTGTCTGCAAGCCTCCCGGGGAAATGTTTCCCCTTAAACCTGCGGGAAAGGTAATAATCCGCCTTTTTTCGTATTGACGGGGTAAAAAAAACATAGAAGATTACTACAAAGGAAAGGAAAAAATAAGCTGTTTGGCGCCCTCCGAATCTTATGAGGAGATAAAAGAATTTGTGGCCGAAGTGTGTACCTATGCTCCTCGCGGTCCACTGTGCATCCCTATGGTCCCTTTGCACAGGGTCAGCTGTTTTCAAGACTCCCTCTCTTCAAGAACAGTGCGGCAACATAGATAATCACGCCAGTGAGAATCCCTATTACAGGTCCAAGGATCAGGGAACCGATAAACCACTCGAAGATCCTCTCCAGGGCCTGATAGCCGATGGTGTTTAAGGAGATTTCCGTCAAAAACCTGCCATGACGTATATAGTATCCCACCTCTATACAAAGGGCGGGAACCAGCGGAGGGATACATATCTGGCCGGTGGCCAGCGCCACCAGCTTGTTCAATCGAAAAAAATTAGCAGTAAACAGCGTGGTAAGGGTCTGACAGGCAATAAGGGGCAGCGCCCCCAGGAAGGCGCCGAGGGCTCCTGAGACTGCAAGCCGTTCCGGCGAGTTATTGTCAGTGAGGAGTATGCTGAGAGATTGCAGGGGTCGAAGGGGTGTAATATTCCCTTTTCCTCCTGTGCGGGCCGCAAATCTTCTGTGGGGCACAGGAATGATAGACCTCACGGTGAGCCTCGTATTCAGGACACTCAAACGAAGATTATCCATAAAGAGCCGGAAGTGGGATACCCGTTCAGAAGCGGGGGGGTAATATACGGATATATCCGTCTCTCTCAATTCAATCCCTGCCCATGCAGCCTTTACAAGCACCTCTACTTCAAAATCGTAGCGGCATTCTCTCAATTTTAACCACTGGAGGACCAAAAGGGGGTAAACGCGAAAACCGCTCTGGGTATCCCTGAGTGTATATCCCGTTTGAACCCTGAACCAGAAATTTGAGAAATGCCTGCCGAACCTTGACAAAAGGGGGGTGTTTACGGGATCAAAAATCCTTATACCCACTATGATTGCCTCCGGCATTTCCTCGATTATCGGAATAAAGCGGGGAAAATCTTTGGGGTCATGCTGGCCATCCGCGTCGATAGTCACTATGTGTGTTGCCCCGGCAATACGGGCTTCCCTGGCGGCAGTCATGATCGCAGCTCCCTTTCCCCGGTTTTCAGGGTGACGGATTATCTTTACGTTGAGTCCGGAAAGGGTTTCCACGCCTCCATCCGTGCTGCCGTCATCAACAACCATCACTTCCATTGCGCCCCCGCTCACCTCAAGGGCACTGATCACTACATCCCTTACAGTCTTCCCATGGTTGTAGAATGGGATAACAAGGATTATTTTTAATTTCTCAGGGGTCTTTTCAGGTATCATGGAATATTATTGGAATTACCCTCTCAGAAACTCGCACACTAAGCTGTTTACCATTTCCGGTTGCTCCACATGCAAGGCATGGCCGGCCTTTGGAATAAGCCCTGTTTGTATCCAGGGCGCCACCTTTTGAAAACGCTCAACCGCTTTCCGCGCAGAATAGATCTTTTCATTCTCACCGACCAAATAGAGCGCAGGGACCTTGATGTTCTGCAGTTCCCTGTCCGTCAACACCGTGGGCATAACAAACCGCTTTATCTTGAAACACCGCGAAGCCATAAAAGTGTCATCTGCCGCTTCCCTTAACAGCATCCGGGCCACATCATTCCTGTTTGCCAGGTCCTTGAACAGCCAGTACATAAATGAGCGGGTAAAATAACGATACGGGAGCATCGCGAGCATCAGGCGGATCATAAACATTAGCCGTAAGGACAATATCATGCCTGCCGGCGCCAATAAGACAATTTTATCAAGGCGGTGGGGGAAGCGAAGCGCGTATTGGCTTACAATCCAGCCCCCATAGGACATACCCATAAGATTGATTGCGTCTCCAAGTTCAAGGAGGCTGAACAACTCATCAAGCCATTTCACAAAATCATCTGAGCCCTTGAGGGTTCGTGTATAGACGCTTCGACCATAGTCATAAATATTATCAACCGCATAGGTTTTATAACGCTCTGATAAGGCCTCTATGTTCGGAATCCACATGAGTGAAGTAGCGCCAGCGCCTGACAGCAGCACCAGCGGCGGGGCAGCAGCAGGCCCGCTGATACGGACAAATGTGCTGCCGTATGAGGTGTCAACCACCCTGGACTCAGAAATGACGGGCCACTGCCGCGCCCTCATATCATAGAGGTTCAGATACTGCTCTTTCGCCCGGGCTGATCGAAAAGGGTGATATGTTGTTAAATGCCGATGTTCCAGAAGGGTTCCCCAAGAGTCAACTTGATTGCACGTTTGAGTAACAAAACCCGGCCGTAGTTCAGCCGTTTATTTTGAAGGGATAATTGTGATCTTAATTGATGCTGCGCCGCCGGCGCCGAAACCGATAAAGTCTCCATTTGAGCTGAAACTCACCGTTAACTCAACCTCGCCGATATTGTATCGGCTGGTCATAAGGGCAGATATTTCGTCGCACATACCTGTTATCTCATCTTTCGCCCTTTCGAACCCTCTTTTCAAAGCTGCTGCTGAGACTGTCTTTGGCTGTTCCGCGGCTATCGGCCTTTTTTCGCCTGGTACAAATCCCGGCTCCCTTTTTGGCCGGTCAAAAGAGATGAATGGCTTTCCTTCTCCCCGTCCCCGGAAACTGCCGCTGCTTCGATCTGACTTCTCCGGCAGGTCTCTTGATGTCCTTCCTGATGGAATAAAATATTCGGATGATTTATCTTTGCGCCCACGGAAACCGCCGCTGCTTCGATCTGACTTCTCAGATAAACTCCTTGGCGGCCTTTTCGATGGACTAAATGTTCCTGGTTTACCTTCGGATCTATTTCTTGATGGTGGTTTCGGCATAGTGATACAGTATCCTTTATTAATGACAGGTTTGCAAGGTAATAAGTTCGGGTGTCAAGCCTGACCGCCAACTTTCTTCCAATGCCAGGAAATTTTACTTAGGAAGTAAGTTAATTAACTTTTGAATCTTTTCCGGATTTTTCTTTTTTGATTCCTCTATATAGGTCACGATGGCCTGAACCGTTTTAGACATACCGCTTTCAGCTTTAGAAGAAAAAATGGAAGCAAACTTTGAATCAGGGTAAATAAGCGATCTATACTTCATGAGGGTTTTCTTTTCGTATGGAATGAACTGGACCATTCCTTTACTGTCAATTAAAGAGTCCGATTTAACCAGATACCAACTGATTTCATATCCGTTACCCTCTAACCTTTTGAAAACATTTCCGGTAGAATATTTGCTGTTCGAAAGCGGCCATGGGGTGCGCATTTCAAAATCGACGATCATTTCATTCTCAGATATTTTTTTTACGAGATAGGATTTAGTTAAATCAGGAATATATGTTTTTTGATCCTCGTAATGAGAAAAAAGGGCTGTTGCTTCAACGGGTAATACATCAATCAGGGCAAAAATAGTTATTTCGGGCCAGGGGCGTTTTGGAATCTCTTTGGAATGAATGATTAATTCCTTATTCGTAAGTTTCGCCAGTTCCGCTTGAGTGAGCTCCGCAGGGGGAGTGATGGAGAAGCTTAAGGAAGCATACATAATGAAAGCAACTACAAGAAATAATTTTAAAATTTTCATCCGTCGATCAAACATACTTAATGTAACATCGCCGGCGTTTATGCTGGCGGGCTTCGAAGAATTTCCATTGGGCCTGGACTTTGTTATTGGTTTCCAGTTCGGGATTGGTTTCCGCCTTGAGGATATTATGGCGTACATAGATTTTATTGAATTCGTGCATCAACAGTGCATTGACGCCTTTCCCCTGGAGATCGGGCCGGACCGCAATCAGGCACATTTCGACCGTATCATTTTTTCGCGAAGCCCTTAATAAATGAATAAATCCGAAAGGAAGCAGCCTTCCCCGGGCTTTCCGAAGGGCTATGGCCAGGGATGGAATGGTAATGCCAAAGGCAGCCACCTGGTCCTCTTGGTCTAAAATAACCGAAATATAATCGTGCCGGATCAGTCTGAAATACTGGTTGATATACATATCTATTTGCTTTTCCGTCAGAGGAACTACCCCGTAAAGACCTTCGTAGGATTCATTTAGAACATGAAATATTTCTTTTGCATAGGGAAGAAGTTCCTTGCTCTTTTTAATCTGCAGAACCTTGAGATGATGTTTTCGAATAACAACTTCAGCCAGTCGCTTCAGCTTTTCATTAATATCTACAGGCACCTTTACCTCAAATTCCACCCAGTCTACATCTTTCTGATATCCATTCTTCTCCAGATGAACCGGATAATAGGAAAAATTGTAGATCGCCCCCATGGTTCCTGGCTCTTCAAACCCTTCCACCAGCATTCCTTCAGGGTCCAGGTCGGTAAAGCCAAGAGGTCCGTGCAGAGATGCCATCCCTTTTTCTTTCGACCAGTTTTCGACTGTCTTAAGCAGGGCCCCTGACACCTGTTCATCGTCGATAAACTCGATGTAGCCGAACCGTACTGTTTTTTTCCCCCAGGCTTCGATGTAGCGGTTATTGAGGATTCCGGCAATCCTGCCAGCAACTTTTCCATTTTTAAATGCCAGCCAATATTTTACCTCACAAAACTCAAAGGCCGGATTTTTATCCCATCGGAATGTTTGCATCTCAGTAAAACGCAGCGGAGGCACCCAGAAAGGATTTCCCGCATACAAGGAATAGGGAAAGGATATGAATTGCTTCAGTTCCCTGATCGCGGTCACCAGCTTGATCGTAACGCCCACAGTCTTTCCTGCCTTAAATAACTCCCAGTTGTTTTCCAACCTTTTCAAAAGCGGACAAAACCTGATCCAACTGTGAATCAGTGTGGGTGGCCATGAAACTGGTTCGCAGAAGCTCCCTTCCAGGAGGAACAGCCGGACTGACAATTGGATTGACGAAAACCCCCTCGTCAAACAACAAACTGCACATTTCACAAGTCTTAGCGGCATCCTTGATCATAACCGGAATAATCGGTGTTTCGCTCGTTCCGGTGTCAAACCCCAATGCCTTAAACCCCTTTAGCATCTTCCGTGTATTCCGCCATAATTGTTCCAGAAGCTCAGGGTTTTCGTCCACAATGTCCAACGCTGCACTCGCCGCAGCCACTGAAGCGGGCGGCAGACTCGCACTGAACATCATGGAGCGGGCTGTATGTCTGATATAATCAATAATCGTCTGGTCCCCGGCAACAAACCCGCCGATGGCGGCCAGGGATTTACTGTAGGTCCCCATGATCAGGTCTACTTCGTCTGCCAACCCGAAATGTTCGGCTGTTCCCCGTCCCGTTTTACCCAAAACACCAATTCCATGGGCATCATCCACCATGATCCTGGCCCCGTAGAGTTTTGCCAGTTTGACAATAGATGACAGGTCTGCGATATCACCTTCCATGCTGAAGACCCCATCCACAATAATCAACTGGCCATAGCCCTTGGTGGCTTCAAGAACACGGCGCAGATCGTTCATGTCATTATGGCGGTATTTTTTTGGAAGGCCAAATGACAACCGGCACCCATCGATAATGCTTGCATGATTGTATTTATCAAGAATGGCGAGATCGTTACGTCCCAGAAGGGCCGAGATCGTTCCCAGGTTGGTCTGATATCCGGTGGCAAAGGTCAACGCAGCGGGCTTCTTGAAAAAACGCGCCAATTTCCGTTCAAATTCTTCATGAATTTCAAGATTTCCGTTTAAGAACCTGGAACCTGCGCAACCGGTGCCGTATTTTTCAACGGCCTTGATGGCGGCTTCTTTTACCCTTGGATGGCAGGTTAATCCCAGGTAATTATTCGAGCCGATCATGATTACCCGACGCCCCCCCACGATGACTTCTGAATCCTGTGGGGATTGGATTTCCCGGAAGTAAAAATAATTTCCGGATTCTCGAAGTGCACGGACCGCCTGGTCAACAAATTTAACGCATTTTTCAAAAATATCCATTGTTCGTTTTTCCTTACAACCAATTATTTTTGCGATACCAGTCGACGGTGATCTCCGTCCCTTGAACCAAGTCGATCGTTGGTCTGTATTCTAACATATTTTTCGCTTTGGTAATATCACAAGTCCAATTTTCCTGCACCATTTCTTTTGCCTTGCCACAAGTGAGTAAACATGGCTGATCCGTAAAATAAGATATCGTCTCGTTAATCGCTCCGATTCCGCAAATCAGGCACCTTGGGACGGGCAATCGGAATGCCGTTGTTCTCATCGCAGCCGAAAAGGCATCGCCGATTTCTTCCATCCGGTAACTTCGACCGTCTGATATGAAAAAAATCTCGCCGTCTCCCTTTCCGGTTCTACCCGACTTGACCAGCAAGTCAACCAAATCGTTTACAAAACACATACTGATCCACTGGGTCACCCCCAGGAGACTGAATTTAATCTTTTTCTCTATAAGTTTTAAAAAAAATAGGAAATCACGATCACGAGGCCCATAAACTGCGCTCGGACGAAGAATAGTAACAGGAATGTGCTTGCGATGGTCCAACACCGTTTCTTCGCCGATCCGTTTGCTCTTGCCATAAGGTGAAATGGGAAAATCCGGATCTGATTCCGCCTTCATCCGTCCGTTAACGCCCGGACCTGAAGCCGCTTGACTCGAAAGATACACAAACTTCGCCATTTTTGGATTATGGTCCAAGCAGGCTTGAATCAGATTTTCCGTTCCACCGGCATTTATTGTAAAAAAATCTTCCTTCCGTTTCACCTTCGTTGCACCGGCCAAATGGTAAACACAATCCACCCCGACGACTGCTGACGACAGTGAATCCTTATCAACACAATCGCCATATACAATCTCTACCGGTAAATCCCTAAGCCAGCGAAGATCGCCTGTTCGGCGCACAAGACAACGGACCCGTGCCTCGCTTCGTACCAATCTCTCGACGAGATGGCTGCCAATAAACCCATTGGCACCTGTTACTAATACCTTTAACATCCCTTCTTTGTTTCTATGAATCAGGCATGACGTTTGTTGGTCCATGCGAATTTCAAAAAGGATGTGAGATTGGAAAGGAACCGTATCCAACTGTCCGGGGAACGCCATATCATGGTAACATATTGCCAGAGGCACTTGGGCCTCATGAAATGCTTTCTGTAGAAGAGGGTAAAGAGCCTTTCAAGACCCGGTTTTGTCATCCCTTTTGGTATAAACTGGAAATGCATGCAGTCCATTTTCTCCCAATCTTCATCAAATGTTCCGAGTTCTCCTATATGTTCATAAAGTGCAGAGCCGGGAAAGGGGGTAAATTTTGATACATTAATATCGTCAATAGGAAGAGAAAAGACGTAATTCATGCTCTTCTTCACACTCTGCTCCGTTTCGCCGGGCAGCCCGATCATCATAAGCCCCTTGACCCTGATCCCGGCCTTCTTTATAAGCCGTATCTTTTCTGCCACAAGATCAAGGTTCGCATTTTTCCGGTGCTGGGCAAGTAGTTCCTCATCGCCGTTCTCTATGCCGAGACTGATCATCCAGCACCCGGCAGCCTTCATCTCCCGGAGGATAGCAAGATCGATGTGTTCCGCCCGCACCGCACAGTTAAAGGTCATCCCCAGGGGGCGATCTACCATCATCCGGGTAAAGGTCTCTACCCTCTTCCGATAAAAGGTAAACTGGTCATCATAGAGATTAAGGTGCCGTATCCCGAAACGTTCATGGAGATATCGGAAATGCTCATAGAGGTATTCGGCAGAGTTATACCGGTAGCCCGTAGGAAAGACTGAACGATCACAGTATGTACACCGATACGGGCAACCACGGCTCGATGTACAACTGGAATTGGGGGTCGCGGGGTAGTTAAAAATGGGAAGTTTATATGTATCCGGATAACCGTCAAGCTTTTCGTATGCAGGAAACGGGAGGGTATCGAGATCAAGGGCATGGGGCCGGTAACCGTTAAAACGGGTTTCTCCGGTCTTTTCCCTGTAGAGGAGGCCCCCAATCCGAGCTGCATCCTCTCCCCCGGCTTTCATGAGTTCCACCATTGTCTGTTCCCCTTCCCCCACAACAGCAAAATCAACAACAGGGAACGGTTCCAGTGCCTTTTCCTTTAAGGCTGATACATGGTGACCGCCGAATACCACCTTGATATCCGGCAGGATATCCTTGGCCATTTTTGCAATCCGCAGGCCGTCAAGAAAGTTTGCGGTGCTGCAACTCATACCGATAAAGGCAGGCCTCGCATCCCTGAGATACCCTTCAATAAGGCCGTCTGATTGGGGTTTCGCATAGCAGTCTATGATTCCTGCATCTATCCCGTTTTTCTCCAGATAGGCAGCAATGCTTGCAAGCCCCAGGGGAGGCATAATGTTTGCCATCCTTGAAATGTCATGGCCTGCGTCATCCGCCTTGTAGCCAAGGGGATGGACAAGAAGTATTTTTGAGAAGTCTAAAGGGGCCATTACCTTAGTACCTTACCCGGGGCTTTTTAAAAGAAACGAGTTTATGCCATATGGGGCCGTGGAAACCGAAACGGTGCATGACCTTCTGCATCTCCTGGCCCGCAGAGGGCGGAAAAATCCAGCTTCTCTCTTTTTTAAAAGCATTTTCAATAGTCTCATTCATACGGGAAGGCTCTATTTCAGGTGAAAAATAGAATATAGATTCCAGGAGGGGGGCTCCTTCCTTTACAAACCCCTCTTCTATTGCCATTTTATGGATACCAGCACCCGGGAGGATGCGAATTCCGGAAAACCCGAAAATAACACAGTTTTTCAGGCGTGTGAGGTTGTCGAGACCCTCTCTGATTGTTTTTTCTGTCTCTCCGGGCCCCCCGAACATAATGTAATGAACGCATGGTATCTCCATATCACAACAAGTCCCATTGAAATGAACCACATCGTCAAAGGAAAATGATTTATTGAGTCCTGCAAGTGTGACGTCATGGGCAGCATCCGTTCCAGCCTCCACTGCATAAAGCCCCGAACGTTTCATCAATTCCATATCCCTGCCTTCAATCCTGTCGGGCCGGAAAAAGGCAGTCCATTCGACCTTTATATCCCGGCGCAGTATCTCTTCTGCAATAGTGAGATAACCGTCTTCAGCATCGTTAAATACGGAATCGGTAAAAAAAATCGAGGTGATCTGGTGGTCTTTCGTTAATTGTTCAATATCATCTGCCACCAGCCCCGGCTCTTTCCGGATATAGCTGTCTCCATCCAGATAGGGGTAGGTGCAGTATACACAGTTATGGGGACAGCCGCGTTTTGTCTGAAGGCCAACCACCCCGTTATGTTTTGTATAGTATTTTGTTAATTTTTTGTTCCAGAGGGGTCTCAATGATACATCATTACTGTGGGAGACATCGTTTCCTCTTGAAATTGGAGGCGCCTCCTGTCCCTGATTAAGACGATCAATAAGATCGGAGAATTGGACGCCCCCGGCGCCGACAATCCCGTAATCAGCGCCTACATACCCGAGTATTTCTTCAGGCATGATTGAAAAAGCAGGTCCGCCCAGCACCACAGGCGCACCTGTATTCGCCTTGATTGTCTTTGTGATTTCCCTGTCCGAGGCAAGAGCCCAGACCTTCTCAGCGGTGAAGGAATCAGCACTGTCAATATTGCGGAGTGATATCCCGACATAATCGGGTTTGAATTTCTGAATCGCCCCCTGGAGTCTTGTATGAGACTGTGCTTCTGCAAGGAAATCAAACTGTGCGACCTTGTGGCCCCTTGAGGAGAGGGCTGAGGCTACTATCGCCATGCCCAGAGGATATGCCGGGTATGGCTCGGTCATCGTGTTGGAGGAAATGAGAAAAACCCTGCTCATTATGCAGCCCCCTTCTTTCTGAAAGCGCGTTTCCGCCCCATCTCATAACGCCGGTATGTCCCGTCGTCCATTTCCCTTCTAATAACCTTTTTAAAAAGTTCGCCCATTTTGAGGGCATAGCCTCCGCCCTCGTAAAAGGTATTCCACGCATAGAGGAACATTTCGTGAAGCTTGTCCGGGGTCATATGTTTTGGCTGAAAAACAACCTTGTCTGCCGTATAATCGATCCAGTTGTTGCTCAAGATCCTCCCTTCCTGCTCAAAACGATCCCGAATAGGGGAGTGAGGAAAGGGGGTAAGAATGGTAAATTCAGCCAAATCAAGCCTTATCTCACAGAGAAAGTCTACAAGTCTTTTGATGTAATCCTCGTCCTGATCATCTGTTCCAAGGATGATAGTGCCTTCGACACCGATCCCATTGTCTTTCAGCCGTTCTACCCTTCTCCGTATCACGTCGGAAGTATCAAAGATTGCCTGGTATACATACCAGCACCCCGCCTCTGCGGCAAGGCTGAGGATTTTATCATCATCCAGAAGAGGATGGGAGACCCACTTTTTCTTAAGGGGGATCATGGCGGTAAAGAGGTCAATAAGCCACTCCCGGTCCTGGGCCAGAGAGTTGTCAACGATGAAGAGCCTGTTGTTCGGGATCGATTCCATCTCCTCGATTACCTTGTCAATAGGCCGGGGACGGAACAGTCTCCCTCCAAGGAAACCAGTGCAGCAGGGAAAACAATTGAACTTGCAGCCCCGTGATGCATGGACAAGGTCGAGCATCTGGACGCCCCTGTAGTTGTAAAGGGACCGATCGAGGATCTCCCGCCGCGCTGTTCCCGCAAGGCGCAGATCAGGAGGGTCCGCCATGTAATTATATACCTTTTTGAGATTGCCTTTCGCGAAATCCTCCAGCACCCCGGCGAATCTGCCTTCAACCTCGCCGAGGAAGACAGAATCCCCATGCATCATTACCTCTTCACTGTGAAGCATGACGGCAATACCGCCGAATATGACCGGAATACCCATCTCCCGGTATTGACGGGCAATTTCAAAGGCCCTCGGGAGCTGGCTTGTGAGCATTACTGAAAGGGCAACAATATCAGGATCTCTGCCAAAAGCGATCTCCTGCACATTTTCATCAATAAAGGTAAGATCAACTTCCGGCGGCACAGAAGCAGCGAACACCACAGGCCCGTGGGGCGGAAGATGGAATTCCGTCTGTCCTTCCAGCTTCGGCCACTTCGGGTAGATAAGAGTCATCTTCATTTGTTTATCCTCTACTCCTTCTTTGCATGTATGCCTTCCGTACACATGGAGGCAAGGTTATTAAGGTCTTCCACCTTTTTATCTTCGAAATAAACTACGCCCATTCCCCTCTGCGTCAGTTCACCGTATGAAAGGCTCCGGGCCACAGATGCCCTCTGGATCACAAAAAAGAGCGCACCCGGAATCACATGGTCCCTCATCTCAAGAAATGGAAGGCTCCCTGCGTCGCAAATACCCGTAATTACCGTTTCATACTCTCCTTTCGCAATATTCTCCATGGCAATATTGAGGCCTGAAGCGCCGGCAAGGGTCGACTCATTTACCACAAAAGATGCCCCTGTGAATCCGAAGTGGATTGCTGCCTCTCCAAGATAGGTATTCGGCAGGGTATAGGCAAAAAGATTGGGACTCGCAAGGCGACCCCCTTCCTCCATGACCGTATCAAAATAATCTACGTCCGCATTCAGACATCCATGGACAGTAGATGCAATCACAGCAATGTTTCGTGTCTCTTCCCACTCGTTGAGCCCTGCGTCCTTTAGGGCAAGGGCCATGGCTGCGATGCCGAGCTTGGAATATCCATCCATCCTGCCGAAGTGCGGAAAGGGTTTATGAAAGATATCTTTTCTGGATATCTTCGGCAGAGTCTCGTCACAACCAACAGAGAAAGGCATATCCCTTCCACATCCCATGCCTGCTCCGTTTGCCCAGCCAACACCGGTAACTACAGCCTTCATCGTATCTGCCCCCTCTTCAGGATAATCGCTGTGTTCATCCCGCCGAAACCGGAGTTTGTAGTAAGCAGATAGTCGCCTGTTATAGAAACCGGCATGGAACCGACAAGCCCCTCCGCCCCCTGCTCGGGGTGAAGGAAACCTACAGTAGGTGGAATAATCTGCTCTTCAAGAGTCCGTGTCCCCAGGGCAACCTCAATTCCGCCTGAAGCGCCGAAGGTGTGACCGATACACCCTTTTACGGAATAGACCAGAGGGCACGCTTCGCCGAAGACCTTTTTAAAAGCGGTTAATTCCATAAGATCATTATGGATCGTTCCGGTGCCATGGGCGCTGATCCCTGCAATATCGCCCTTTTTCACCCCTGCTGCCTTTATTGCCCCTGTGATTGCCCGGACAAGACCTGAAGCATTTTTATCCGGCGCCGTGATATGACAGGCATCATTGGCCATACCCGTACCAGCCACTATTCCCTTGCACGTACAGCCGAGTCGCTTCGCCCGTTTTGAGCTCATGAGGGTAAGAAATGCCGCACCTTCCCCTGGGGATAGCCCTGCCCGGTCCCGGTCAAAAGGTCTGCAAGGAAAAGGAGAAAGGTTCTGAAGAGCGGAAAAACCGGAAAAGATAAATTCAGCAATTATGTCAATGGAACAGATGAAAACCGATTCAGTTGTTCCGGAGGAAATGAGCGCTCCCCCCTGAGCTACTGCAACAGCAGCAGACGTACAGGCTGCGCTGACATTGAATGAAACTCCCTTTAAGCCCAGCCGGGCCCTTACACTGTCTGCTACTGAAGTCAGCAGGATATCCCTTGGATCAGCAGGAAGTCCCCGCTTCAATTTCTCCAGGTTATCGATGCCGGCCTTTGTAGTGGCCGTAATCACTATTGAGTCAACAGGAACCTTTTGAACCTGATCAAGGAGGAGGTCAAGAATCCCATGGTATGATGATGAAGGCCCGGATGTTTGTATGCCGGAGATAGAAGCACCGATTCCGGACCGGTACGACTTTACGGAAAAACGGTTTATCTCCTTAATTGCTGTAATGCCTGAAATGATGCTATCCCACGTTGCTCCAAGGCTTCTCCCTGCCGCAGTCACCACACCGGCATCCGTGATCCATACTTCTCTCATCCGATTTGTCCTGTCCGCCATTTTTCGCAAAATTCCCTGTAAAAGGGAGGGCGCATCAGGAGAAGTTCATTATTCCCGTCAAGGAATACCTGCACCGTAAACCCGGTAGTCGACACGATGCCCTTGCTGTTTCGTATGATAAATTCCATATTGATCCGTGCGGCTTCGGTCCAATGGAGAACGCCCTCGATAGTAACAATTTCATTTAACCCGAGTGGCAGATGATAATCGATATGCATAATCCTCACAGGGGCAACAACACCATTCCCGTGAAAATCGATGTATCCGATACCGTATTTCTCACCTATCGCATTCCGGGCATCCTCAAAATAGCTTGCATACCGCCCGTGCCAGACAATGGCGAGGGGATCTACCTCTTCGAACCGAACCCTTCGCTCTACCGTAACCCTGAGGGGCAAAGGGGCATTCTCGTTTGATGGAAAGTATGGTTTACGCATGCGTTTTTACCTTGGTTCCCTGAACCTGACCTCAATGGCACTGATGTCTTCTACGCGGACAAGGGCATCAAAGTATTCCTTTCCCGCTATCTTTTCCAGATGAACAAAATGATCTCCCACGGACTTGATAAAACCCTGATATGTTTTTCCTGAACGGAGGTTTACATAGACATCTTTATTAACAAGGGGCTTAAGATTATCTTTCAGAGAACCTGCTACATTGAAACCCACCCCTTCAATGGCCGCAACCTTGGACTGTGCCTGCGCTCCTGCGGGAAACAGCAGAATTGCAGCAGCACATATTATAAACAGTACGATCGACGCAAAACAGATCACTTTTAATTCCTTCATATCCCTGTACCCCTTTTTAAGATTATTTATAAAAACTCATCTTTGCACACGATAATTGGCTTATGCGAACTCTTGAGTTAATAAACTGTTAAATCGTTCATTGACTGTCGTGACTACAAATCAAGGAGGCTTGGGCGATATAAAGACTGATAATTATGGTTACAAACGAACATGGTAGTTATTGAATACCAGCAAGTCTCACCCGTGCTTAATCGAATTATATCGTCTTGTTCGCCAATGTTTCTCCATTACTCATAATGTGTCCACATCCTGATGACCTTGATCGTCTTGATATCATCGAGAATTTGGTAGACAAGTCGGTGTTGTATATTGATTCTCCGGGAATACGCTCCGGAAAAGTCTCCGACGAGTTTTTCAAAAGGAGGTGGATTCTGGTAAGGATTTTCACGGATGATATCCAACAGGCGGGAAGCTAAGGGTTTAAGATTGGACAGTGAAATCTTCTTTGCGTCTTTCTGGGCCTGTTTGGTATACACCAGACGCCAACTCACCAGCCCGGGGCCTCTTCACACTTCTCGACGGGCGTCTTGAGTCCTTTCTTGATGGACTCTCGCATGCCCGGTATAGAAGTCAGGCACAGGGTCTCCTCTATGGCTCGCCAGTCTTCCTCGGAAACGAGAACCGCGGAACTCCGCTTTCCCACGATCTGTACCGGAACGTGCGTTTCTCTTACCTCGTCAACCAGGTTATACAACCTCTTTCTTGCCTCTGATGCCGATAATGTTGTCATTCCATTTGCCTCCTCATCGTACTATATATGGTACGACATAGGGAAAATAATGTCAAGCATCAAGATGGCGAACACTTAAGTATACAGAAATATTTCTGTATAATCCCGGATGAGTCAAATTTTACAGAATTCTTCTGAGACATTAATATATCAAACAATATAACCCCCACACACTTCTACTCTGTTTCCTTAAATGTAATCACAAGAGAAGTGGCAAGCCCCCCGGCAATCGTAATGGTTGCCTTAAGACTGGCCGCTCCTTTGATAACACCCTCCTGATATTCCACTTCAATCTCGTGGTCAGGAAGAATCTCCTTCCTGAATTTTGCCTTTTCAATAGAGAGGAGTGCAAGGGGGCGGCCTTGTACTCCTTCTGCTGTTACAAACACCGTAAGTATCTGTACAAAGGCGGGAAGAATGGGGTATCCGGGGAAATGGCCGGAGAACCCTATAAAATCTGGAGAAAATGTATATTTTCTTCTGAAAACACCCTGATCTGTTTCCATGGCAGGACCTGTTGCTGATGCAATAATGGCAGATTTTAGTTTACTCATATAATCTTTACCTTTCGGGCGCGATAGAATGCAGGTATCACAAAAAGGGCGGATGGTATGGCCCCGCACATGCCGAGAAGCACCGTAATGCCGATGGAAAAGAGGGCGGGGTGCCGGGCCAGGGTCAGCGCCCCCATACCTACAAAGCTTGTCAGGCCGCCGAGAAGAACTGCCATGCTCGTATTATGATCATAGCCTTCAGTAACCCTGCTCACCATAAAGATACCCAGGTCAACGCTGAGGCCGATAACAAGGATAGTAGCGATAATATTGAAGAGGTTAAACTCAATCCCCCTCCATCCCATCACGCCGAACATCACGATAAGACCGGTGACAACAGGTATCATGGCATAGAGCACCTTCCGTGTATTGCGGAAAAGGAAAATGAGAAAGAGGATAATCACGATCGATGCCATAATGATATATTTGATGAAATTACTAATCATGGCCTTGCTGATCGTATCGTTGAAACGGCGTTGGGAGACAAAACGGGCTACAAAGGGGGTATCCGTTCCTTTACCGAAAAACACTGCCGCTTGAGCCGTATCCGGCACCAGGGTCAACACCCGGGTTATATCCCCCTCTCGTACAACCATAGCGTCAATAATATCGCCAAACCCGGCCTTTCTGAGGCCTTCCATGGTTACCTCAGCGGGCTTCACGGAGAGCCTTTCAAAAAAAGGGTCAAAGGCATTTGGTGCAAAACCGACCTTGTCCCCCTCCTGAAGAAAAAGGTTGTGCACCCTGTTTCTATTGGCTTCAGACCACAGGGCCTGCCAGCCTTGGACATTCTGCTTCTGCGTCTCCGTCGAAGGAAGGATGGGGGCAAGGCTTATAATCTCTTTGTCGGCTATCTTTCCTTTAAGATAGGAGAATAACCGGTCGTTATTTGTCAGCGCAGTCTGGAGGTCTTTCCCTTCAGCAAAAATCATCGCTGTTCCCCGGAAATCTCCCCAGTTCTTTTTGAATGCCTCTTCCAGCTTCTGTATCCCCTGGGGCACCATGCTGATGGAACGCATATCCCCGTTAAAGGTGATTTTGCTCCCCTGCCACAGGCAAAATATCACGACAAGGAGCCACCCACTGATCACAAGGCCCTTATAGAGCGGCCCTCTTGATGAGGAGGTTGAGGCAGGAACGGTGTGCGATGCTGACGAAAGACCTCTTATGGAATGGGGAAGCACAATAAGTGAAAAGGCCAATGATGCCACGATACCGATAATAGCAAATAATGCAATCTGGCGCTGGCCGGGAAGATCGGAAAAAAACAGGGCGCTGAAGGTTGCCATGGTGGTAATGCCGCTGAAGATCACGGGACGGGATATCTCGCTCACCGCCGCCCCTGAAAAATTGGCTTTGTCTCTCAGGGAAAAATAGGTAAAAATCGGGTAATCATCGGCAATCCCCATAAGCACAGAACCGAAAGCAATGGTGATTGCAGAGATGGTCTGATAGGCAAGGAGTGTCCCGGCAGTTGCAATACAGACAACGGATGTGGGGATAAGAAAGACAAAAATTGCCCTCCAGTTCTGCATAAAGAGGAAGAGGAGCAAAAGAATTGTCAGGGATGCGCAGGCGAGGATCACAAAAAGGTCCTCCTTGATAGTCTCTGCATTGGCGGTAGTATAGAGGTGTCCGCTCAGAAAAGAGACGGTAATGCCCGGCACGGCATGGGTAGCAATAAGCCCTTTGGTGAAATCAGCCAGTGCTTTTGCCCCCGAAGAATCAGTGATCTTTATGGGGGTATCGGCAACGATCAGGGCATTTCTGCCATCAGCGCTTATAAAATGGTTTTCCTTGAGTACCATACCCTTGAACATGTTCAGAAAACGAAACTTTTCAAGGGCAGTCATGGAAAAGAGGAGGGGGTCCTCTTGGAACAACGTCTTCATTACCCACCCCTCAGAGGAGTTAAGTCTCTTCCGGATATCGAGCAGGGTAGTATTGATGCCCTCCGGGGTAAGGTGCGCCCTGACCTTCTGCACATCCTGTGCTGTCATGAGGGAAGGGGCAGCCCCAAGAAGCCATGAGAAGAGTTCTCCCGGGGGCGGCATATCCGGCCCTGTGGCTGCACGGCTGTAATATGGCGCAGTCATGGCAGCAGCAAGGCTGTCCGCTGCCTCTATGAGTCTCTTCTGGTCAACATCCGGCCCTACTTCGAGGTTTATTACCACCTTGTGCATAAAGGGCGCCTGTTGCAGAAAACGGAAATCAATAGCAGCGTCTGATTTCCCGTCCGGGAGCAAAGGCTGGAGGTCTTCGCTGAGCTTGATATACCTCAAGGCGAAGAGGCTTGCCACTACGATGGCAATGGTTACCCCGTACAGTATTACCCTGTGGCGGGAAAAGAGATCAAAGCTTCGGGAAAAGAGTTTAAAAAAAGAAGACATGCCGTTATTGTATCCCATCAATTAGATATATTGTCCCATAAAACTCATAATGCTTTTCTCTTTTCTTC
>PNOM01000023.1 GCA_013824835.1 Syntrophus sp. (in: bacteria) | reverse complement strand
TAACACCCTTTACCATCTCTGTGGTATAGGAGTTGAACTGGCTCGGATTGTTCAGCGTGATCCATGCGTTAAAAAGACCCGGTATTACATTGCCCTTCGGGTCGGTAAGGGGTTTCTTTTCATACACGGTGCAGGGCGCTTCAGTGCCCCAATGGTTTGAACCGTGTCTGCTATGATCCTTCATTTCATGTTCTCTTGGCATCCATTCTAAACCCATAATGTTTCCTCCTTAAATATTTTTTCTTAGAAATCTGGTGTAAGAACTACCCTCTTTGCAGGGGAGCCAGCTTTGTGAATCTCTTCAAATGTTGCTGCAATTGTGCTCATAGGCCGTACATCAACGAATGGGTCTATCAGAATCTTCTTTGAGAGCACCATGTCAAGTACGATTGGATAATACTCCGGCAAACAGCCCCATGTGCCGATAATTTCCGCATCAAAGGCCATCAGCTTTGAGAACATATACTCGCTCTTGGCCATACCGAAACCAACAAGAACCAGCTTTCCTACAAAGGAAAGGAGATCAAGGGCAAGCTCCTGGCCTGCTTTTGAGCCTGTTACCTCAAATATCTTCCAGCCTGTATTAGCAAGACCGTTGGCCTTGCAATAGGCTCTCCATTCACCAACAACCGTCTTGTTGTCCTTATCTACGGTGCTGATTACTGCATCACACCCGTATTCCAGGGCCCTCTGAAGTTTCTCTGCATTCCGTGCTATGCCAATAACAGTCTTTGCGCCGAGCGCCTTTGCAGTCTGTGCCATGTAGACGCCTACGCCACCTGTTGCGCCGAGGATGATTACATTATCGCCAGGCTGTAAGTCTGCTCTTTTACATGCCTGATAAGGAGTTGTCGCTGCATCTGCAACAACTGCAAGCTGCTCAAGGGCATAGCCCTTTCTGTCCTGAACCAGACAGAGATCGACTGACGGGACAACGATATGATCGGCAAATCCACCGAATACGCCGATTGAGTTTCCGGGCATCTTCTGGGCAAGGCATCTGTTGCCTCTTCCTGTTTTACAGAGGATACATTTTCTGCAAGGCATAACTGCAGGAATAATAACCTCTTTTCCTACCCAGGCAGGATCGCCTGCGATAACGGTACCCGCTATCTCATGACCAAGCGCCAGCGGTGGTTTGCTCACCGTGGGAACTCCGTCAAAGAAGTAGCCAAGGTCTGTATGGCATACGCCACAGCCGGCTATTTTCACTAATACTTCGTCATCTTTCAGTGCTGGTACAGGAATCTCTGCCAGAGCAAGTTTGCCTGGTGTTTTTTCCTTTGTCTCTCTGTTGAACGTGGTCGGTTGAACCATCTGCCACTGCTTTATTACGTTAGGTAAATCAGCCATTACAACACCTCCTATATATTTGGGTGAAACATTGTCACCTCTTTACAAATACTACGTCATGCCATAGCCGCCATCGACAGGTAAAATCTGACCTGTGATATAGCGAGCATCGTCTGAAGCAAAAAATACAAAGGCCGGGGATACATCTTCCGGTTCAGCATACCTGTTCAAGAGAATCCTTCTCAGATAGATTTCTTTCAGTTTCTCGTCATTCTGGAGGGTTGACGTCATCTCAGTGGTCACAATACCGAGGGAGATCGCGTTCGCCGTTACATTGAACTTTCCGAGCTCGCGGGCTGCGGATTTAGTAAGGGTAACAATTCCGCCCTTTGCCGCTGCATAGTGGATCTGGCCTGTGGTGCCCACCATACCGGCAACAGAAGTTACATTGATGATCCGTCCGTATTTCTGTTCCTGAAAATACTTTGCTGCGGCCTTAATACAGAGCCATGGGCCTCTCATCTGGACATTCACGACCTCATCCCACGTTTCAACACTCAGCTTATGAAGCATGGCGGGCTTGGAAATACCTGCATTGTTTACCAGAATATGGATTGAACCGAAGTTTTCAACGCATGCATCAACAATCTTCTTGGCATCCGCCTCCTGTGCCACATCGCCCTTTATTGCAACAGCCTTCCTTCCCATTCCCTTGATGATTTCTACTACCTCATCCGCTGCCTTCTGGTTTCCTGCGTAGTTCACTACTACATTTGCGCCTTCCTGTGCAAAGGCTATACTAATTGCCCTTCCTACTCCTCTTCCACCACCTGTAACAACGGCATTCTTGCCCTCTAACTTCATAGGACTCTCCTTTAGTTGATTGTGAAAAATATCATTAGATATAATATTATATTTCTATATAGGTTTATGTCAAGACAAAAGTTATGGGCAGCGGACATAGAGTCAATAATTATGTATACCGGTTTTCACATGAAGCACATACATTCATTTTTCATTCACGGTAAATGGCTGATAAACGTGCTTTAGCTTAAGGAAAACCCTTTTTTCATAAAGAGCTCCACACAGGCATCAACCCCTTCGCTGTCAAATAAGGTACCCTTATTCTGAACTATTTTATCAAGCGCCCTGTCAATTCCGAGACTTACACGATAGCCCTGGTGATTTGCCATGACATCAACCACCTCGGCTATTGCAAGCATTTTTGCCTCAAAGAGAATATTGTCAGCCCTGAGCCCGCGAGGGTAACCCGTTCCATTGAGCCGCTCGTGGTGCTGCAGAACAGCATCTGCTACGGGCCAGGGAAAGGGGATCGTACGGACAATATTGTATCCTGCCCGCGGATGGGTCTTGATAAAGTCAAATTCATGGGAATTCAATGGGGTCAGCTTGCTGAGGATTTGCAGCGGCACTGCCATTTTGCCTATGTCGTGGAGAAGACCCATGACATGTATGCCCTCCAGAATCTCTTGGGGTACTGCCATTTCAGAGGCAATGGCAGCGGCAAGACGGGCCACCCTTCCGGGGTGTCCCGCAGCATAGATGCCAATCAATTCCCCTGTCACTGCAAGTGCATTGACCGTTCCATCAAAAACCTTTTTCAGGGCCTCAAGACTGTCCACGAGGGTCTTCTCAGCCTCTCTCCGTTCCAGAATCTCTCTCCCAAAACGTTCGTTTGCCCCCCTTAATTCAGCGGTACGGTTGCGCACCAAATCCTCAAGGCGATCCCTGTATCCTCGCAGTTCTTCATCCGTTTTGTGGCGATATATGGCCATTTGAATCGCAGTGTGAATCTCCCTTTCCCCGAAAGGTTTTACCACATATCCAAAAGGCGCCGTCTCCTTCGCCCGTTCAAGGGTCTCTTCATCGGCATATCCTGTCATATAGACTACAGGGATATCAAATCGTTGCTGCATTGCCCTTGCTGCCTCTATACCGTCCATATCCCCCTGAAGCACAATATCCATCAATACAACATCCGGCTCTGTTTCTTCTACGGCAGCCATTACTTCCTTCCCTGAAGAAACTACACCCGATACGGCATATCCGAAACTTTCAAGGATCGCTTCCAGATTATAGGCAACAATGCTTTCATCCTCTACGATAAGCACCCTTGTGCTCTTCATTAACCCTCCTCAGCCCTGTACCATACGCCCTTCAAGGCAATCAACTACCCCGCAGCAGAGAAACTGTGAGATATCAGCGGAATGAGGAACATGATTACGCCCCCTCACCCTACCCTCTCCCGCGAGGGGCGAGGGAATATGGTTACCCCGAAGCAGAGCTTCGAGGAATCTATTGATTGAATATTATAGAAGTAATTAAAATAAATGTGAAGTCCTTTTTACAGCGAGATTTGCCGATATCGGGTGAAATTTGCACGTGATGCTGATATAATATTGGTGCCGAAGGGGGGGCTTGAACCCCCACGAGGTTGCCCTCACCGGATTTTGAGTCCGGCGCGTCTTCCGATTCCACCACTCCGGCATATGATTACTGAATAGAGGATAGCAAAAGCACAGACCCTAAGTCAAGGACTTAGCGCAGTTCACAGCCATTAAAGAACCCAAACCCCTTATAGACTGCACTGAAATAATGGACCCCATGGAGATAGTAATTACATTTCTAAATCAATAGTCTATCTTATGTCAGATGTCATTGCGAGCAACCGCCGGGGGGTGTGGCGTTTTGTCATTGCGAGCGAAGCGCAGCAATCTGATCTGAGATCGCCACGTCTGCCCGTGCCTCCTCGCGATGACTGCCAAACCGTTTCCGTCATTGACAACACCTATGTGGAGCATGGGTATAATTTACTCGCAAGGACTTGAATTAGAAATGTAATAAGTACAAATTCATAATGCTTGATAAAAAAAAGGGGGGGCAATTAAGCCCCCCCCCGTAAAACATGCCTCTTTCTTCTTGAATCTTAGAAGAAGTAGTAGGCGCCGATCCTGAATGAGTTCGATGAACCCTGTCTGTCTAATAATGTTGCCGGGCCGTTAACACCGACTGTGGCATTATAGGCAAAATTATTGTATACGGTTTTTGTGTAGGCATACTGAACGCCAAACCGTACTGCCTGATTAAGGTCATAATTGAGGTTTACAATCGCCTGTGTCTGGGAATTTACAGCGTATGGATTTGCATAATACCTCTGAGCATAACTGTGATTGGCCTTCAGATAACCGTAATAGCCATCGATAAAAAGCTTATTCGTAAAGAAGAAGGTCACCTGGCCGAAACCGCCGTATGACGTAGGCGCTACGTATACACCATTGATTGCATTACCAGCAGCACCTGTGTATACTCTCTGGTAAGTATTCTGCATAGTTGCCATGGGACCTGCAAACCAGCTGAAGTTCTGACCATAGAAGAGGTTACCGCCGATTGCCAGTGACATTGCCTTGTTCTTATTCCTCTCAGGTATTATGGGGAAAAAACCCTTGAGGGAGATAGCCCAAGAATTTATATTACGGTCTGTGTAAAGGTTAGAGTTCTGGCCAGCTGTTGCGATATTATTGTAATTACTTACCCTTTTCTCCTGGCCGTAGAAACCGCCCAGGGCAGCCATCATCCCGTAGGGACCGATCTTGCCGCACTTGTCGGTTGTAAACTTGAATTCACCTTCAAGGAAGGGGTATTTGCTCATAGAATAGCCGTCTATCGCTGAATTGCCAATGGTACCCCATACGTTGTTCGGGGAAACGAGGGCGATAGCTGCAGAGAAGTTCTTTCCGAATCTCTGCTCAAAATCAAGTCTTGGCTGTCTCTGGCCCTTCTGGAAGGGACCAAGGTCATTAAAACCATAGAGCTGGCCAACTACTGCATAGCTGGGGATAAAACCCCATCTCTGCCAGGTCTGACCTGCAGTGAGTGTTGCATTCGGCCAATCAAGTTTCAGGAATGCATGACGTAATGCAAAGTTGCCCTCTGAGGACTGACTTGCACCGCCCGAAGGTCCGCCCCTGAAATCGCCTTCGATAAAGGCGGATGTCTTGGCGCCGCCGCCATCAGGACCCTTGATCAGGAAATTGAGTCTCGTCTCAGCAGCAGTTGAGAAAAAGTTCCCGTATTCGTTGTCACGGTTCTGGTTGCCCCTCATGCCGCTTCTTGCAGCAAGGAAAGAATCTGCACCACCAGAGCCTAAAGTTGCTGAACCACTTGTCCAGGACTGATCGCTATAACCCATGCCCACACCTACATAACCGCCGATGGTCATATCCCATCTGCTTGTGACGCTGCCTGCATAACTGATCGCCGGCAGTGCAAGAAATAATGCAAGTAATACAATAATTATCTTCTTCATTCGTGCCTCCTTTTTTATTATTTGAAACCTGGAATGCATCCCCACCTCCTTTTTTAAAACTTATTATTAAACTATTTTAATTTATAGCAACCGTAAAAAATATTGTCAAGTAAAATATTAAAATAATTTAATAAAAATGAAAATAAAGTTAGAGGTTATCTAAAACAGGACCACAGGTAGACATTACTCGACTTGTATCCATTGAGATAGTTTTTGTTTTATTCGCGACAAACGCTGGCTGTCGAGATCGCCTATTTTTCCTATGAGGATATCGCCGCTCACCACTGCGAGCCTGCAGATTCTTATAAGGCCTGGCAATCTCCGAATAATAAGTGCTGGACGGAGCTTTCCTGATTGTTGATCTGTTTGCGGAAACCGGAAAAGCACTATCTGGCCTTCGGCAGTCATGAGAAATATTCTTTAAGATCATCAAGCGAATACGGTGTATCTTCATCTTCCATACCACTCATTGCGGAAGATAACGAAAACTCAGACCAACCCTTTTCTACGCTTTTAGTTTTCAGATATTCCACGAAATCAAGAACTTCAGCTTTTTTGCTTTCAGGCAAATCATGAACCTGCTTGACGATCTTTTCTTCTAAGCTCATAATGTTCCCTCCTGTCTTGGTTATAAGTACAAAACAGATTGTTTATGTTCAAGCTTTTTCCATCCTTAAATATGCCATAGTATAACACTTATTTTTAGCACTTTTTATGGTTTTTTCGCAATCTAAACATCGTGTTTCAGATTTTTGAGTTCATCATGTTATACTATAAGGATAATGGGAATCCATGAAGGGCACGCCGCAGGCTATCAGATCATTGACCATGAGGCAGACACAGGCTTTATCGTCTTTGCCCATCGATATGAAGGTCTCTTTACATACAGCGCCCGGGCGCTTTTCTCCCTTATTACAAATCTACGGAAGGTGCGAAAAGGAGAGACAAAAGAGGTCCTGATCCCCCTGGAACCTGATTCTCTCATTATATTCCTGAATGAACTCCTCTATCTGTGGGATGCGGACCGTTTCATCACAAAAACGGTAGCGATCAGAAAGGAAGGTAGCGCCTTGAGATGTGCCGCACAGGGGGAGCACTTTGATCGGAAGAGGCATATCATTAAGAAAGAGGTGAAGGCCGCGACATACCACGGCTTCTCCATTGAATTTAGGGATGGCCTCTATCGGGCAAGGTTCATTGTTGATATATAAAAATCAGTTCAACGTTCTAAGTTCTATGTTCAACGTTGAACCCTAAACCTTGAACATTGAACCTTGAACATGCAATTGCGGAGGTGCAGGATGGAAAAAGAGAGACCCTTTCTCAAAAAGATTGACCTTAACCGGTATGGGGTCGAAAAACATGGCACCATGAATGTGGAGGGCCTTCTGTTCCTCGATGATGAGCTTCTCAAGGTCCTCGGTACGGATGAGAGCATTACCCAGGTGGAGAATGTGGCCTCCCTGCCGGGCATTGTCCATGCATCCATGGCCATGCCGGATATTCACTGGGGGTACGGCTTTCCCATCGGGGGGGTCGCAGCCTTTGATGCAGACCAAGGGGTGGTATCACCCGGCGGGGTCGGTTATGACATAAACTGCGGAGTAAGGCTCATGCGCTCCTCCTTAAGTGTAAAGGACGCAGGCACAAGGATAAAGGAGATCATTGAAGGGTTTTATCTCAATGTACCAAGCGGCATCGGCTCCAGGAGAAAGGATTTAAGACTCTCCCGGGAGGAATTGAGGAAAGTGGTCCAAAAAGGGGCACAATGGGCAATAGAGCAGGGGTACGGCACTGGGGACGACCTTGAATACATCGATGATAAGGGACAATTTGCCCATGCAGACCCGGACAATCTGTCGGAAAGGGCCTATGAGAGAGGACGGGAACAGCTTGGCACCCTCGGGAGCGGAAACCATTTCGTGGAGATAGGGTATATTGCAGAGGTCTTTGACAGGGAGATTGCCCAGGCATTCGGCCTCTTTGAAAACCAGATCACCATAATGATCCATACGGGATCAAGGGGATTGGGCTACCAGGTATGCGACGATTATATCAGGGAAATGGTGAAAACATCTGCAAAATATGGAATAACCCTCCCTGACAGGCAGCTCTGCTGCGCCCCTGTCACATCCCCGGAGGGCCGCGCCTACCTTTCTGCAATGGCAGGTGCAGCAAACTATGCCTTTGCAAACAGACAGCTCATCACCCACTGGGTGCGGGAGACCATGGAGGCCGTGTTTCGTAAAAGCAGGGGCAGCCTCGGCCTCACCCTCGTCTATGATGTGTGTCACAACACGGCAAAGATTGAGAAACACCGGGTTCAGGGGAAGGATATGACACTCTGTGTCCACAGGAAAGGTGCAACAAGGGCCTTTGGCCCCGGCAACCCCTCTATCCCTGAAAAATACAAAGCCGTAGGCCAGCCGGTTCTTATCCCCGGCGATATGGGGAGGGCATCCTATGTGCTCGCAGGCACTAAGCAGGCCATGGAGGAGACCTTCGGCAGCACCTGTCATGGCGCAGGAAGGGTAATGAGCAGGAGCCAGGCCAAAAGATCGTCAAAGGGCCGGTCCATTCAAAAAGAGATGGAAGCCAGGAATATCCATGTGAGGGCTGCGAGCAGGGAAACCCTTGCAGAGGAGATGCCTGAGGCATACAAGGATGTCTCAAAGGTTGTCAGGGTAGTCCACGATGCGGGCATCTCAAGGATTGTGGCAAAGATCATACCCCTCGGATCGATAAAAGGATAGTTAAGGACAGTCGTAAAGGCAGTCGTTAGTCGTTAGTCGATAGTGAACAACGCAAAGATCCAAACAGAAAAGGATTTCTGTAAGAATTGACGCCTGTTTTCTCTGTTTTTCCACTAACGACTATCGACTATCGACTAACGACTGCCTTTACATCTCCATAAAAAAGGAGTAAAAGAAAGTGGAACAAGGGTCGATGCGAGCCCCATTATAAAGATAGCGGATAGCTATAAAAAATATTTTCCTTTAGCTCGCACGGCGAGCGAGAGGGGGTGGCTTCACGGGCTTTGCCCGTGGAGGGGACGACGTGAGCCCCATTAATTGCATAAGGAGGATCTATGGACCCGAAAGAAAAGATTATCCTTGCCCTTGACGTAGAGCATTTCGAAGAGGCTCAGAAGCTCGTCCTCGAATTCCGTGACCATGTAGGCATGTTCAAGGTGGGCAAGCAGCTCTTCACCCATTGCGGCCCAAAGATCGTAGACTTTATAAAACTGAAAAAATCCAGGGTCTTCCTGGACTTGAAGTACCATGATATACCGAATACAGTGGCAAAGGCCTGTATTGAGGCTGCAAAACTCGGGGTTGATATGCTTAATGTCCACGCCTCGGGGGGACTCACCATGATGAGAGAAGCAAGGATTGCCCTCCACGATGCGACAAAGGCACTCCTTATTCCGCGGCCCAAAATCATCGCCGTTACGGTACTCACGAGCCTCGATACTGTTGAGCTGAAAAGGATCGGCATTGAACTGCCCCTTCAGGAACTGGTGAAGAGGCTTGCCCTCCTCGCTCAGGAGGCAGGACTCGATGGGGTTGTGGCAAGCGGAGAAGAGGCTCTGATGATACGGGAAACCTGCGGCAGGGACTTTATCGTGGTCACACCGGGGGTACGGCTTGACGAGAAAAAGGATGACCAGAAAAGGGTCATTACCCCGAAAAGCGCCTTAGAACAGGGGGCAACGTATATCGTCCTCGGCAGGGCCATAACAGGAAGTAAAAACCCCGTGGAGCTCTTGAATCAGGTTATTAAGGATATCAGCGATGCCCCTTCTCTCTGACAGAGACCACATCATCAAGGCCATTACAGAACGCCCCGAGAGAATCCGGAAGCTCATCATTGAGAAAGGATACGAAAGGCTTGCTGAAGAGGTCATAAGGGAAGCGAAGAAACAGGGCATATCATTCAGGGTACTCCCCCAAGAGGCATTCTCCGTGCAGTATAAGGGGATAAAGGATCATATCTGCCTTGAAGCGGATGAGTTCTCCTATACAGACCAGGATCTCTTTCTAAAGGAGGCTGGCGCCATTCCTAACCCCCTGCTCTGCGCCTTTGATGGCATTTATGATCCCCAGAACCTCGGGAATATCGTGAGAAGCACCGCCTGTTTTGAGGTTGATGCCCTGATCCTTCCCAGAGAAAACTCGTGCGGCATCAACGACACCGTGGCAAAGGTCTCAAGGGGCGGCATCGATTACGCAAAGATCGTACGGGTTACCAACCTTGCGCGATACCTTGACGAAATAAAGGCATTGGGCATTTTCTGCTACGGCCTCGATGAGAAAGGCGCCACCCCCCTGTGGAATATTGATCTAACGGGGTCTATATGCCTCGTCTTCGGCAGGGAAGATGGGTTGAGGAGGCTTACACGGAAAAAATGCGATGAAATCGTCACCATCCCTACTGCCGGCGTCTTCTCTTCCCTGAACGTTGCCACCTCCTTTGCAGTGTCTGTTTATGAGGCAAAGCGGCAGAGGGCCGCGGGCAGGTTTGATGGCCATAAGATTTGCATATTGTAATAATAATGAACTCACAAAATTTATTTTAAGATGTCATTGCGAGGAACATAGTGACGTGGCAATCTAAACATATTAAATGGTTACAAAAAGCAAGATTGCTTCGCTACGCTCGCAATGACAGTAAAATGGACTTTTTGCGAAGTTTATCAAAAATAATAAAACAATATTTGGAGGAAGCCCCATGATCATCATTTCTATAATCGCTTTTATTCTGATATTCTCCCTGGTAGTTCTTGTCCACGAGTTCGGACATTTTATCGCAGCACGGAAGGCAGGGGTCAAGGTATATGAATTCTCAATAGGTTTCCCCTTCAGTCCAAGGATACTCACATTCTTTCGTCACAAGGAAACGGAGTTCACCCTGCGATTGCTCCCCCTCGGCGGATTTGTAAGCTTTTCCCAGGGCAATGACGACGACACCGAAGACCTGTACGAGGTCTCCTGTCTCAAACGTCTCCTTATTATGTCAGCCGGTTCTCTCTTCAATATTGCCTTTGCTTTGATAATCTTTATCCCTGTATTCATGATAGGCAAACACCTTTCCTTTGTCGATGCCCTGTTATTAGCAACAAAAACCGCCTGGACCATGGCCTCAGGAACCATTATGTTCCTTTTTAATCTCTTTTCCGGCCATGGCACTATGGAAGGGCTCTCGGGGCCCATCGGCATCGCAGTGATGGCAGGACAGGCTGCGAGTGCAGGCATTCTCAATCTCCTCTATTTTTCAGGGGTTCTGAGCATGAGTCTTGGCATAATGAACCTTATTCCCTTCCCTGCCCTGGATGGAGGACAGATCTTCATGCTTTGTATGGAATCCATCAGGAAAAGGCCTTTCCAGCCCAGGACCTATCAGATCGCAACCATGGCAGGATTAGCCCTTTTCCTTATTCTCACCGCAATAGTGACCTATAAGGATATTGTAAAACTGATCGTATAGCGAAAATAAAACCGGGCGGACACGATGTCCGCCCGGTTTCTGCTCTTTAATTTTGATTTTGTTTAATGTCTTCCTTCATTCCCGTGATGCAACACATCATGGGAATCGCACTTTTACCGGAACTTTATATCCCCGAACTCTACACACTTCCTGAAGGAATGGTACCGTTCCTTTATCTCATCATATCCAAGACCTTTGAGCCTGTTGACGCTGAAATCCTCCACATTGAAGGACGCCATAAGGGATCCCATGATAATCGCCTGTTTAATGGTCTCCGATGTTACCTCCCCTACGTTGGAGAGATAGCCCATAAACCCACCCGCAAAGGTATCCCCTGCGCCGGTAGGATCAAACACATCTTCAAGGGGATAGGCGGGGCAGAGAAAGATCTCGTCCCCCTTCACCATGAGGACGCCGTATTCTCCCCGCTTGGCCACAATACATTGAGGCCCCTTTTCCATGATCTTTCTTGCCCCTTTTACAAGGTTATGCTCTTTTGAGATTTCCCGTAGTTCCGCCTCGTTGATGACAAGCATATCGACCTTGCTGATCACCTCCATGAGGGCTTGAAACTTGTTTTCTATCCAAAAATTCATGGTATCAAGGACCAGCGCAAGGGGCCGCTTAATCTGACCGATCACATGGGTCTGGAGCTCAGGGTCAATATTCGCGAGAAAGACAAACTCCGCATCCTTAAATGTATCCGGAATAACAGGTTTGAATTTCTCGATCACATTCAGCTCTGTTTTCAGGGTAATGGCCTGGTTTAAATCATACCCGTATCTCCCTTCCCACCTGAAGGTTTTTCCCTCTTCAGCCCTAATCCCGCTCATATCAACGTTTCGTTCTTTTAAATAGCTGATGTCGTTGAGGTCAAAATCCTTCCCTACTGTCGCCACAATACCCACATCTGTAAAAAAACTTGCTGCTGAGGTAAAATGGAGGGCAGAACCGCCCAACACATTATCCACCTTCCCGAAGGGTGTTTCTATGGAATCGTATGCAACGGTTCCGACAACAAGGAGTCTGCTCATGTCCCCATCTCCCAGGATGCAAGATAGTGTTTCTGTTCTGCGGTGAGTTTGTCAATCTTGACGCCGAGACACTGGAGCTTGAGGAGCGCCACATTCTTGTCAATATCATCGGGTACGGTGTAGACCAGTTTTTCCATCTTCTTCCCTGTCTTCCACATAAACTCCGCACAGAGCGCCTGGTTGGCAAAACTCATATCCATAACCTCTGAGGGATGGCCCTCTGCTGCCGCAAGGTTGACAAGTCTCCCTTCCCCTAGAAGATAGATCTTTCTGCTGTCAGTCATCGTATATTCATCCATATGCTCTCTGATTTTTCTCTTCTTTGTCTTCATGGCCTCGAGGGCATCAATATCGATTTCTACGTTAAAGTGACCGGAGTTGCATACAATGGCCCCGTCCTTCATTAATTTGAAATGCTCTTCCCGGAGCACATGAATATCCCCTGTGGCGGAGACAAAGATATCACCCACCTTGGCAGCGGTCTTCATGTCCATGACGCCAAAACCGTCCATACGGGCTTCCAATGCCCGTAAGGGATCAACCTCTGTGACGATCACATGGGCGCTCAAACCCCGTGCCCGCATGGCAATACCCTTCCCGCACCATCCATAGCCTGCAACCACAAAGGTCGCCCCGGCAAATAGAATGTTCGTTGCCCGGAGAATACCGTCGATCGTGCTCTGGCCTGTTCCGTATCTGTTGTCAAACATATGTTTCGTGAGGGCATCGTTTACTGCTACGATAGGGAAACAGAGGATGCCCTCTTTCTCCATACTTTTAAGCCTGATTACCCCAGTAGTGGTCTCTTCCGTACCGCCGACCACATTATCAATAAACTCTTTTCTCTTTTTCTCATTCAGAGTTTTCACCCATTTCTTCACCGCACCATGAAGTCCGTCATAACGCTTTAAGGCAATCATGTGGAGGGCGCTCACAAGGTCAGCACCGTCGTCCATGGTAATATTCGGCAGAAAGGCAAGGGCCTTCGTAATGTGGGCGTAGTACTGCTCGTCATTCTCCCCTTTTATGGCATAGGTGGGTATCTTGAAGTGGGTGACAATAGCGGCTGCGGTATCATCCTGGGTACTCAAAGGATTCGAAGCGCATACGACAACATCAGCGCCGCCGTCTTTCAGTGTCTTTGCAAGGTTCGCCGTTTCCGTGGTTACATGGAGACAGCATGCGATCCTCGCCCCTTTCAGGGGTTTTTCCTTAATAAATCGTTCCCTTATCTTTCTCAGCACGGGCATTCGTCTCTCTGCCCATTCAATCTTGTCAAGCCCCTTATCTGCGAAACCCATATCTTTTACATCGCAATCAATTCCCATTCTATCCTCCGTTCATTTGAAAGGTGAGTAAGGTGAGTAAGAAACCTCGTTTTTCGGTTTACCCTACTTAACTCACTCACCCTACTCAACTCACTCAACTGATTATTTTCTTAGACGCCGGCTGCTTTCCTGATTTCTTCCACCATGTCAAGTCTTTCCCAGGTAAACTCAGGCTCATTCCGACCAAAGTGACCGCCGCAGGCCGTTTTCTTGAATATTGGCCTTAAGAGATCGAGCTTCTCAATAATCTTTCTTGGCCTCAGATCGAATAGTTCCATCACAATTTCTGCGATCCTGTCCGGGCTGACCTTTGCAGTACCCTGTGTATCGATCATGACGGAAACCGGCTGGGCTACGCCGATACTGTAGCCGAACTGAATCTCCAGCCTGTCTGCAAGCCCTGCCGCAACAAGGTTCTTTGCAATATACCGGCCCATATATGATGCGCTTCTGTCTACTTTTGAGGGATCTTTTCCCGAAAAAGCGCCCCCGCCGTGGCTGCCCACACCGCCGTAGGTATCAACGATAATCTTTCGACCCGTCACACCACAATCTCCCTTGGGCCCCCCCACAACAAACCTGCCCGTGGAGTTGATATATATCTTTGTTTTCTCATCCATCAGCTCCGCAGGTATGATCTTTTTTATTACCTCTTCAATAATCCCTTCCCGCACGGTCGCGGACGTGACATCAGGATTATGCTGGGCAGCAATGACCACTGCATCAACCCTTACAGGTTTTCTGTCGATATATTCAATCGTAACCTGGCTCTTTCCGTCAGGCCTCAGAAAATCGAGGGTATTGTTATGCCGTACCTCTGCGAGCCTTGTCACAAGCTTGTGGGCATACATGATGGTCATGGGCATAAACTCTGCTGTCTCGTTACATGCAAAACCGAACATGATCCCCTGGTCGCCTGCGCCCTGCTCATGGTCTTCGGTCTCGTCGACACCCATGGCAATATCCGGTGACTGCTCATCTATAGTAGTGATTACCGCGCAGGTTTCCCAGTCAAAACCCATAGATGAGTTATTGTATCCTATATCCCTGATCGTTTCCCTTACCACGTCCGGCACATGAACGTAGCAATCGGTCGTAATCTCGCCGCCCACAAGAACAAGCCCTGTGGTGACAAGGGTTTCACAGGCCACTCTGGCCTTTTTGTCCTGTCCGATAATCGCATCAAGTATTGAATCAGAGATCTGATCTGCTACCTTATCCGGATGCCCCTCCGCAACAGATTCAGATGAAAAAAGAAACCTGCTCATTCCCATATTCCTGCCTCCTTGGTTTTATTATTAATCAACCTTATCATTCTCCATAGCCCTTTATAAAATCATGGGGAAAGATTCTGCTCATCTCCCTCCTGAGCAGAATCTCCCCCTCTTTTGCCGATTCTTTACTCATTACCTCTTGCAGCAAATCTTTGCAATAGTCCTGGTCAAGCCCTCGAATAACCTTTTTAGCCCTCGGAATTGCATAGGGATTCATGCTCAGTTCATCAAGCTCAAGGCCAAGCAATATAGGGACATAAAGGGGTTCACCGGCCATCTCCCCGCACAATGCAACCTCGATCTCAGCCTTATGAGCCGCCTCGACGGTCCTCTGTATCATCCGGAGCACTGCAGGGTGAAGCGGTTCATACAGATAGGAGACATATTCGTTAACCCTGTCTATTGCAAGGGTATACTGTATCAGATCATTGGTGCCAATGCTAAAAAAATCTGCCTCCTCTGCAAGAACCTCGCTTATCATACACGCGGAAGGCACTTCGATCATGATGCCGATCTTAATATCTTTATTAAAATTAACCCGCTTATTGCGCAGTTCATCCATACATTCCCGGATTACAGACTTTGCCGTTCTCACTTCATCAAGGCCTGAAATCATGGGAATGAGTATTCTCAGAGGTCCGTAGGCACTTGCCCGGAGTATCCCCATGAGCTGTGATTTGAATAAGGGTATTTCTTTAATACATAACCGTATCGCCCTGAGCCCCATGGCAGGATTAATCTCTTTCGGGACCTCAATGGTTGAGGCAAACTTGTCTCCCCCTATGTCCAGGGTCCTGATCGTGATGTACTCGAGCACCTTGCTTTCTGCAAGCTTCTTATAAATGTGATAGTGATCCATCTCCGTAGGGAGGGTCTTTCTCGATAGATATATATATTCCGTCCTGTAGAGGCCAATACCCGTTGCACCATACCTCTCCACGATATCCATCTCAGCGAGGAGCTCGATGTTTGCCCCCACTTTCACCCTGAAACCATCTCGCGTTTCAGGTTTCAATTTTGCAATTCTCAGAAAATCCCTTCTTTGACCCTTCAGGTGCTCATGCTTCGCAAGATATTCCTTCTGCGTCTGAGGGGTGGGATTAATAATCACTATACCGTCTTCACCATCTATGATGACAGTGTCATTATTCTTCACAAGACTCGTAAGATTGCCTACACCTACAACTGCAGGCATTTCAAGAGCCCGTGCCACGATCGAGGTATGTGATGTTTTCCCCCCCACATCTGTGGCAAAACCAGATATTTTACTGAGGTTGAGCTGAATGGTGTCTGCAGGGGAAAGATCGTGGGCAACGATAATAGACCTCCCCTTAAGCCCCTTGCCATGTATATCAGATTCCTTGCCCTTTACCAGTATCCTGACAAGTCTCTCGTAAATATATTTTATATCCTGACCCCTTTCTCTGAGGTAAGGGTCTTCCATCTTTTCAAAACTGGCGAGGTACTTGGATACTACAATATCAAGGGCCCACCCTGCATTAATCTTTCTTTGCCTGATTGAATCCAGGACATCATTGATAAATAAATAGTCCTGAAGTATGAGCATGTGGGCATCGATAATAAAGGTATGTTTTCTTATCTCATCGTCTGCAATAGTCTGTCTTATGGTGCTGAGCTGTTCTATGGCGCCCTTCAGGGCATTCCTGAAGCTCTGCGCCTCCCGCTCTACATGGTCCTCTTTAATAGAATACTTGTCTACAGAGATCTTGCCCCGTTCGAGGAGGTGAACCTTGCCAATGGCTATGCCTGATGAAACTCCGATCCCCTTAAGAGCCTTGTTTACATATACCTCTTCGTTCATTCCTCGTAAAACCCCTCATTAAGCAATGTGCCGAGCTCCTGAAATGCCGGATCCTCATCAAGGCCTTCGGTCTGGAGGGCAATAGTGCTCCCCAGGGGGCATGCGAGCATAAGAAGCCCCATGATACTCTTCCCGTTTACCCTCGTCCCGTCCTTCTCCATCCAGACATCGGCACTGAACTCAGTGGCTTTCTTGACAAACAGGGCAGATGCGCGGGCATGAAGGCCAAGCCTGTTCTTTATAGTAAATATACCCTCCCGCATATGCCCTTAATCCTTCTTTCTCAATTTTAGTACATCCGTTGCCAGGTAGATATTTCTCTGACCGTACTGGGCAATAAAACATGCAAGTTCGCCGAGAGATTTACCCTCCCTGTAGGAAATCAATTTTATCAGCATGGGCAGGTTAACCCCGGCTACTACTTCGACCTTGCCCTCCTCAAGAAAAGAAAGGCTTATGTTCGAGGGGGTACCACCGAACATATCAGTCAGGATGATGATGCCTTCCCCTGAATCTACCTTTTTTAAAGCATCTACAACCTTGTCTTTTACCTTGTCCATATCGTCAGTGGGAAAAATATCCACATACCCGAACTGATCCTGTTGTCCTACTATCAACTCAGTAGCTGCCACCATCTCACGGGCAAGATTGAAGTGGGCCACTACAACTAATCCTATCATTGCTTCCTCCTTATCTGTCAATATCCCTGTGAACGGTAGAGACAGTATGGCTTAACACGGCAAGCTGTTCCGCAAGCTCTTTCACGATAAAAACAGACCTGTGTTTTCCCCCTGTACACCCTATGCCTATAGTAAGATAACTCTTCCCCTCCTGTTCATATAAAGGGATAAGGTATGCAAGAAAGTCGAGGAGCTTGTGAAAATAAATTCCGTAGACCTCGGTCGATTGTATAAATGCCTTTACTTCTCCTGAAAGACCTGTCTTTTCCCTTAATTCTTCAACAAAATACGGGTTGGGTAAAAACCTTACGTCAAGCACCATATCCGCTTCAAGAGGCACCCCATGGGAATAGCCGAAAGACATGAGGTTGATCATCATCCCCCTGTAATCCTGCCTGTATGCATTAATAGCAAGACGTCTCAGTTCGTGGGGGCTGAAATAAGAGGTGTCAATCACCTTGTCTGCCAGATCCTTGATCCAGCCCACAAGCTGCCGCTCCTCTGCTAATGCCTCTTTAATATTTGAGGTGCCGTAGAGGGGATGGGACCTCCTCGTAACCTTGAATCTGTTTATAAGGGCATCGTCCGAACTGTCGAGAAATATTACCTCAGCGCCCCATTTCTCCTTAACCTTCCTGAGAACATCTCTGCCCTCTTCGAAAAATTGCTTTTGCCGCACATCGATGACAAGGGCACATTTATCTATCCTGCTTCCTGCTGTTTTTGCTAATGTGGAAAATCTCTGGAGCAGAATAAGAGGGAAATGATCTACGCAGAAATAGCCTATGTCTTCAAGAGCTCTCAGAAATGTGGTCTTTCCTGAACCGGAAATACCGCTAAGGATCAGTATTTTCATTGGTGTGTCGCCTCTTCCATGGTTCTCAGTATCTTCCCTTCCAATTCAACTGCCGTATTTATGCCCTGCTTCTTAAGAATATGGTTTCTGCAAGCAAGCTCTATGATTGCCGATACATTCCTCCCTGAGCTTACCGGTATACGGACAAGGGGCAGGTCAAGACCCAGGAGGCTGTATACATCCTCTCTCAACCCTAACCGCTCACACTCGACGTCCTTATCCCAATCAAGGAGCTCTATCACAAAATCGATCTTTTTCTTATTTCTCACAGCAGAGACACCAAAGAGCCGCCTGATATCGACAATTCCTATACCTCTTATCTCAAGGAGATTTCTTATCATCTCCGGTGATTCTCCATAGAGATCGATTACCCCCATCTTTTTTACCAGCACTACATCATCAACCACAAGCCTGTTGCCGCGCATAATCAGATCAAGGGCATTTTCACTCTTGCCTATACCGGGTCTCCCCATTATCAGAACCCCTATACCGAGAATATCCATGAGAACCCCGTGGATCGTTGTGGCAGGTGCAAGCCTCTCTTCAAGAAACCTTGTGATCCTTTCAAGAAATAGAGAGGTAATAAGCCGGGTTCGGAGGAGGGGAATCTCTTTTTCCTCTGTTCCCTGGAGAAAATATGACGGCACCTTGAGATTACGGGTAACTACAAAACAGACAACATCGTTGGCGCACAGCTCTTTTATGATACGGTTACTTTCCTCCTCCGGAAGAGACCGGAGGTAGGATATCTCAATATTCCCAAGGATTTGAACCCTGTGGGGGTGGAGATAGACCATGCGGCCCGTAATCACAAGCCCGAGTTTCTGTATCCTCGGGTTATATATTTTCCTTGATAAACCCTTGGAGCCTGAGATAACCTCTAATTCTAACCCATATACAGAATCATCTGTCAGCTCCTGTACCGTTATCCCATTCATCCGGCAAGCGTCTTCCCATCTGCGTTATGCCGTCCCGTTGCCTTCATAAATGTTTTCTGTCCTCTTCAATTACCTTTGCATACAGATCACCTGTTGCGTCAAGATCGATAAGACTTTTCCTGAAAGACGGGTCTCTTAAAATCTTTGAAATACGGGATAACATTTTGAGATGCAGGCTTGCTGAATCCTCCGGTGCAAGAAGGAGAAAAAATATATGGACAGGCTTTTGATCTACTGCATCAAAATCGAGCCCCTCTTTTGACCTCCCGAAGACACAGAGGATATTCTTTAACCCTTTAAGCTTCCCGTGAGGGATGGCAACCCCGTCGCCAATGCCCGTACTTCCCAGTTTTTCCCTCTCAAGAACCACATGTACTGCCTTTTCTGCATCTTGAATTACACCTGCATTCTTCAGTGCGTATACAAGCTCGGAGATAACCTCCTTTTTGCCTGCACCCTTCAAATTATTCAATACGCACGATTCCTGCAATACTTCTTCAATTCTCATGCGGTTTTTCCGAGGGTCTCAATAAGGCTGAAATTCCCGTCTTTCCTCTTGTAGATCACACATATGTTCCCATGCTCCCGGTCACGAAAGATCATAAAGCTGTCTCCTGAGGCCTCAAGCTGCATGGTCGCCTCCTCGGGATCCATAGGCTTTGCATCTACTGTCCTTGTCACAATGATCTTGGATATTGCTTCTTCCTGAGAGGCAGCCGTTCTTTTCGGTTTGCCTTCTCTGTACATCTTCATCTTGTCCCTGAATCTTGTCAATCTTCTTTCAAGCTTATCTACAATCTTGTCAACAGCAGCGTACATATCGTCCATAACCTCATGGGCGTTAATAACTACTCCATGTATTGTGAACATTACATCGACTCTGTGTCTGTACTTCCTCTCAATGGTGAGAACCACATGAACATCAAGGGGTATTTCAATGTATTTTTGCAGCTTCGCAATCTTTTCCTCTACGTACCGTTTAATGCCCTCATCATGACTTATATGGCGGAAACTTATCGTAATACCCATAATACCTCCACTGATAAAAATAAGGTTGGCGAATTCCCAACCCTGCTAACAAAGTTAGCAGATATACAGGATCATGTCAATCCAATTTATTGTAACCATTCAATTATTAAACCCTTTATCCTCCGGGAAAGGGTCTCTATACTCCTCGTGATATCAGGTTTATCTTCACAGAAAAGCTTACCCACCCTACTGAGCCCTTCGTTCCCTTGACGAATGTATATGCAGCTCTTCCCGGTACTTTGCGATCGTCCTCCGTGCAATTTTTATATTATGCTTATCTTTCAAAATTGTAACAATCTCATCATCGGTCAATGGATTCGTTTTGTCCTCATTGTTCACGATCTCTGAAATCAGCCCCATCACCACGTTCGTAGAGAGGATATTCCCTTCATCCTTGCCGATACCTGTGGGGAAGAAAAACTTCATTTCATAGATGCCGTGAGGGGTGCTCATATATTTGTTCGTGGTAATTCTGCTTACTGTCGATTCGTGCACTCCCACATCCTGGGCAATATCTTTAAGTATGAGTGGTTTCAACTGTTTAATGCCCTTTTCAAAAAACTCTCCCTGGAAGAAGACAATGCTCTTTGATACAAGATAGAGCGTCTTTTGTCTCTGCTGAAGGCTTTTCATAAACCATTCGGCCTGTTTTACCTTTTGCTTTATATACCTCCTTGTATCCCCCTGGGTACTCTTATTCATATAGAGATCCATGTAATGCCTGTTCATCCTGAGTTCCGGAATATCCTCATCATTCAGGAACACCTCAAACTCACCTTCCTTCTTTACTATATAGACATCCGGCACTATATAGGATATCTGCTCATCGCCATAATTTCTCCCTGGTTTGGGATCAAAATTCCTGACCTTTTCAAGGAGCTCCCTTATCAGTTCAGGCAAATACCCGGTCTTCTTCGCAATCTCTTTTATATTCCCCTTTTCAATAAGTTCAAAGTATTTGGTGATAAACTCCTCGAATAAAGGGTTTTCTATCCCCTCCATCCTGTACTGGATGAGAATACATTCTCTACAGTCCCTTGCCCCGACACCGGGGGGGTCCAGTTTTTGAATCCTGACAAGGACCCTTTCCAGTTCCTCAACGGTAAATCCTGAAACACTCGATATTTCTGAAAGGGGATAGGCCAAATACCCGTTGTCATCTATATTCTCAATGATCCATTCAGCAATCATCCTCTCCGCAGGATTTAAATCAGAGAGGCCGGCCTGCCACCTCAGGTAATCCCTGAGATTGTATGTCTTCCTGACCATGTTTTCATAATCAGGGTATTCTCCCCGTTCTCCCTGACTTACAAATTCCTCGGAAGGCGAAAACCGTTCAAGCCATTCAGTTGCATCATCTTTTTCTTCCGTCTGTTCCGGGAGGGCAGCCTCTTCCTGTTCCGGGGGGGCAGCCTCTTCTACGACCTCAAGGATTGGATTTTCATTTATTTCCTGCTCGATGGCCTCCATCAGCTCAAGCTGGGAAAGCTGCAGGAGCTTGATCGCCTGCTGCAATTGCTGGGTTAATACCGGCGAGAGCCTCTGGGTCTGTTTAAGCCCCAACATCAATGTAAAACTCCTCCCCTAAATAAACCTCTCGGACAATCTTGTCCTTTGCAACATCTTCAGGTGTTCCTTCAAGAAGCACCTTCCCGTTGTTCACTACATAGGCCCTGTCACATATTGGCAAAGAATCCCTTACATTGTGATCTGAAAGGAGTATTCCGATATTTTTCTGCCTCAAACCATTAATGATCTTCTTTAAATCAGAAACCGATATGGGGTCAATACCCGAAAAGGGTTCATCGAGGAGCATGAAGCTCGGGTCAGTCATGAGTGCCCGTGCAATCTCAAGCCTCCTCCTCTCGCCGCCGGAAAGAGAGTCCGCATTGTTCCGGGCCAGATGGTCCAGTTTGAATGTTTCAAGAAGTTCATAGACCTTATGGTTCATAATCTCTTTGTCCAGATTATGGAATTCAAGGATAGATCGCAAGTTGTCCACAACACTCATTTTCTTGAATATGGAGGGTTCCTGGGGAAGGTAGGTAATCCCTTTCCGTGCCCTTAAAAACATGGGCAACGTGGTGATATCTTCGTTATTAAGAAGTATCTGCCCTCCGTTGGGCCTTATAAAACCGATAATCATATAGAAGGTCGTAGTTTTACCGGCCCCGTTCGGTCCAAACAACCCTACTATTTCACCTGTATTGATATGAATGCTTATTCCGTCAACCACCCTTCTCGCATTGTAGGTTTTGTACAACCCCTGGGCGTGGAGTTTCGAGACATTTGCCATTATCTTTCCACCCTCATCTTGGGTCTGTTTACAAAAAACGTTCCCTTGGAAAGGTTATACACTATAGATTCTCCTTCCATTTCAGTCTTATCCTTTAATACAATCGGTGAACCGGACATGACTACCTTGTCCTCTTTAAAATCATATACCGCCTTTTCGCTTTTCGCAATAGTCCCCTTTGAGAGGAGTCTCACCTTACCCGTTGCTTCGGCCTTCTCCACTTCATTTCCCTCGCTGAAAATATTGAGCCTGTCGCAGAGGAGGTTCATATTCTCCCCCCTCATGATAACCTTTCCATCAAGGATATAGAGATTCTCCTTCATCATATAAAAAAACTTGTCGGAAGAAAAACGATACTGTCCTTTTCCTGTTTCTATAAAACCGCTCACATCCCTCTCAATTCTCACGGTCTGCTCACTCGTATTTGCCGTCATTCCAACGCCTTTCAAGCTCAATTTGCTTCCCTCAATATCCACCGGGGCATTCGTCCAGGCAAGACTTTTCTTGAAATCAAAATCCATGGATTTCGTTTTAAGACGGTAATTGTCCTTGTAGATAATGTCTACATCATCTATATTGCCCTTTTCCTCTTCAGTATTCATCTTTCCCCTGGAACCATTAAAAAAAACCGTAACATCCGGCTTTGGTTTATACTGTCCCTTTATAACCTCCATCTCCACATCCGGTGTATCAATAAACTTACGGGCAATCTCCGCCTTGATCTCCCAGTCTACCGTGCCTTTCTTCTCTCCCGAGTAATGGACATTTTTAAAAACAATAATCCTTGCTCCCTGATCAAGTTTTGGGGGAGGCGGCCTTTGGGGTTTATTAGAAAAAAAGTAGAGAGCCAGGGAAAGGCCCACGATGATACATCCGAAGGCGATACATACAACTACCGTTCTGTTCTTCATTTATCCCCATAAAAAAGGATCTTTCGCCTCATACAATTTTCGCTCTCAAGAGGTCATGAATATGGATAATACCGACAGGCCTCTTTTCCCCCTCTCTTTCGACTGCAAAGAGGGACGTAATAGAAAAATCTTCCATCTTCTTCAAGGCATATGCAGCAAGGGCACCCTTTTCTATACCCTTCGGATTAGCCGTCATTATTTCATGGGCCTGCTTTATCAACAGATTATCATATTTTTCAATGGCCCTCCGGAGATCTCCATCTGTTATCGCCCCCACAAGCTCACCCTTTTCATTTAAAACACCGGTAACACCCAGTCTTTTTGAAGTAATTTCAAGGATAACATTTTTCATGAGGGTATCCTCATTGACTTTCGGGATGGCCTCACCAGTATGCATAAGATCCTCGACCGTGAGGAGCAGTTTCCTTCCTAAGGTACCCCCTGGATGGAGAGAGGCAAAATCTTCCAGTTTAAAATTCCTCTTTTCCATTAGGGCAACCGCTATGGCATCCCCAAGGGCAAGGGCTGCCGTAGTGCTCGAAGTGGGAACTATATTGTAAGGACATGCCTCATCTACCTGCACGGAGAGGACTACATCGGCGTAGCTCCCTATGGTAGAATAGACATTCCCGGTAATTACTATAGTCATGAGTCCCATTCTCTTGATCCAGGGAAGTATCTTTACTACCTCTTCCGTTTCTCCGCTGTTGCTCACAATAATAAGGACATCCCCTTTCTGGAGCATACCCAGATCACCGTGGAGAGAGTCTGCGGGGTGCAAAAAGATTGCGGGGGTCCCCACGCTGGAAAGGGTAGACCCAATTTTTCTGCATATGAGTCCTGACTTGCCTATGCCCATCATAACAACACGACCGGTGCACTGGTCAATGATTTCAATTGTCCTGTCAAAGGCATGGCCGATCCCTTCCATCACATGGAGGATCGCATCCGCTTCCTTTTTTAGAACCTCTTTTCCAATATCTGTAAAAAGACTCACAGGGCTGCCTCGATTCTCTTTAAAACCTTGAGAATATGGGCAAGATCTTCCAGGGGGAGAGAGTTATCGCCGTCACAGAGGGCCCTTGAGGGATCCTCATGGACCTCCATAAAGATACCGTCAGCCCCTGTTGCAATAGCAGCCCTTGCGAGAGGAAAGATAAATTCCCTCTCCCCCCCTGAGCGCCCCTCCATTCCCCCCGGCTTCTGGACACTATGGGTGGCATCAAAGATCACGGGATACCCGAACCCTTTCAAAATGGGGATAGCCCTGAAATCATTGACAAGGGTATTATACCCGAAGCTTGAACCCCTTTCAGTAAGGAGTATCCTGGAGTTGCCCGTAGATTCCACCTTTGCCACCGCATATTCCATATCCTTAGGGGACAGAAACTGTCCTTTCTTTATATTGACTGCCTTGGCCGTCTTCCCGCATGCAACAAGGAGATCGGTCTGCCGGGAAAGGAGCGCGGGGATTTGGAGTACGTCAACTACCTCTCCTGCCATGTATGCCTCTTCCACAGAATGCACATCCGTAAGGATCAGAACCCCCAGTTGTTCCTTCACCTCTTTAAGTATCTCTAATCCCTCTTCTATACCCGGTCCCCTGTAGCTCTGAACTGATGTCCTGTTTGCCTTATCGTAGGATGACTTGAAAATGAAGGGTATATGGAGGGTATCTGTCAGCTTTGCCAGTTTTTCCGCATGTCGCAAGGTGATATCCCTTCCCTCGATAACACAGGGGCCGCCGATGAACACAAAGGGTTTTCCCCCTATGTGTATGTTTCCGATCTTCACCTCTTTTTCCATTTCTGTTTTTCTTGTCTATACTTCAGGGACGCCTTTATAAAATCCCTGAAAAGAGGATGGGGCATCAGAGGCTTCGATTTGAATTCAGGATGAAACTGACAGGCCAGAAACCATGGGTGGCCCTTAAGCTCAATAATCTCCACAAAGGCCCCGTCAGGGGAAATGCCGGTTATCATCATGCCACATTTCTCAAGGGCCTCGCGATAGGTCATGTTAAACTCATATCTGTGCCTGTGTCTTTCATGGATCAGGTCCTGATTGTATGCCTTAAAGGCAAGGCTTCCCGCTTTCACCTTGCAGGGGTAAGCGCCGAGCCTCATGGTACCCCCTTTGTTGGAAAACCTGTCTCTCTTCTGGGTTTTATTATCCCTGTCAGTCCACTCTTCTATAAGGTATATGAGTGGACAGGCCGTTCCTTCATCAAATTCCGTGCTGTGGGCCCCCTTCAATCCTGCGAGATTTCTGCCGATCTCAATAACCGCAAGCTGCATCCCGAGACAGAGCCCAAAATAAGGCATCTTGTTCGTCCTCGCATGTCCGATTGCATTAATCTTGCCTTCTATGCCCCTGTCCCCGAAACCGCCGGGCACCAATATGCCGTCCACATCATCAAAATGGGCAGTAGGGCCGTTTTCAAGCTCTTCAGAATCTACATAATGTATGTTTACCTTGCAGTCGTTTGCGATACCGCCGTGAACAAGGGATTCATTCAGGCTCTTATAGGAATCTATCAGCTTCACATATTTACCCACTACCGCAATATCAACCTGTTTTTTCGGATTTTTAATAGTATCGACTATCTTCTGCCATTGGGACAGGTCCGGTTTCTTTGCCCAGATATTGAGCATGCCTGTAATCTTCTCATCAAGCCCTTCTTCGTTGTAAAGGAGGGGTACTTCATATATTACATCCAGGTCTTTGGCTGTAATAACTGCATCTTTCTCGACATTACAGAAAAGGGCAATCTTATCCTTCATGCCCTGGGAGAGAAATCTCTCGGTCCTGCACAGAAGAATATCAGGCTGGATTCCGATCTCCCGGAGCTCCTTCACGCTATGCTGGGTCGGCTTTGTCTTCATCTCGTCAGCGGCCTTGATAAAAGGGACCAGGGTGAGGTGAACGAAAAGGGTGTTCTCTTTACCGAGGTCATTTCTGAGTTGTCTGATGGCCTCCAGAAAAGGGAGGCTTTCTATATCTCCAACGGTTCCTCCTATTTCTACAAGGGCAATATCTATCCCTTCATCGACATCGAGAATCCTTCTCTTTATCTCGTCCGTAATATGGGGGATCACCTGGACCGTTCCTCCCAGATATTCACCCCGTCTTTCCTTTGCAATTACCGCATCGTATATCTGACCAGTAGTGAAATTGTTCCTTTTCGAGGATACGGAATGGGTAAACCTCTCATAATGGCCAAGATCAAGGTCTGTTTCAGTGCCGTCGTCGGTAACAAAAACCTCTCCATGCTGAAAAGGATTCATAGTCCCTGGATCAACATTGATATAAGGGTCAAGCTTGACGAGGGTAACAGAAAGCCCTTTTGCTTCAAGAAGAGCCCCGATGGAAGCTGAAGCAATCCCTTTTCCAAGGGAGGACACCACACCGCCTGTGATAAATATGAATTTTTGTCTCATTATCCCCCTACCCTTTCAAGAAAAATTCGATCATCTCTTCGCCTGTAAATATCTTCTCTCCTGCCCGTTCATCATATCCCGTACTACAACCTGCAGACCGGCCATGTTTTTCATAGATTGCAAAGGGGACAGGACATGCATAGTGGGTTTTCATCGAAATGGGTGTTGCGTGATCCGTAACAATGAGAAACCTTACCCTGTCGCCTGCCTCTTCATAAATCCTGCCCACCACCTCTTTATCTATACACTCAATGGCTTTAATCTTTTCTTCCACATTGCCATTGTGGGAAGCCTCATCAGGCGCCTCTATATGGACATAGACGATATCGTGTGTCTGAAGAAGATCAAGGGCCTTTCGCGCCTTTGCCCCGTAATCCGTGTCAAGATACCCCGTTGCGCCTTCCACATAGGGCGCATCAAAACCCACAAGGGCGCTGATGCCCTTTATCAGGTCCACTGCAGCGACGGTGGCCCCCTTTAGTCCGTATTTATCGCCAAAAGAAGGGAAACGCGCCTTCTTTCCCTGGCCCCACAGCCATGTGCTGTTGGCTGGAACCTTGCCGGCCTTTTCTCTTTCTTTATTTACAACATGCCCTTTGAGGACCTTTCTTGATTTCTCCATTATCATTGCAATAGTCTCTGCACCCGTTCCCTGAGGCAGATAGGCGTCTATCGGCTGTTTCGTAATATCATGGGGAGGCGTGGTGGTCATTGTATCAACACCCCCTCTCCACAGCATGATATGCCGGTAACCTACGCCCGGGAAGAAAAGGAATTCTTTAGACCCGATCTCTCTACTCAGGGCATCGATAAGGAGACCGGCTTCCTCAGTAGTAATATGACCGCCGCTGTAATCACCCATGAGCACTGCACCGGGCTGTTCTTCAAGGTATACGAGGTTACATCTGAAGGCTACATCCTCTTCTCTCATCTCAATTGCCATACCGGCTGCCTCGATGGGCGCCCTTCCCGTATAGTATTGGGCCGGATTATAGCCAAAAATCGACATGCCTGCAACATCACTGCCTGGAGGCATACCGTCAGGGATCGTTACTACCTTGCCGCAGACCCCATCCCTCGCCATCATATCCATATAGGGTGTCTCGGCAACCATAAGAGGGGTCTTTCCCTGAAACTCAGACAGAGGAAAATCAGCCATGCCATCTCCGATAATTACCACATACTTCATCTCGCATGCCTCATATGTGCAGCTCCTGTATTCATCTCCCCCTTAAGACAAAAAAGAATGGAAAGGCATTTCATGAGCTGCCTTCTTCAATCCTGATATGTACGCTCTCGCCCTTTACAAAAGGCAGCTTGCTGATTTCCTCTTTGGCCCTTTTCAGGTCTTTCTCGATTGCCTCATGGGTAACGATCACGAGGGGTACATGGCCGACCTCCTCCCTCCCTTTTTGAATGACTGAAGAGATACTGATCCTGTATTCTGCCAGTATACCGGAAATCCTGGAGAGTACCCCGGGCCTGTCTTCAACGGTAAATCTCATGTAGTAAGGAAACGATGATTCTTCGTCGGTCCTCATGCGCCGGTTGCCCTTATGGAGAGACAACGCAGTCCTCGGACTCTTTGCAATGAGCCTGCATGCCATATCGACAATATCACTCACCACCGCACTGCCTGTAGGATCACTTCCCGCACCCCTACCATAGTAGAGTGTCGGGCCAACCTTATCTCCCACTACATATACGGCATTAAACACACCGTTCACCGTGCTCATGGGATGACGTACAGGGATCATGGCAGGTACCACCCTCGCATCAATCAGCCCATTCTCTTCTTTTCCAACCCCAAGGAGCTTGATCGTGTATCCGAACTCTTTTGCAAACTCTATGTCTATGGACTCAATCTTCGATATACCCTCTGTCACAATATCCTTCATCTGTAGCGGGTAATGGAAAGCGAGACGGATCAGAATGCAGAGTTTGTGGGCCGCATCGATCCCCTCGATATCGAGGGTAGGATCACTTTCTGCAAACCCGAGGCGTTGAGCATCCTTCAATATTGCATCAAAGGATATACCCTCCTCGGTCATCCTGGTGAGTATATAGTTGCAAGTGCCATTCAAGATACCGAGGATATAATCAATCCTGTTCCCTACAAGCCCATCCCTTATTGCCCTGATAACGGGTATGCCGCCGCACACAGAGGCTTCGAAACCAATTTCGCACCCTTCTTCTTCTACGAGACGAAAGATTTCATCACCCCGTTCTGCGAGAAGGGCCTTGTTGGCAGTAACAACCCATTTCTTCTTCTTTAAGGCCTGGGCAATATAATCAAAGGCTGTATGTACGCCCCCCATAAGCTCAACCACGATGTCTACACGATCATCGTTAATGACTTCAAGGGCGTTTTGGGTGAGGAGGCCTTTTTCCAGGGGTATGCCCCTGTCCCTCTCAATATCCACATCAGCGATCTTTACCACATCGAGATCAACACCGGTTCTCTGGTATATAAGGGAGCGGTGCTCTCTGAGGATTTTATACGCACCGATGCCGACAGTACCAAGACCGATAATTCCGATGCCTATCATGTTTTCTTTGTTGTGTTTAAAAGATTTTTAATGCCTTTAATTGCCTGCTTGGTCCTGTGCTCATTCTCTATAAGGGCAAACCGTATATACCCTTCGCCATACTCTCCGAAGCCGACACCGGGCGAGGTGGCAACTTTTGCCTCCTTAAGGAGAAGCTTCGAAAATTCAACAGACCCCATGGCCTCGAACTGCTCGGGCATCTTTGCCCATACAAACATGGTCGCCTTCGGCTTCTCTACTTCCCATCCGATTCTGTAGAGACCTTCACAGAGCACGTCCCTTCTTTTCCTGTATTTTTCCGCGATCTCAACAACGTCCGAATCGCACTCATTCAACGCAATAATGGAGGCAATCTGGATTGGCTGAAATACCCCGTAGTCAAAATAACTCTTAATTCTGCCGAGGGCGTTTATCATCCTTTTATTACCCACTGCAAACCCGACCCTCCAGCCGGGCATACTGTAGCTCTTGGACAAGGAATAGAATTCGACGCCTACATCCTTTGCCCCCTCTGCCTGAAGAAAACTCGGGGCCTTATATCCATCAAAAACAAGATCAGCATAAGCCAGATCATGCACAACCATGAGGTTATGCTCCCGGGCAAAAACAACAATCTTCTCAAAAAAATCCATATCCACGATTTCGGTCGTGGGGTTGTTAGGGAAACTGATTATCAACATCTTGGGCTGGGGCCATGTGGTCTTTATGGCCACATTCAGCCTTTCAAAAAACTCGTCCTTCGGTAAAAGCGGAATAGTCCTCAAGTCCCCGCCGGCAATCACTACCGAATAGGTATGAATCGGGTATGCAGGTCCCGGCACAACAACTACCTCACCCTGGCTAATTGTGGCAAGGACAAGGTGGCCGATCCCCTCTTTCGCCCCCATGGTAACTACTACTTCCGTCTCAGGGTCAATATCGACATCATATCTTCTCTTGTACCAGTTCGCCATGGCAAGTCTCAGCTTATGGATCCCCTTGGTCACAGAATATCTGTGGTTACGCGGGTTTCTCGCAGCCTCTACAAGTTTGGCAACAATACGTTTCGGCGTTGCAAGGTCGGGATTACCCATGCCGAGGTCGATAATATCTTCGCCTCTTTTTCGTGCCTCGATTAAAAGATCACGGACAATAGCGAACGCATAGGGGGGAAGTCTTGATATTCTGTAGAATTCGTCCATTTAAATGAAAATTACCATATAATAGAATGAACAATCAACATGAAAAGAAGGCATGATGGGACCTTTATAATTTATATCCAAATTGACGTAACAGCTCCTTACGGGACTTCTTCCCTTCCTCCCCTTCTACCCCCTTTGGCCGCGCACCGTCAATGACCCCGAGAATGCCATTCCCTTCCGCACCTTCAGCGATAATTACCTCTAAAGGATTTGCCGTTGCGCAGATAACATGGCATACCTCCTGGCACACTTTCACGGCATTGAGCACATTAATAGGGAATCCATCTTTCAGGAATATGACAAAGGTATGACCGCAGGAAAGAGCCATAGACGTCTCCCATGCCTTTTTCATAAGGGCCTCGTCGTTTCCCTCATACCTCACAAGGCAGGGGCCGCTCGCCTCTGAAAAGGCAATTCCGAATTTGAGCTGAGGCGAAGAACCTATGAGTATCTCGTACATATCTTCCACTGTTTTTACAAAATGGGACTGGCCGATGATAATATTGAGGCCTTCCGGGATATCGATCCTTACTGTCTTCATGTTCATATGTCCGATCCTCCTCACAACCACTCAAGAGATTACGCGAGATGGCAAACATCTCCGTTTTCTGAGTTATATTAGGCTCATAGTCTTTTATAACTGCATCAAACAATCCTGTCAATTGTTTTGCAACAAAGGGGGTGAGCATCTATATCGGGATATTCCACACAAACACGCTCATTGCGCAGGAGCGGCTTCATTCGCTCGCGTTCGGCTTCGGAACTTTTGCTTATGCTACGGTTTAATCGCGAGAGAAGTGTTGAGCTACAAAGACCGACCTTCCTCCCCTCGCAACGGTTTGCTTATGGGCGGTTTAATTGCGAGGTTAGTTTCGGTCACACACAACAAACCCGACGCCACGCTCTCACGATTTATTTTGGGTAATCACTCCGAGGAAAACATCCCCTCCACTCTCTGGCACTTCGCCTTTGACCCTGCTATGGGCTTGTTCATTGAAATGAGCGAATTCGGCCTTATCGGCCTACGCCCATTTCCCCTTCGGGCCATTCACTTAAGCCCGAGCACGGTTCGCAAAGGCTACGTGATGTTCATTCCGGGGAAGATTTTCCTCTTCATTTGGGTCAATGTGATTGTAAGTTGGAACAATAGATGATTTCTCCCCATATCTTAAGAATGGCATTTGACGAATAAGTTATCCTTATAGGGACAGATGATGAATAAACTTGCAAAATATATAATAACTTATATAATACTCTTATGAGCACAAAGGCGTTGAAGTTTGTCGGATCGAGTCTCGACGATCTCCGCGAATTTCCCGAGGAAGCTCGCCGTATCGCAGGTTTTGAACTTCGAACAATCCAGAACGGGCTTGAACCGCGAGACTGGAAGGCCATGCAATCGGTAGGTCCGGGAGTAAAGGAAATCCGCATACATGCGCTTGGCGAGTGGCGGGTGCTCTATGTCGTAAAACTTACCGATGCCGTCTATGTACTTCATGCCTTTCAGAAGAAGGGTCAAAAGACCAACAAGAACGATATCGAGTTGGCCCGCAAGCGGTTCAGACAAATTGGAGGTGCCATATGAGCGAGCCCATAGTTAATTCATCAGGCAACGTATTTCTCGATCTCGGATATTCTCCTGATGAAGCAGCAATTCTTCAAATGCGAGCCGATCTTATGGCTGATATTCGGAAATTCGTCAAAGCAAGAAGGCTTACACAGGCCAAGGCTGCTGAAATACTGGGCATCACTCAGTCCAGAGTTTCCGACCTTACGAGAGGTAAATGGGAAAAGTTCAGCCTTGAAATGCTGATCACTCTTGCGACAAAAGCTGGAATGCATGTGACGCTTAAAGTAGCGGCATAAATAAACCTTAAAACGGCGCTTCCCGGTTAAAATCAGGCACAAAGAGCGGTGCGCTCTCCAGTTCCTGTATATATACATTTTCAAAACCATATTCTGTTACCGTGCTGAGAATATTGTTATACTCCTGCTCTGTGATCCGGCGGTTGAGCATAGGATATGCAGATACCCTGAATATGGGGAAATACTGGGACATGATACTTAAAAAGGTTTCTGTCCCCAGGTTCTCCCTGATCCATCCCATTACCTCCCTTGAACCAGCAAGATTATTGGGGAGTACAAGATGACGGACAAGGAGCCCTCTTTTCGCAATCCCATCCTCGATAATCAGGTTTCCGACCTGGGCCTTCATTTCCATGATCGCTGCCTTTGCCCATCGGGGATAATCTTCAGCATCTGAAAGATGGCTTCCAATCTTCTGGTTCCAGTATTTGAAATCAGGAAGATAGATATCGATAAGACCGTCGAGTAACCTGATGGTCTCTTTGTTTTCATAGGCATTAGAATTATAGAGAAAGGGTATGGCAAGTCCTCTCCTTTTCGCCTCCCTGATGGCTGCAACAATAAAAGGAACATACGGGGTCGGGCTCACAAGGTTGATATTATGGACACCCTGTTCCTGAAGGGAGAAGAAAATATCCGCAAGCCCCTCAACAGAGTATTCTACCCCCGTCATCCGGTGACTGATCTGGTAGTTTTGACAATATATACACCTCAGATTGCAGGATGCAAAAAAGATATTGCCCGATCCCCCGGCGCCTGAAATAGGGGGCTCTTCGCCAAAGTGCGGACCATAATGGGCAATAGTGATTGAATCGCCCACCGTGCAATAACCCTTTTCACCCTTTGTCCTGTTAACCTTGCATCGTCTCGGGCACAGCTCACATTTCTCAAGATTTAAAAACATTTTATCCATTAAGGCATTTGCTGATCCGGGAATTTCCATTTCTCATCATCAGGAACATCAAGAAGTTTCAAAAGTATCATCCCGGATACAGGGTCCATTTCCCGTATTGCATGGATACCTTTAATCTCCAGGATTATTGCCTCCATGATAAGAAACGTTTTTGCAGCATCCCTGAGACAGCCCATTTTAATGCTGTCCCGCTTGCCGTATGCACCGTGAAAATGTATCTTCGGTTCATCCTTATGGCGGAATATCGTGCCGATCCCTACCGCCTCATGGCTCTCCGTTATGTGCCGCCATATCGGCGCAGGAGGCATCTCATCCCTTTCGGGCCCGACCACAATATCCCCCGTTTTTATGCCCCCCACAAGATAGAATACCGCTGACACTATTTCCTCTTTTTTCACTATGTCGGAAAGGCCCTGTAGTATGTCATCTTCATCTTCAAACCTTACTACCACAACCTTCCCGACTCCTCCAACCTGGTATTTCATCCGTCCTCCTGAACTTCCTTGGTACATTGTGTCCCTTTATTTTATAACATTCCCCTGTTAAAAGAAAGGTGAACAATAATCAATTTTCCTGTTTACTTATATGCCGTTTTGTATTATGTTAATAGGGACTTTTAAAGAGAACGGTACCCCAGAGTCTTTAAATGCTCTGGGGGTTTTCATAAGAGAATAGACGGCCAAATAAGAAAGGGGTAAGAAGATTGGATATAAGGGTCCAGGGAGACAATATTGAAAAAGCAATCAAGGATCTGAAGCGAAAGCTCCAGATGGAGGGACTTTTCAAGGAAATAAAGAAGCGAAGTTTCTATGAAAAACCTTCTGAAAAGATTCGGAGAAAACAGCGGGAAGCCCAGAAAAGAAGGCTGAAATCCCTAAGGTCAAAGAGACACGCCTAACTGTCAGGTTACCCCGTGCATGAGGGATCTGGGTTGGACCAAAGAAGGCTCTGTGGGGGTAACATTTACCATTTTTTCAAAGGGTTACTATCCGATAAACTACATTTTCCATGTTGCTGAATTTCCTTTCCGGCACCATTACGCCAGAAGATAAATTATACCAGCTCATTATCGTCAGGCTTGACGGCAACCGGATCAATGAATTGTCCTATCGCGATCATATTCTTAAACTCGCTGAAAAAGGGATCGGTGGTTTTATGCTCTCCGGAGGGGTCAGGGAGGTCGTACAACCCTTCATTAAATCAGTCCAGTCTCACGCGCCTATCCCCCTGTTTATTGCATCAGATATTGAGCGGGGCGTGGGGCAGCAAATCAGGGGCACTACCACTTTTCCCTGTCAGATGGCCATTGCTGCTGCCATAGACAGACACGCTCCCGTGGATCTCACACTTCTCCGGCAGGTTTTAACGATCATCGCATCAGAGGCCGCTGTGTGCGGAATTAATATGCCCATTATCCCTGTCCTTGATGTACACCAGAGTCCAGACAACTCCATTATCGGCACAAGGCCATTCTCCAATGAACCGGAACTGAAATCCTGGTTCGATGGGGAATATATAAAAATATTAAAACAGATGGGCCTCTTCCCTGCAAAAAGGATTGTCGGAAGCCTGTTCCAGGAAAAGTTTCGCCATGACGGTCTTGTAGTGACCGATGACCTCACCCCCCCTCTCCCAACCCTCTCCCCCGGAGGAGCGAGGGAATGTGGTTACCCCGCAGCAAGCTGTGGGGAATCATTCGGATTGAATGGACCGGCCACATTCATGGACACCGGTATAGATATCATACTCTGTCCGGAAGACCCCGAGTCTACTGTCAAAGAGCTTCTCCATGCCCTCGAGGAGGGCGTTATTTTTGAGGAACAGATTGACAGGGCACTGCTCCGTATTCAAAAGGCCAGGAAAAAGATCCTATCGCCCCCCATTGTTCCCGTCAACTATGCTTACAATGAGGCCCTTTCAGCACAGATAGCGGAAAAGGCCATAACCCTTGTAAAAGGGCATGGAAGATTCCTCCCTGCAAGGGAGTCGGATAATATTCCCCTCATTTTTGCAGGAAACAAAGAATACTTTCAGACATCACCCCTCAGATATTATGTGAAACAGGCCTCTCATGTAAGTCAACCCCTCCCTATCAGGGATCGACCATCAATGTTCCTTCTGTTCCCAGGCGCCAAGGAAACAACGAACCTCATACCCCCCTCTCCCTACCCTCTCCCGCGAGGGGCGAGGGAATGTGGTTACCCTGCTACTTGCAGCAGGGAATCATTCGAATTGAAGGGAACTCCGGACATAGAACCTGAAGAAACAGAACGGGTAAAAACACTCATGAAGGGGGCTTCGCAATCCATAGTCGTCTCCTTTGGAAACCCTTACGTACTCAACCATTTCAAAGAAGCAGATATTCTCATCGCAGCCTATGACACAAGCAGCCAAGCCCAGGATGCAGTCTTCAAATGTATTTCCGGCGAAAGCGCTTTTCACGGGCAGCTCCCCGTTACGCTCCAGCTCTCAGGCAAGGGACGTGGGCGCTAAGCTCTCCGCCTACCTGAATATATTCTGCAACCGCCGCATGGCAGTAATGGTGCTCCTCGGCTTTTCATCAGGCCTTCCCCTGCCCCTTACAAGCGGCACCCTGCAGGCGTGGCTCACCGTTGCCGGCGTCGATATCAGGACTATCGGCATTTTTTCCCTTGTAGGCATACCCTATACCATAAAATTCATCTGGTCTCCCCTCATGGACCGATTTGTACCGCCATGGCTCGGGAGACGAAGGGGCTGGACACTTGCAACCCAGATAGCCCTGATGGCCGGCATCACATGGATGGCCTTTTCATCCCCCCAGTATGCACCCCTCGCCCTTGCTGTACTGGCCCTCATTGTCGCCTTTACCTCCGCATCTCAGGACATCGTCATAGACGCATACCGCACCGACATATTGCCGGAAAAAGAACGGGGTGTGGGCTCGGCAACCTTTATCATGGGCTACCGAATTGCCATGCTTGTAGCCGGGGCAATTGCCCTCATCATGTCGGACAGGATAGGCTGGCAGAACACCTACCTCATTATGGCAGGGTTATTAATGGCAGGCATATTCGGTACCTTTTTGGGTCCTGAACCGGACAGCGCCATTGTGCCCCCCAAGAATATGACGGAAGCAATATGGGGCCCCCTGAAAGACTTCTTTTCCCGCCCCATGGCACTCATTATGCTCCTCTTCATTATCCTCTACAAACTGGGCGATGCCTATGCAGGGAGTATGACCACCACCTTTCTCCTAAGGGGTGTAGGGTTTACTGCCACTGATGTGGGCACAATCAACAAAGGTCTTGGGTTTGCGGCTACCATTGCAGGCGCCATGTATGGTGGGGCCATGATGGTGAAGCTCGGCCTTTTCCGTTCCCTTATGCTCTTCGGCCTCCTTCAGATGGTCTCCAACCTTTCCTTTATGATCCTTGCCTGGACAGGAAAGAGCTACCCCGTAATGATCTTTGCCGTGGCCTTTGAAAATATTGCAGGAGGGATGGGCATGGCAGCATTTCTTGCATTTGTAATGGCCCTCTGCAACAAACGGTACAGCGCCACACAGTTCGCCCTCCTCTCTTCCCTCTCCGCATTGGGGCGGGTCTTCATCGCCCCCACATCCGGGTATGTAGTACATTCCCTGGGCTGGGCCACTTTCTTTTTCATCACCACCCTCACCGCCCTTCCCGGACTGTGGATGCTCTGGTGGCTAAAGGAAGAGATAGGCCGGCTGGGACAGGATTAGAGGTTTACGATGTTCTATCCGCTATCCGCTATCCGCTATCCGCTATCCGCTGCCTTTATCTCACCTTTATCCCTTCATCGAGATACTTGATTATAGGATAT
>PNOM01000022.1 GCA_013824835.1 Syntrophus sp. (in: bacteria) | reverse complement strand
TCGATCAGGGAACGATTGCCAACTCATGGTCATGGGAACAGTGCCTGCATTCTTGCCTTCATTGCAGGACTTAACTGCTTGTAAAGGGTTGCATTGTACGAGCCGTTAGTAAGCATTGGCTTTATGCTTGGATCCGGAGTACCAATTACAAGTTGGTTGTTTATATCTATCAGTTGACTGGGGTTTTGATATATAAGTGACGCTGGACTGCCGACTATCTGTTGCGCCGCCACAGCGTAATGACGCGATTTCGCAGCAGGCGTTCCATCTCCAACTGCGGGGTCAACATTAGTGGCGACAATGGAAATGGTATAGTCACTGTTAACGTAGATCTCAAAGGTACGGAAATTCTGGGGGTGATCCCGCAATGATGAAGTTTCAATCTGCCAGAATCCGTTTTCAGGATGGGCAGGATCAGATGAGTAAAAGGCCTTAATGGCATTTACATGACGATGTCCCGCGATCCACATGAGAAGATTCGGATGTATTTGAAGTTCCGTAATCAGTTCCTTTAGGGTTACAGCATTTTGGGTACCTGAAGGATTGGCAGAATTGTCCCACCATTCCAGGTTGCTGTTAAGAGGCGAAACACCAATAGGTATGTGGGCAGCGATGATCATAAGTTGATTGGCGGCATCGCCATCAGCAAGCTCCTTTTTCAGCCAGGCCCAGCGCACAGGGTCAAGATAACCATGGCCGTGAATGCCTGTATCACCATCATTCTCACTTTGGGTGTTATCGAGAACGATAACCTTGACAGGAATACCCGCCTTTGGCACAAAGCTATAACAGGCAAAGCCGCTCGGCGCCCCGGGGTCTACCAGATTGAAGCCATGACCCACCGGATTTGAGGTTGTATTAAAAAATTCGCTTATCCACTGGGTCCTCAAAAGGGAATAGCGGTTCTGATCAGCGGCAACCTTTGGAGGATTATAGAAATCTGCCACGGGTCCGGCATGGATAATCGTGCTGTCAGACGTTGCGCCGTCGAGTACACCCATATAATACAAAGGGTTATTTACATTAAGAGTATTCAGGAGGACATCTCCTGTTGCAAAAACCGTATCGCTGATGTAGGCCTGTCGCAGGAAAGCATTTACAGGCAATGAACCGATGAAGAAATGGTCGTGGTTGCCGAGGGTCTGATAAAGGGGGATCGTCTTATCAAGGCCGGCTGCCTTGTAAGGCATCTGATAATCGACGGTACTGCTTCCGAGATTAGCGCCGGAACTCGGAGTGATGACCTGGCCGTCAATGACATCAATATACCACCTCAGCTCATTGTACTGGGTACTGTTGGCAACGTCGCCCAGAGAGATGCCGAAATCAAAGGATTTCCCCGGCTGTTTGTGAAGGGCGTTTACCGTCTGGATGGCTGCGTCGAGAACATGCGTTGTATAGGGCATAATCGGTGAATATACCGAGGTAACAAATGTCCATGGATAGTTGCCTAACCCGGGTACGGGGGGGATCGGGTAATACAATTGTTGGAGATAGATCAACTGGGCGGGCGATTCTTTGTCGGTGATATGAACATCGGTCATGGCAAAGAAATTGAGAAGTTTTGCTTTTGGAGGGGACGCCGGCACGGTAAAACCGGCTGGCATGATGCCCACCGGCGCCGGATCAATCCGCTGATCGGAAACAAGAGCAGGACCGGACGTTGACGTATTGCCATAAACGTTGAATTGGTTGTAGAGCCAAACCTTTGAAAGGTCCTGAGGTGAAACATCCGGCGGTGTTGGAGCTGCTGAATAGGCGATCGTCCGGTCCGCTGTCGTAACAACAGTGGAGCTAATCGGGTATACGGGGTATCCCTGACCTTGAATTGCAGTATCACTTCCTCCTCCGCTACTGATAATGGTAAGCCCGCCACATAGTATCAATGCCAATAGAACAACGCTTTTAACGAGTCCCTTATGTTCCTTCATTACAATGTCTCCTTTGATTTTGCTCCATTGTCCTCTCGTCAGCATTTCTTGAATTTCCAGTAATTTATCCCTTGGTGTTCCTTTTTCGATTTTGTCAGTGATGATCTATTGTACGCTATTTATCGGCAGAGAGATAGATGTGCTTAAATTATTAAGATCACACCCATCATGAATTGCAGAGTACTACATTGGGAAACATAGGGAATAGGAGGTGCAATATGAACATTTGATCCATACTTCAGAAACATCCCATCCTATAACCGTCGAACTGGACTTCAGAAAAATTGGGCTACCCGCTTGAAATGAGAAAGAGCCGATATTTTTTACACGGATAAAACTGAGAAAATACAACTCCGGGTTTAAGTCCCTGATGATTATGGTCGTAAACTGTGGTATTATCTTAACTATGCTGACTAATGCCTTTTGCAGGCTCCGCCTTTTGAAATTGATAGCAGGTTTTATGCTGATCTTCACCATCTGTCTTGCCCACACCCATCTTTTTGCAGATGATTATACGGATGCCCTGAAAAGGGCAAAGACGGAAAACAAGCCCATAGTCCTCTATTTTTACAGCAATTACTGCGGCTACTGTGACGCCATGGACAAAGAGGTGCTTGCTGATAAAGATATCGTCCGGACGCTGAAAAACGACCTTGTTTTCCTCAGGATTAATGTGGACAAAAAGGCCGATCTTGCCTCGAAATTCAACGTCAGAGGCTATCCCACTACAAGTCTTCTGGAACCGTCAGGCAAAGGGATTGTCCAGATACCCGGTTATATTGACAAAAAGAATTACAGCCTTGTTCTTGCCTATTTGAAGGGGAATCACTATAAGGCGATGCGTTTTGGGGAATATATCAAGAAGACCGGAGCCCGGTAATCTCTTATTCCGTTTCTAATTCAAGTCATTGCGAGGAGCATAGCGACGTGGCAATCTAAGGCATTGAGATTGCTTCGCTTTGTTCGCAATGACATATGACATAAAATACACTATTGAATTAAAGATGATATTATCCCAGGACAGTCCTGAATTCGAGAAGGGACCGTCTCCAGTAGGTCGCCTCAACATCGTCGACTGCAATCCCCCTTGATTTCGATGCATGAATGAACTCCTTCCTGTTGATCATAATGCCCACATGGAGGTCCTTCTTGATCTTGAAGAAAACAAGATCGCCCGGCTGGACATTATCCCTTGAAACTTCAGAGCCCGCCTTGATTTGTTTATCTGTTGAAACAGGAAGGTTTAGGCCCTGCTTTTTGAATACAAATTTTACAAAACCGCTGCAGTCAAAGGCATTAGAGCCTTTTGCGCCGGTTCTGTAAGGGTTGCCGTGGAGACTTACTGCGGTTTCGACAACCTTGTTTCTGATGTCTGAGGTAGATTCGTAGATCTTTACCTTTTTCGGGGTGCCGCATCCGGACAGGAAAAGTGCCGCCAGGAGGCACATTATGGGCAGGGTGCATTTAAAAAATAACCGGGGCCTTTTCTCCATATGCCTCACATGGAACCCTTTACAATCCCTACTACACCGAGAAGAGAACCGTTGTACAGGGCATGGGCGATATAAGGATGCACGTGCTCGGAAGGGTGGAAGCCTATGGGCATCGACACTGCCTCAAACATGCCTCTGTCCCCTTCTCCGTCACCTACTGCGCACGCTTCTTCCCGGGCAAACCCCTTTTCTCGCAGTATCTCCTCGACGAGGTGCCCCTTCTTCTCGTATTCCACGTGAATCCTGATGCCGCCTGTAAGGCGGCCGTCTTCGACAAGAAGCTCGTTCGCCAATGCCTTATGGATGCCAAGGTCATCTTTTACCTTATCTACAAGGAATGCGAGGCCCGTAGAGATTATTACCGTATAAATGCCCATTTCCTTGAGGGCAGCTATGGTCTCCCGGGCGCCTTCCTGGTAGGGTATCTCGTCAACCATTTCTATTACCTTTGACACAGGAAGCCCCTTCCAGAGAAGGGCATCCCTCCTGCAGAATTCATAATAATCGATCTGCCCCTTCCTGAAAAGCTCCTGAAAATGATCTGCATTTTGATCCCATATCCCGAGCCTTCTGTGGAGATACTCCCAACTGCTTGTTACCTTTGTAAGGGTGCCGTCACAGTCAAGAAAGGCAATTTTGATAGTCATAAAGGTTATATATCACCAAAACAAAAAAAAATCTATGTTTTGGCTCTGTCACGGATTATACTATTCCATGGAAATCATTGATGCCCATACCCACATCTTCCCTTCTGAGATCATTAAGAGGAGGGAGAGGATAGCTGCCAAAGACGAAGGTTTTGCAAAAATATATGGTAATCCCCAAGCGCCCATGGTCAATCATGAAGTCCTTCTCAACTATATGGAAAGGGAAGGGGTCATGTCCTCTGTGGTATGCGGTTTTCCTTTCAGAGACACAGGATTTATCAGGCTCGTTAATGATTATATTCTTGAAACAGCAGCGCATTATAGGACCCTTATCCCCCTTGCATCAGTCAGTATAGCTGAGAATAATTGCGGAATCGGGGAGGCAGAGAGATGCCTCCGTGCAGGTGCCCGGGGTATCGGAGAGGTGGCATTTTACGATGAGGGTCTGGGGAGCCGTGAGTTAGAGCGGCTTCATGAAATCGGGGGGCTTGCAAAGCGCTTTGGCATACCCCTTCTACTCCATATGAACGAACAGGTAGGTCACCATTACAGAGGAAAAATGGCTATCGATTTTAAGGCGGTTTCACGGTTCGTCGAGTCCCACGGGGACCTCTCCATTATCCTTGCCCATTGTGGGGGCGGCCTCTGTTTCTATGAGTTTATGCCTGAAATCAGAAGGGTATTCGCTCGTGTATTTTACGACACCGCAGCCCTTCCCTATATATATTCCCATGATATGTATAAATTCATAGAGATGTTCCTTTCCGAGAAGACGCTCTTCGGTTCTGATTACCCCCTCCTTTCCCTTAAAAGATATGAGGAGGGCATGAACGGCCTTGATGAAAAGGTGCGGGAAAAGGTGCTGGGAGGGAATGCGCTCAAGGTTTTCGGCCATGGTTGACTGGGATAAGCGTTGCAGGGAAGGTTCTTATGAAGAGACCGTATCTTTCTTTAAAGGAAAAAAACGGGCCATTGCGCAATATGTGGGGAGAAAGAGATGATTATAGAGTGGGACCCGGAGCGGCCAAAAAAAAAGATAACGGAGATTATCAGGGAGACCCTTGCCATCGGGGGTCTCGTTGCCTATCCCACGGACACCTTTTACGGAATCGGCTGTGATCTTTTTAATATCAAGGCAATACGAAAGCTTTATGCCATCAAGCGGCTCGACAGCCGGAGGGCGCTCAGTATCATTTGCAGGGATTTTAAGGAGATAAGCACCTACGCGGTAATGAGTGATTTTGCCTTTAATGTGGCGAAAAGACATCTTCCCGGACCTTATACCTTTGTCCTCAAGGCAAAAAGGATTATGCCCAAGCTTCTCATGACCGACAAAAAAGAGGTAGGCATAAGGATTCCCGATCACCCTGTGCCTGTTGCCCTGGTCAGACTTCTCGACAGGCCCATAATCAATACAAGCGCCAGGATTGCCGGGGAAGAGGTGATGACAGACCCGAGGCTGATTGAGAAGACCTTTAAAAGGGATATAAGCATCATTATTGACGGCGGCATTGTATACAGCGAACCGTCGACTCTGATCAAGATTGTTGACGACGAGGTAGAGGTCTTAAGGGAAGGCAAAGGCCCCTTTAGAGGTCTTGCGGAGAGGTAGCAGACTCCTCCTGGAATGCCCCTTCCATCGATTCCTCAAAGCCTTCACCTAATTCATCCCCAAGCTCCCGCCCCATTCTTCTCACGACCCGTTCTATGCTCCCGGGATCATTCTCATCAAGGTCTGAGAATTTCGAAGGGTCGAGGAGACTTTCCATCCTCTTCTCTTCGCTCTTAAGAACTGCAACACGGGAGATGATCCTTCGCACCTCTTTGCTGCCGCAGGTCTTGCAATAGGGATTGACCTCTTCAGTTGTTCTCAAAAGCATAAAAGAGGATGGACGCTTGCAGGTATCGCAGTAGTATTCGTAAATCGGCATATCATATCATGACATATTAGTTTTCAGTTTACAAGGCCGGGTAAGTTGAGCTATATAAGCATGATGGATACCGTTGTACAGAGTTATTCCAATCTTCCTGTCCATAAGGTGATCGGGGAACTCATAAAAAACCACTCTGAGAACAAGGCGGATATTCGCCTTGTTGCCCAGAAGCTTATCGACTGGAGGGCTGTCCGTACAATCCTCGATTGCGGCTGTGGCTACGGCTGGTTTGAGAAGGCACTTGTTGGGCCATTTGATTCCATAACAGGGATCGATTGCCTTGAAGAAAATAAGGCCGAGTTTTGTGAAGCTGCCGGTCGGATCGCGAAGGAAGTGATCTTCAGAAATATGTTCCTTCCCGCCCCTCTTGATCTGCCTGCAGACCATTTTGATCTCATTGCGTCTGCCTACTCCCTCTATTTTTTCCCGGAGGCCCTGGCGGAGATAAAGAGGGTGCTCAGGCCGGAAGGAACATTTCTCGTAATCACCCACAGCGAATCAATGCTTAAAGAGGGGGAACAATATTTTAACTTTTCAAACCTGAAAAAGGTGATCCAGGGGTTTTCCGCAGAAAACGGGGAGACTATGCTGCAAAAGCATTTTACCCGCATTACCTCAATAGACTATGACAATGCCATTGTATTTAATAGCGACGAGAGCGAGGATCTTGCCCTCTACATCGATTTCAAAAAGGCATTTATTTCAAGGGATGTAGTGCCCCTGCTTGTCATGGAGAGGATGCTCCATTTATTGAAAACAAAAGGGAGACTCAGCTTCAATAAAAACGACAGGATATTTGTGGCGCAGAAATGAAGATAAAAATGTTCTGTAATTTTTGCGGCAAAACCCTCGAAACGGATCTCCTCGAAGGAAAGACAAGGCAGGTATGCGAGGCCTGCGGAGAGGTCTACTACGAGAACCCCCTGCCTGTGGCTTCTGTAATCCTTCCGAACAGGGATCGGGAGATCATCCTTGTGAAGAGGGCGCGGGAACCCTTCAAGGATATGTGGTGCTGCCCCATCGGTTTTGCAGAAACAGGGGAAAGTATCGAAGATGCAGCGCTCAGGGAATTAAAGGAAGAGACAGGTATTGAAGGCGCCATTACCCGGCTTGTAGATGTGAGTACCCATAAAAACGCCTTTTACGGAGACCTCCTTATTGTCTCCTTTGAAGCAGAGAAAGTCGGAGGCACTGAATGCCCGGGCGATGATGCCGGCGAATGCCGGTACTTCCCGGTCAAGGGCCTCCCGAGGCTTGCCTTTGATTCCCAGGAAGCGGCGGTTCAAAAGTTCATTGAACTCAACAAGGATCTATGGAACATGCATGATTCTTTTGAAACCCTTATTGAAGGGACTGTGAAGAACAGGATTGTTTATCCAGGGAACCTCCTGTCGGATGAGCTTGTAAAGGCAGTACAGAACAATTCAAAAAGGATTGTAGAGCTCTGGCTCGACGATATTACCACCAATCCCTCCACCAGGGCCTACCATTGTGTTGACAAGGGGGATCTCTTCTCAAAGGCCATGTTTATCATGGGTCAGTTTGAGACATGGCTAAAAGGGGAAAAGGGCGAAGGCGAATTGAAGGCCTTTTATGTTGAACTTGGGTCTCTAAGATACCGGGGAGGCGTTCCCATGGAAGAACTGGTCAGTTCCTTGAGCATCCTGAAAAAGCACATCTGGATGTTTACATACTCCTTTGGCGTGTGGGAGAAGGCAGTAGACATGTACCGTATGTTTGAACTCGGTGAAAGGCTTGTCTATTTCTTTGACAAGGCCGCATACTATACGGTAATGGGTTACAATCAGAATGATTAATTCAGGAAAACTACACAAGAATGGATGAGCCCGCAACGAGCGACAGCAGAAAATCAGTTTTAATTGTCACCACCCTCTCCTCTTTTCTTACTCCCCTGACTCTCGCAACAGTCAATGTTGCCCTCCCTTCCATTGGAAAGGCCTTTTCCGCAGACGCCATCACATTGAGCTGGGTGGCCACTGCATACCTTCTTACTGCAGCGATGTTCCTTGTCCCCTTTGGAAGAATAGCGGATATATACGGGAGAAAACGGATCTTCATATACGGGATGTGGATATTCACTCTATCCTCCCTGTGTCTGGGTATCTCGCCATCAGTAGACATACTTATAATCTTCCGGGCTTTCCAGGGCATCGGGGCATCCATGATATTCGGTACGGGGGTTGCCATACTCAGCTCTGTATACCCAGCCGGTGAGCGGGGCAGGGCCATTGGGATCAATATTGCTGCCGTCTATCTTGGTCTTTCCTGCGGACCTTTTTTTGGCGGCCTTTTAACTCATCATATCGGGTGGCGCAGTGTCTTTTTCTTTAATGTTCCCCTCGGTATTTTTGTGATTATTCTCAGTATGAAGAGCCTGAAACAGGAATGGGCAGAGGCAAAGGGTGAATCTTTTGATTTTACTGGCTCCCTCATTTACAGCCTCACCCTTCTTGTGATAATGTACGGATTTTCCCACCTCCCTTCAGCAAGGGGTTTCCTTCTTATCCTTGCAGGCGCTGCAGGAATCTGTATCTTTGTCTGGTGGGAGGCAAGGATAAAAAATCCTATCCTTGATGTGCGCCTCTTTATGACAAACAAGGTGTTTACCCTTTCGAATGTGGCGGCACTCCTTAACTACAGCGCGACCTTTGCAGTCGGATTTCTCCTGAGCCTCTATCTCCAGTACATAAAAGGTTTGAGCCCTCAAAGCACAGGCTTTATTCTTGTTTCCCAGCCTATTGTGCAGGCCATTTTTTCGCCTTTTGCCGGCAAGCTCTCCGACAGGATTGAACCAAGACTGGTTGCGTCTACGGGTATGGCGCTCACCTCGGTAGTGCTTTTTCTCCTTGCTTTTATCGAAGCCGACACTGCTTTTCTGTTTATCATAATAAATCTCATGTTTCTCGGTCTCAGTTTTGCCTTCTTCTCATCACCCAACACGAATGCCATCATGAGTTCCGTGGAAAGCAGGCTCTACGGGGTCGCCTCATCAACCCTTGCAACCATGCGCCTTCTCGGACAGATGTTCAGCATGGGTGTAGTCACCCTGATTTTTGCCCTCTATATCGGAAGGGTCGAGATCTTGCCCCCTCATTACGCGCTTCTTCTCAAAAGCACAAAAGCAGCGTTCCTGATCTTCGGTTGCCTGAGTATCGTAGGGGTTTTTGCCTCTCTTGCACGGGGCAAATTGCGATAGACGAAATATCCATGTACCCGTTATTTCACACCTTTTTTCTTGACAAACATTTTCTACTTGTACATATTATCGCAAGTAAAATCTGTGAGTTAGCCACGCGTTGACAAGTATGGCACATCATTGTAAAATGTGTGAATCAGTTTGACGTTGCGTTCGTATGGGGACCGTTAGAAATGGGCACAAAGAGCTTTAATGCGTATTCGATTAATGTAAATAGCCGCAAATGCCGACGCTGTTCATATTGTATACAGATTTGCCCTGCCAAAGCGATCAAGCTGGAAAAGTCCCGCATCACAATTATTCCCGAACGTTGCCTCATGTGCGGGAGCTGTATTACTGAATGTCCTCAGCACGCCCTTGCCCATGAAGGTGCCTTACCGGAGGTGCAGAGACTTCTTGCGGAAAAGAAGAAAACCATTGCCTGCCTGGACCCAGCCTTTCCTGCGTCTCTTGATACTATTACGCCGGGGCAGCTGGTCACCGCCCTCAAACATGCCGGTTTTACCGAGGTCTGGGAAGGGGCCTTCGGGGCAGAACTGATAAGCCAGGCATACAGAAAAATCGTTCAGGAAGAGACGGACAAACTCCTTATTTCATCCGTTTGCCCTGTCATCGTTTTTTATATCCAGAAATATCTTCCTCAATTGATCCCGAATATTGCCCCTATCGTGTCACCCATGATCGCGACGGGCAGGGTAGCCCGCAAGATAAAGGGACCGGAATGGAAGGTTGTTTACATAACCCCCTGTCTTGCCCAGACAAAAGAGATGAATGCCCCTGAGGTAGCGGGGGTGATCGATCAGGTGATCAATTTTCATGATCTTCAGAAGCTGATAAGCGATACAGGCATTGATCCAGCCGGTCTTCAGGAAACGGCTTTTGACGGTCCGAAGCCTTTCCTTGGAAGGGTGATCTCGGTGATCGGCGGGCTCAATCGCTGTATGGGCATAAATATGGATGTATTGATGGATGAGGTCAGCCTTACCTATGGCCACAAGCGTGCAATAGGTGCTCTTAATAAGGTAGCCTCAGGGTCTATTCAGGTAAAATTTCTCGATTCGGTCTATTGTTTTGGATGTGTAGACGGTCCTTTTACTACCCATGAACTGTCTGTATTCAGTCGTCGTCACAAGATTGCACGTTTTGCAAAGGCCGAGATGGACAAGCAGGATGTTGGGGCGGTTATTGCTGAACTTGATTCCCATGGGGATGTTGATCTCAGCCGTGGATTTATTGACATGGAACAAAGGTTTCCCGTACCCACTGAGGAGCAGATACGGGGTGTACTGAAAAAGATAGACAAGCTGCCCCCCAATCACAACCTTGACTGCAGGGCATGCGGGTACCCTACATGTCGTGATAAGGCCATCGCAGTAGTTCAGGGGATTTCAGAGGCAGATTATTGCCTGCCCTATCTCCTTGAGGAAAGCAAAAGGATATACCAGCAGTTGGAGAAGTCTCACAGGGAACTCCAGTTATCCCACCAGGAGCTCGAACAGGCTCAATTTCAGCTTGTGCGGACCGAGAAACTGGCTGCCCTCGGGCAGTTAGCGGCAGGGGTTGCCCACGAGATCAATAACCCCCTGGGCACAATTACAATCTATGCCCATCTTCTGCTGAAAGGACTTGATGCAGATGACCCGAGGCGGGAGGACGTTGAGCTCATAATAAGTGAGTCAAGCCGTACAAAGGAAATAGTTCAGGGTCTTTTAAGCTTCGCAAGAGAGACCAAGCTCCGGCCTGGGCCAACGAATGTGAATGAGATCCTTGAGGATGTTCTTTTGCTGGTAACAAATCGATCACTTTTTCATAATATCAGGATAAGAAAACAATTCCTTGAGAGTTTGCCTACCATTCATGCTGATGGCATGCAGCTCAAGCAGGTCTTTCTCAATATCATACTGAATGCGGCCCAGGCAATGGAAGGGAAGGGAACGCTTTTGATCACCACCACCAGGGGGAAGGATGAGATAAAAGTACGGATTCAGGACTCAGGGCCTGGTATCCCACCTGAGATCATGGGCAAGCTTTTTTCTCCATTTTTCACCACCAAGGAAAAGGGAACCGGATTGGGTCTTGCCATCTCTTACGGGATTATCGAGAGACATTCGGGAACGATTGATATTGAGACTATTCTCGGGAAAGGAAGCACCTTCATTATCTCCCTGCCCGTTGCAACTGATGGGAAGGGGCAGGAGGAAGGAACAAAAACAGGATGAGTATCATTATAAAATACAAGCTTAGGGAGAAATAACTATGAGCAAAAAGGCAAGAATTTTACTTGTGGACAACGATGTTGATTTTATTGACCTGAACAAGGCCGTCCTCGAGAATAACGGGTTTGAGGTGGTTCCAGCCTTTTCAGGCCAGGAGGCAATGGATGCAGTGCGATTTGAACAACCTGACCTGATTGTCCTTGATCTTATGATGGAAAAGCATGATACGGGCTTCGTCATTGCCAAGGCGCTGAAGGCAGACCCGGTCTACCGGAATATCCCCATACTTCTGCTGACTGCAGTGGGAAGCGAGACGGGTGTGGATTTTTCACAGGATCTTGACGGATATTGGATGAAGACAGACGATTATGCAAATAAACCGCTTCTGCCTGAAGAGCTGGTAAAGAGGATTAATGACCTATTGTCCAGGGGGAAATGAATTACTTCCTGGCAAGCTCCTGGGCACTGACCTGCGGGGCTGCAGCAGACATACAGGGTTTTTTTAAGCAGGTATAATGGCCGAGACGATACATATTTTGATTGTTGATGATGAGAAGGGTATCCGCGAAGGGTGCCGCCGGGTACTCCTGAGCGAAGGCTACTCTGCCGACACCGCTGAAAACGGCAAGGTAGGTCTTGAAATGGTAAGGGCCGGGTCGTACGATCTTTTGCTCGTAGACCTCATGATGCCTGTCATGGGCGGCCTTGAGCTCATGGAACAGGTGGGCTGGATTGACCCTGAAATCATCATGATTGTAATCACCGGGTTTGCTACCATAGAGACTGCGGTGGATGCCATGAAGCACGGCGCTTACGATTATGTGCCCAAGCCCTTTGCCCCTGATCAGCTTGTAACCGTGGTAAACCGCGGTCTTGAGAAGAGGCGGCTCAGCGTCCAGGCAAAAAGGCTTATGGAGGAGAGGGATCAGAAACTCCTCGAAGTAGCCCATGAGAAGTCAAAGATACACACGATCGTGAACTCCATGGCAGACGGTATTTTCGTTATTAACATGGAGCGTCAGCTTGTATTGTGGAATCCTGCGGCGATAAAGATGCTTGACCTTGATGAGCACCTTGAGCCGGGAAGAAGTATAGGGGAAATCATCCCCGAGGGTGCTTTTACAAACATCATCACACGGGCCTTTACCCCTGATGCAGGCCAATATACGACCATCTCCGAAGAGATCAATCTGCCTAAACCGGATGGAAGGACCTTGATGGTCAATGTGTCGTGCATAAGGGATGAAAAAGGGCAGGAATTAGGAGTAGTAAGCACTCTCCGTGATATTACAAATCTTAAAGAGATTGAACAGGTAAAATCACAGTTTGTCTCTATGGTTACCCATGAATTGAGGGCGCCTCTCTCTGCGGTGGAAGGGTATCTTACTGCCTATCTCACCAATGCAGTGGGCGATGACCCGAAGGTCAATCGTCAGATGCTGGAGCGGGCACGGCAGCGAACCCATTCATTGCTCGATCTTGTGGGTGATTTACTCCAGTTCAGCCGTTTGGAATCGAAGCGAATAGAGAGAAAAAAGGAACTCCTTGATATCTCCCCCATCATCATAAATACCATGGAATTATTAAAAAACCAGGGAGAGAGCAAGGAACTGGAATTTAAGATGGAAATGCCGGAAACCCTGCCCCTCATTGAAGCGGACAGGTCCGAGATGGAGCAGCTCTTTACAAACCTTATCTCCAATGCAATCAAGTACAACGTAAAAAAAGGGAAGGTTATTGTCAAAGCCAGGGAGAACAAGGATTTTCTTGAAATCAAGGTTGTTGATACGGGAATAGGTATTGACGAAGAGAACCTGCCTTCTATTTATGAAGAGTTTTTCAGGGTATCAGGCCCCCAGACACGATATACGACCGGGACCGGTCTTGGACTTTCAATCGTAAAAAGAATTGTGGAATCTCATTTCGGGCGTATCGATGTTGAAAGCAAGGTAGGCAAGGGTACGACCTTCAGGGTGAAATTCCCCGTGAAACAGGGTAAAGAAAAGGCAACAGGTATATAGAACAAATCAGAAAAAGGAGAAGCTATGGCGCAAGAATTGAAACTTAATGAAATTGTTGAAAAACAGCAACTGGCACCACAAATTACACTTTTTAAACTCTACGTTCCTGATATAGCAAAGAAGGTAAAACCCGGGCAGTTTGTTGTCCTCCGTGCAGATGACTATGCGGAAAGGATTCCCCTTACCGTTGCGGACTTTGACAGGAAAAAGGGGCTTATTACCATCATATTCCAGACAGTCGGCTCTTCGACCCAGAAGATGGAGAAATTCGAAGCAGGTCAGACGATCCTCGATGTAGTCGGCCCTCTCGGCAAGGCGAGCCATATAGAGAAATTCGGCACCGTTGTCTGCGTGGGCGGCGGTGTAGGTGTGGCCCCCGTCTATCCCATCGCAAAGGCCCTTTTTGAGGCTGGCAACACGGTGGTCTCCATAATCGGCGCCCGGAGCAAGGAGATGCTGATCCTTGAAGATGAGATGAAGGCAATAAGCACCGAGCTTTATCCCACAACAGATGACGGCTCCTACGGTCACCACGGCTTTGTGACCGATGTGCTGAAAAGGCTGATCAGTGAGGGGAGGAAGATTGACCTTGTTATCGGGATCGGGCCGGTGGTCATGATGAAGGCTGTTTCCGAGGTGACCCGTCCCCATAACCTCAAGACCGTGGTAAGCCTTAACACCATTATGGTGGATGGCACCGGTATGTGCGGATGCTGCCGGGCAACTATCGGTGGAGAGACAAAGTTCGTCTGTGTTGACGGCCCTGAATTTGACGGTCATCAGGTTGATTTCCCCGAACTTGTATCCCGTCAGCGCATGTACACCAGAGAAGAAAGGCGCGCTATGTGGGATCACCAGTGCAAACTGGAAGCCAAGGCAAAACTGCTTAAAAAATCAAAGAAACGGGAAAAGATGCCTGAGCAGAATCCCAAGCTCCGCATCCAGAACTTTAACGAAGTTGCCCTCGGTTATTCGAGAGAGAATGCGATACGGGAAGCGGCGCGGTGCCTCCAGTGCAAGAACATGCCCTGCGTAGAAGGGTGCCCTGTCAATGTCAAGATCCCTGAGTTCATAAAGAAGGTTAAAGAAGGCGATTTTATGGGCGCTATTCATACCATAAAAGAAACCAATGCCCTTCCTGCAGTGTGCGGCCGCGTCTGCCCCCAGGAGACCCAGTGCGAAAGCTTCTGCGTCCTTGGCAAGAAAGGCGAGTCCATAGCGATCGGCCGTCTGGAGCGCTATGCCGCAGACTATGAGCTTCAGGCTGGAGATGTGCGTATCCCTGAGATTCCCAAACCTACAGGAAAAAAGGTAGCAGTCATCGGCGCAGGCCCTGCAGGGCTTACTGTTGCCGGCGAGTTGTCCAAGAAGGGCCATGAGGTGGTTGTTTTTGAGGCCCTCCATAAGGCAGGCGGGGTCCTTGTCTATGGTATCCCTGAGTTCCGTCTTCCCAAGGCCATTGTGCAGCGGGAGGTTGATTATGTTGGAAAGCTTGGCGCAAAGATAAAGGTTGATACAATTGTTGGTCAGTCAATAACGGTTGATGAGCTTTTTGCTGACGGTTATGATGCAATCTTTGTGGGAACAGGGGCAGGGCTTCCCTATTTCCTTGAAATCCCTGGCGAAAACCTTAATGGCGTCTATTCTGCCAATGAGTTTCTCACAAGAGCAAACCTGATGAAGGCATATCTCTTTCCTGAATATGATACACCGGTCCATGTAGGCAGCAAGGTAGCCGTTATCGGCGGCGGCAACGTGGCTATGGACTCGGCAAGGGTTGCGAAGAGGCTCGGGGCAGAAAATGTCTACCTTGTCTATCGCCGTTCCATGGCAGAATTGCCGGCAAGGGCTGAGGAAGCGCATCACGCACAGGAAGAAGGTATCGACTTCAGGCTCCTCACGAACCCTATAGGGGTTGTTGGCGATGCTAATGGCTGGGCAACAGGGCTCGAATGTGTGAAAATGGAGCTTGGTGAGCCGGATGCATCAGGGAGAAGAAGGCCTGTTGAGATGAAGGGCTCCAATCATATCATTGATGTAAACGTAATTATTGTTGCTATCGGCCAGGGTCCGAACCCCATCCTGACCCAGAACACAGAAGGGCTCAGCCTTAGGAAGTCCGGCAATATTGAAGCTGATCCTGAAACAGGCAAGACAAGCAGGAAAGGAGTTTTTGCAGGAGGAGACATCGTCACAGGGGCTGCAACGGTTATCCTCGCCATGGGTGCAGGAAGAAAGGCAGCAGCAGCCATGGACGAGTATTTAACAACAGGTAAATGGTAAGAAAGGCCTTACGGTAATCTATAAACCGTTAAGTTTTTAAAATTTCAGTAAAAAGGCCGTGCAGCGGAATGGCTGCACGGCCTTTTCTTCGGGTTTCAGCGTATGCGTGTCTCTGATGCCGAGTCGCTTTCATCTGTGCATGCGAGCCTTCTTCCCGCACTTGCTGTGCGAGGTAAATAGATTTCCATTCCTTGTAACAAAATAGACGACACGGTCATGCACAGAAATGCTACAAAATAATTGTTGGTTCTGCGACAGACACGAGCGATTACCTGATGTATTGTTAAAATAGAAGTAATAGCGTTATGTTCACAGTTGAACACCCTGCCAGTAGCATTTATACGCGTTTTGCACATTGATCTTTTGGTGTCCACTGAAAGCATTATATTTCACTCTTGCTATGACCGACCGGGGGGTCGGTGCTGGATAAAAGCAGCACCAGTGCAAGTATTTTTGAATAAGGGGGCAATTATGGAAAAAGTCTGCCAATGTTGCGATCGTAAAATTATGCATTATATTACTTTTGGCGATGGGTACTGCTTTATTTGCGAGTGTGGTAATCTTATTTTTTGCGATAAATTAGGAAAAAAGGAATATCAATTAGAAAATAAGAAATACCATTTAACCTTGCCATAAAGAAGCAAGGCACGGAAACAGGGACATAAGAATGAATCCGGGAAGAAAAGACCATGACAATTGCGCCAAGGAAAAATTTCCGGGCAGAGTGCCCGGTTATTACTGTCTGACCGGTTGAAGCGCTAAACATCAACCGGCATGAAAGGAGGAAAGGACCAATGAACATATCGGATTGGTTGGATGAGAAGAAAGCAGAAGGCCTTGATGTATCTCAAATCGTATTGCCTGATGACTTGTCTTATGACGAAGCCCCAGACGAAACAATATTTTACGAGGAGATTAATACTTGCGGAATCTTCTGCACAGATGATCATCCGTTTTCTACTGTCGAGCGTTTTGGGCACTGGTATTACTGTAGAGGTCGAGATAAGGAGACCGGTACTCACTCTTCAGGAATGGACTGGAGGTTGTTTACTAAGGATAGAGACCTCGCTGTCAAAACAGCTAAATCACACATTGAGTAAACTATTGAGCGTTGGGGTCACCCTTGACACAGGACATATATTGAAAACATCAGGTTCGGGGGATATAACAGGTTTTCGTCCCCGCCGTGTTTCCTGATTAAATAATCTGATCGCCTGTGGGGCTTAGTCAACCTTTCTCTTGGTTGCGAAGATCATAAAGGTTGCCATTGACTGAGCACAGAGCCTGGCTTCTCTGTCGAGAATCTTCCCTTCAAGGACGGCGATTCGATTTCCCTTATGAATAATGGTGCTCTCACAGCGTACCACACCTGTTTCCACCCTTACGGGGCGGAAATAGTTCACATTAAGCTCCGGTGAACTGAAGCCCGTTCCCTGAGAGAGAGAGGAACTGAGGGTGCAGGCCATGGATGCATCGAGTATCGTGCAGAGAATTCCTCCCTGTACCACGCCAAAACGGTTGTAGTGATATTCTGCGGGGGTTACCTCAAGAGTCACACGTCCCTCACAAATTTCTGCAAGCCTGCAGCCGATAAGATTCCAAACAGGCGGGGGAGAGATTCTGCCCTCCTTTATTGCGAGAAGGTATTCAAGTCCGCTTTGGGCTTGATTTTGTTCTATCGCCTGATATGTCCATGTAATCGTATGGCTTTTCTGTTTTGGACCATCCTTCTCCAATATCATCTTACGGGACATTCCTAAGCTTAACCGATAAGGTCCTGCATGACAACAGTTAGTGACTTTTTTAACAGGATATGGCAGGATAAATTTACAGGTACATGATAATGGGAAGGATACTTGATCAGAAACTGAAAGAAATTGAAGATATCATCAGATCCGGTCTTGATGCCCGTGGGGCCCGGCAGATACTTGGCCTTCTGGAGGGACCTGCCTATTCCTTGGAACTGCTGGAAGAGCTCAAAATATACAGTGATTACCTCCCCCTGGGACACGAGAACCCTATGACGGACGCGCAGCGTTACCTCCATTTTCTGTGGGATGCTTTCGACAAACTTCCTCTCTGTCTTTTTGTCCCCTTTTCTATTCCTTTCCGGAGACTCATTGCCGGGCATCTCTTTAAAAGATGCGGGGCCGGTTTGATCTCAGAGGAGAATGTAAGGTTCAATTTCGGTCGGTATCTTGAAGTTGGTGATTTCGTCTTTTTTAACCGTGGGGTATTTATTGATACAAAGGGCGGGGTTACCATAGGGAACCATGTCGCTTTAGCAGAGGATGTAAGGATATTCACCCATAGCCACTCGGAATCTTCTCATATTGTCCGGGAATATCAGAGAGTAATCATTAAAGATTATGCAAAAATATATTCAGGCGCTACAATTCTCCCTGGTGTTACCGTAGGAGAACAGGCGATTGTTGCATCCCATTCCCTTGTAAGCCAGGATGTGCCTCCCTGTACGCTCGTGGCGGGAATGCCGGCAAAGGTTATTCGAGAAAGGAAAACAGAAGGTAAAAGGGGTGAGGACCTGGACCATATCTGGCTGTTTTAGCAGGCAGGTTGTGCCCCTCAATACATCTTTTTTTCATACTCAGCGGGAATAAAGGGTTACCCGGGGCGTGACGCTGACAGATTTCCTTCCATCTTTTAAATAAATTCAAAGACGGGAATGGCAAATAAGGTTTCAATTTAATCATTGCGCACATGATAGATCATCTTTAAGAATGATTAAACCTTATTAATTCAAATTCAAAAGTGATGTAATTCTGACTGCAAAAGTGTTACAATAGGTGCGGGCAAAGCCAGTAAGGGTTACCGGATGATGCACAGCTTATTAAAGATTGTTACCAGGGGGAATGTATGAGGATAATTGCGCTAATCAATCAAAAAGGCGGGGTAGGGAAGACAACCTCAACAGTAAACATCGGTTGTGGACTTTCTCGATTAGGCAAAAAAGTACTGCTCATAGATCTTGACCCTCAGGCTCACCTGACTTACTCAATAGGAATTCAGGCCCACGAAGTTAAGAAGACTATCTATGAACTGCTCAAAGGGGATGGCACCATAGATGAGGTTATCCAAGTCTATGGGAAAATGAAAGTAATTCCATCTACCCTTGACCTCTCAGGGGCAGAGATAGAGCTTTCCGCAGTAGCAGGGAGAGAAATGCTTCTTAAAGAATCTCTGAAGAAGATAAAAAACATAGATTATATCTTGATCGACTGCCCTCCAAACTTAGGACTTTTAACTCTGAATGCCCTTACTACTGCACGGGAAATATTTGTCTGCCTGCAAACAGAGTATCTGGCTTTACAGGGCATAGGAAAACTTATGGAAACTGTTCAGGTAGTGCAGAAGAGACTCAATAAAAAACTTGCTGTATCAGGCATTATCTGCACGAGGTATGATAGACGAAAGAGACTCAACAAAGAGGTAGTTGAAAAGATAAAGGGATATTTCGGAGACAAGGTTTTTAACACCCTTATACGAGACAACGTCGCCCTTGCCGAGGCACCCATACAGGGTCAATCCATTTATGACTATTCCCCGAAGAGTTACGGGGCAGAAGACTATATGAAACTGTGTAAAGAGATCATAAAAAAGGGGTAGATAATGGCAAAAAAGATATTGCTAGCAGATACAACGCTGAGCTGGATAAAGGACACTACCACTGAAGACAGCAGGCCAAAAAACAAGCGACCCGTTAAAGCGACACCCCCTCGTACTGAGAGAATACCGGTAAAGCGCCTTGACGCCGCACCGATCAAAGCGATTAAAGGGCAGCCCATTCCCCCCATTAAAAAACAGACGGTCAAACCAGTAGAACAGCCTGAGTTAAAACAACACGCAGTCAAGCAGGAAGCGCTATTCGTTAAAACAACACCCGCTCATCCTGATAGTAAACCTGTGGAACAGCCTGAAAATAAACCTCTGGTGCAACACACGGTGAGACAGGAACTGCAGAAGGATATCAATCCGGAAATTCATAAAGTCATTGATGAAAGCAGGTATAACCCAACGTATGCCACAGAGATTGACGAAACAGCAGAAACAAAACAAGCCGGCAATAAAAAACAAAGCATGCTCCGTTACTGGTTATCGCTCGCTGCCCTTATATGCGTTGCCTTCACTGTTCCGGAACCTTACAAAACAAGAATTTTCCTGGGATTTATTCTTTTAATCCTTGTTGAGATTTCATATCGTGTAGGAGAATACTACCATCAGCAAAAAACCATATCAGACAATCTTGCTGAGATACGGAAACTCTTGAGTGAAGACAAGGATGATTATCAATAGATTTTATTGACAGTAAAACAAACCAGAGTTTTAACAAAATAAAAGACTACATTGCAGGGGTATTTATGAAAATTAACTTTTCCAAAGAACAATATGAAGTATTAATAAAAGCAGTCTATCTCGGCAACTGGATGGTAAACTCAATGGAAGAAGAATCATCCAACGAAAAATACAATTCTATAGAGGAGTATGTCCTCTCTTTTGCCAAAGACTTTGGTCTTGAGCAGTATGCAGATTATGTCGAAGGAGAAAAGAAATATTATCCCTCTCAAGAGCTTGAAGATGATCCCGAGATAGACGAACAGATACACCTTTATGACGATTACACCTTCTGGGACAAGTTAATTTATAATCTTGCCCGCCGTGACTTAACCAGAAAATACGGTGATAATCCAGTTGCCAAGATGCCTCCGGAAGAACTTCTTAATAAAGAACAGCCTTTTATTGAGAAGTATGAAATGGAGTTTGAAAATAATGGCCTTAGAAATATTATGATTAAACCTCCAAAATAAATCTCTTATCCATATCGTCTGCAGGTATCAAAGGGTTTTTTTCAATCTTGATTGCCCGCTGGAATTACTGCATAAATCCCGGTGGCATGCCTTCTTTCCCGATCATATCCGCCTCATCTGCCTTTTCAATCAGCCAGTGTCCTATTGCCCGGGCAACCTCGGGCCTTACGAGGATACCAGCCATAAGGATGCGCTCTATAAAAGGCTCTGTGGGTTCCTGGACCGTTTCCACCCTCTCCCCTGTTGCCTCGTTCAGGTTGATAATGGTCAATGCAGGGGCTTCCGGTTTTTCGAGGACCACATCGAAATATATCATACCATGAGGGGTGACCCCACCCCAGACCCCTGACGCAGGAATTATCCTGTGTTCCGCATCCTTCTTTGATTTGATCTTGATTTGTGACATATTTCCTCCTCTGAATCTTCAATAATACCTTGTTAGTTCACCTTTTCCCTTGTCATATCACAAAAGGTGTTGTTTAATATATGTAATTAATACACAAAACCTATGAAATATATTATTTTACTCTTCGCGCTTGTTCTCCCTTTTTATGCTTCAGCATACGATTCCATTACTGCGCGGGCATACCTCCTTGTAGAAAAAGATTCTTTCCAGATAATAGCGGGCAGAGAGTATGACAAGCAACTGCCGCCGGCGAGCACTACAAAGGTTGTCACCACGATTGTTGCTATCGAAAGACTGGATGGCAATGAGATTGTTGTGCCGGACGGCAATGTATTAAAATTTCCCCGTTCGAAACTGCACCTTGTTCCGGGCAACCGGTACAAGTCCATTGATCTGCTGAAAGGGGCAATGGTTGAGTCGGCAAATGATGCTGCATACACAATTGCTACTTACGTGGGAGGCACAGAAGAGAATTTTGCCCGTCTCATGAATGAAAAGGTAAAGGCAATCGGTGCCTTGAACAGTAATTTCAGGAATGCATCGGGTCTCTCGGCGGATAACCATTATACAACCTGTTACGACCTGGCGCTGATCTTCAGATATGCTCTTTCAAATGAAAGATTCCAGGAACTTGTCACTACAAAGTATTTCCTTTTCCGAGATGATAAAAGATCTACACGATACAAAAATCATAACAGGTTTCTCTTCTGTTTTGACCCAAACATTGGCGGAAAAACAGGATTTACAAGAGCCTCAAAGCACTGCTATGTCGGCGCCTTCGAGAAGGATGGCAAGGTCTATATTCTCTCCCTCCTGGGGAGCAGGGACCTCTGGGGTGATTCTATCCAGATATTAAAAAACCTTTACCAGCAGCTTCCTTCAGACAGGGAGATACGATTGGCGAAGGCCCACTCTATTGCCCTCACATCGTATAAAGAAAGCAAAGAGAAAAGGCACGTAGTCAAGAAAAAACAAAAAAAGGTCAAAAAGAGCAAAAAAACCAGCAAAGCTTAATGAAGCTTACCTATACATTTCTCACAATCATCCTTCTCTTTATCCTCCCTTTCAGGGCTTATGGCACTATTACTGTAGAAGAGGAGAAAAAGTACGGCAAAGAGATGTACCTTCAGATAGCAAGCTCTGTACCCGTCAATAACGATCCTTATATTTCATTATATCTCCGTTCCGTGAAAGAAAGGCTTGAAAGCATATCAAACCTGCCATTCCCCATTGTGTTCACGGTTATTAATTCACCCACGGTGGATGCCTTTGCTTCCATTGGGGGTTATGTATATATAACGACGGGGCTGATAGGTTTATGTGATAAAGAAGAGGAATTCGCCGGTGTCCTCTCCCATGAGTTTGCCCATATCATCAAAAGACATGTTGCCAAGGGGATGGAGAAACAAAAATATATAAACTGGGGGATGCTGGCCGCCCTGGTGGCAGCAGCACTGGTTCCAAATCCACAGGCGAAAGGGGCGGCCCTTGTTACCGGCATGGCGTCTGCTCAGCAGATGGCCATAAGCTATACCCGTGAAAACGAAGAAGAGGCTGACGCAGTAGGCGCTTTTAACGCTGATAAGGCCGGGTATGGAGGGCTCGGGACCGCAGACTTTCTCAGAAAGTTAAGGGCGACTTCAGGGGGCAAGCTGGTTCCTCAGTACCTGCTTACCCACCCTTACCACGATGAGAGGATCATGAAGATCGAAAATGACTGGAGGGGCAGCAAGGTTACCGTAGATACGTCGTTTTTCCCTTTTCTTGTAGTGAGGGCGCAAACCCTCCACGACAGGGCTGGACTCGGCACGGAAGAGATATGGATCAACAGGTATCTGAAGAATAAAGCAGATCCTGTGAGTGCCTATGCCGCTGCCCTCGTATATTCTTCAAAGGGCAATATTGAGGAATCAATAAGGATCATTAATGATATTAATTCTCCCTTCAAGAATATATTTCTCGGTGAAATACTTGTAAATGCAAATAAATACAAAGAGGCAATAGTGGTTCTAAGGAATGAATCAAACCCCATAGGCCGTCTGTACCTTGCAAAAGCCTATGAGGGCAGCGGAGAACGGGAAATTGCAGCATATACATACCTGGGGCTTCGGAACTACGGCAATACATATCCCGAAATCTACTACAGACTGGGCATGCTGTCAGGAGTGATGGGGCACGAGGGGATGGGATACGAATATCTCGGTCGTTACTACATGGAGACCGGCAGGGATGACCTTGCAAGAAACAATTTCGAGAAGGCGGTCAACAGATACGGGATAAACACGAAAGAAGGGAAAGAGATACTCAGGATTCTCGATACATTTCCGAAGAAAAAGCCATAGATATTGTCTTTCGAGGGAGGGACTGATGGCATTAAGAAACATGGCAGCTTGCGTGACCTTTATTCTTCTTTTTTGCATTGTCGGTACAGGGTTTGGAGCGCAATATAAACCGGAATATAAGATGAGTGTCGTTGTCGGACCAATCGGCGCTTGGGGTGAAGGGGCTTCCCGGTTCGCCGAAGCAGTGAATAAGGCGACAAATGGAAGGATTAACATAAAACCCTATTACAGCGGGCAGCTCTTTGCCGGAAAACAGACAAACGAGTTTCTTCTCATCAAACAGGGGGTTATTGATTTTTCCCTTTCTTCAACCATCAACTGGTCTACAACGATAAAAGAGCTTAACCTTTTTTCCCTGCCCTTCCTTTTCCCGGATTATCAAACCCTTGATGCCGTTGAGTATGGAGAGGTGGGAAAACGGCTCTTCAGGGCCATTGATGAAAACGGCGTGACAGGGCTTGCATGGGGTGAAAACGGGTATAGAGATCTCACAAACAACAAGAGACCGGTGAATAAGCCGGAAGACCTCCAGGGCCTCAAGGTACGGGTTGTAGGGTCTCCCATCTTTATCGATATCTTTAAGGCCATGGGTGCCAACCCGGTGTCCATGAATTGGGGAGAGGCATTATCAGCTTTCCAGCAGGGCACTGTGGATGGCCAGGAGAACCCTGTAGATTCGATTATTATCCCTTACAAACTCTGGCAGGTGCACAAATATCTGACGGTGTGGAATTATGCCATTGACCCCCTTATCTTCAGTGTGAGCAGGAGCGTATGGCAAACCTTTACCCGGAAAGACAGGGAAGCAATTCTGAAGGCTGCAGGAATGACGGCGCAATGGCAGAAGAAGACTGCCAGGGCGGGCCTGTCGGGAGCTATGCCGGCCTTCGAGACACTGAAAAAGAATGGAATGGAAGTTACTGTGCTTACCCCGGAACAGATAAGGGCTTTCGCCATAAGGACAAGACCCGTGTACATTAAATGGGCAAAAGAGATCGGGGCAGACCTTGTGGATTTGACTGAAAAGGAAGTAGAAAAATCGTTGAAACAAAAGTAGAAGGTTCTTGTCGAAGGTTACAAAAAAACCGTCAATGTTCAGGAATATCTACGGGTTTTACGCATTTGACTATTCACCACCGACTAACGACTGCCATTATTGAAAGGCTCTGCCCTTCCTTCTTCTCGTGGGGTTGGGGACAAGGAGGTCGATAATGTCGTCAACTGTAATGACACCTCTCAGCTTTTCTTCCTCATCGAGCACAGGAATGGCGATAAAATCATACTTGGATACAATCTCCGATATCTCCTTCCGATCAGCGTCAAGGCCAACGTGTTTCACGTTCTGGATCATGATATCCTGGAGCTTAGTTGAAAGGGGGCTTGTGAGCAATTTTTTCAGGGTCACCACCCCGAGCAGGTGGTCCTGTTCATCAACAACATAGACATAGTAGACAAATTCAACATCAGGAACAAGGAGCCTGATATCGGTCATTGCTTCGTCAACGGTCGTGTCGGGCGGGAAATCAAGAAATTCGCTCGTCATCAACCCACCTGCGGTATCTTCATCATATTTCAGAAGGTGTTTCACCTCCATGGCATCTTCGCTCTCCATGAGGGAAAGCAATTCTTCGGAGGTTTCTTCAGGCATGTCAGCCAATATATCTGCTGCTTCGTCAGGGGGCATTTCCTCGAGTATGTCTGAGATCAATTCCTTGTCCATCTCTTTCAGTATCTTTTCTCTTACTTCCGTAGAGACTTCGTGGAGGGCCTCGCCCGCCAATTCCTCGTCCACTGAGGAGAGTATCTCCGTTCCTTCTTCAGGGGCGATCTCGGTGAGAATATCGGCCAGGTCAGAGGGGTGGAGCTCGCTAAGCTGTTTTCTTGCAACATTCAGGGTAAGATTTCTTAACTGAGGGTCCATGGTTTGAAGGAAGTTCCATCCAATAATGTATTCCTTTATCGGTTTTCCAAAGGCAGTCAGGGCCTTCAAAACCATCCGCCCTCCATCGATGCGCCTCAGAATACCATTTAAACCTACATCTATGCCTATTATACAGATGGCGCCGTCGCTCTCGCCCAGCTTAAGGTCATTCACCCTTACCACCTTTGCTCCATTCACGTCGAGTATCTGTTTGTCGAGGATATGTTTTTTGATAAGCATATCCCCCCCTTGCGGCCTGTACTCCTGAAAGGTCTTTTCGCCGGGATCAACTGTAATGACAAACCTGTTAAAAAGATAGATGTTTTCAACAGGGATTTCTAATAATTTGCTCTTATTTTTTACCACAAGCTTAATAACGCCCGGATGTTTTATACCGGGAACAATAACAAGGTCCCAGAGCACTCCTACCCGTCGTCCGAACTGGTCGATCACATCTTTGGAAAGCATCTCGCTTAGGTATACATCTGTAATAAAGGCCATACCGCAATTTTAGCACCATTGGAAGAATAAGAACAGTATTTTTCTAATCTATCCGACCAGCATGTTGCTTTACGACATAAGGATTACAGCGGAGAGAACTGCACAGGTTGCATATGATAGTTTCTTCCAGAGAAGGCACATCAACGCGGTCTTTACCGTATTTCAGAGAGATGTTAGCGCCCCTCGGGCGCCATACATGGGGATCAAAATCAGTAAATATTGTAATGGTGTAAAGACCGCACGCGCCTGCAAGGTGGGCTATACCGGAATCATTGGAAACAAACACGCCCCCTTCTTCAAAAAACTCCCTTACATCTTTGAGTTCCGGGAGGATCACCTTCTCCGGAAGGTCCAGATCAAGGCCAAAAGATTCAAGGACATACACCTTGATGCACTTAGATTTTAAGGAGTGATAGAGTTCAATGAAATTATTGTAATGCCACTTTTCTTTTTCAAAACCCTTTTCCGGATAAAGTATCACCCTTTCCGATGGCCTCAGAGGGACCTCTTTTTTGAGAGGTTTGATCCCAAGGTATGGAAGCTGGGCCAATTGATAACCTTCAATATGACTTTTGGCATCTGCATCTTTACCTGTGTTCTCGCGCAGAGAGGCAGGCAAGAGGCTGTGGTCAAAGGCGTATTCGGGATACATATCAACAAAGATGAGGGGTGACCTTGAGAGCCGCTGCCATTGTGCCCGTAGGTTTCCTTCCCGGTCCTTGCCGATAAAGATTATCCTTTCCCAGGTAATATCTGAAGGTTGGTCCGAAAAAAGATAGAGCCATCTCGCTGATTCAATACCATGGACCCGGTCAAAATATCCCTTGAATAGATTGAAAAATCTTTTTGTCCCAACCGCTACTATGGGTTCTTTAAAATGGAGGGAAAGGGAGTGAAAGGTAGACTCTGCGAGGCACATATCTCCAAGTCCGCCGAGATGGATAAGAAGAATCTCATTAAATTCCATATGCTAAGGGGCATGGTTCTTGACGGAAGTCAAGGCGCTGCCCGGCTCCATGGAGGAGGGAGTAATTCGCAGTAATCTTACTTAAGACCATTGAGGGCTTTTGTAATATCTGTTGCCCCCCTGTAGGTTTCCTTTTTTTTGCCATTTATGATCACACAGGAAGGGGTCTCATTGACTTTATCTTCCTTCATATATCCTTCAAGGATTTTAAAGACAGGCTGTGGGTCGAAAGGTCTGAATTTTACACCATTCTTGATAAGAAACTCCTCAAGTTTCTCCTTTTCCAGTATGTTCTGTTTTGCGGCTTCAAAAAGGAGGTTCCTTGCCGTAAGGATATGGTCCAGGTTCTTTCTCTCATTCAGAATAAAAAGGAAATACTTTGTGTAGAGGGAAGAATGCTTATGAAAAGGTGCGTCAATGAAGGTAATGGTGATGATATTCTTTTTTGCAAGATTTGCTATAAGAGGCTCAAGAACTGGCTCAAGGGTCCGGCAGGGCCCGCAGAAGTAGTCGGCATATAACCTCACCTTGATTGAACCGCCTCCAAAAACGGGTAAAATGGAAAGACTATTGTTACCTTCCTCGCCGTGGGCTGCAAAAAGAGGCATCACGATAAGGAATATTATACAGTAAAGTAACACTCTCGCGGATATGGATTCTTTTTTCATGGGAGAATTTTACTTAATACAAAGCTTCTTGTAAAGGAAATTGAGTGCGGATTGAACATTGACGGCGTCGGGTCAATATCTGGATAAGCGGGGGTCTATCAAAGCGGCTCTCATCGTCCTCTTGCCCGGCAAAGCCGTGTGAGCTGAATAGTAGATTCCGCTGGCGGTTTATTAAATAAAAAGCAGGTTCAGACGGATCTGAACCTGCTTGGCTGACTTAGCCTTTTACTACGTTTGATGCCGAAGGACCCTTGGGACCACTGACAACATCAAAGCTTACAATCTCCCCTTCGGCCAGGGATTTGAAACCACTGTCCTGAATTGAAGAATAGTGCACAAATACGTCTGCACCATCATCTTTTGTAATAAACCCAAAACCTTTTGACTCGTTAAACCACTTCACAGTTCCTTTTGCCATATTAATATAGCTCCTTAAATTAGAATGTGGAAGAATGCGGAACTGTGTTTCGAAGATCGACAAAAAGGTTAATTCCTGAAGTTGCTACTAACAGATAATTCCGATGTTTCCACATATACTATCTCACACATAATAGTAAATAGCAATGTTTATTATCACAGAGAGGCAGGCAATGCAAACCCCGCTCTCTTTTTCCAGGCTTTCGCGCAATCACATTTCCCGTCGATGGTGTACAAATGGTTGCAGTAATCCTGAAACTCACAGGAGGATTACCCCTCATAACCATTCGGAGAACAGCACGCAGTTACCCCAGCGCCGGAGGATTGACAAGTGAAGTGATTGTTGTCATGAAGATGATTTGACATAGAGAGTCCATTTTCCTGACGCCGAAGCGTCTGATTGTTGCCGGAGCAAAAACTAATTGCACTAAATTATACAGGTATTATAATGTACATATGGGCACTTTTTTGCTCATAGGAGATCTGGTATGAATTTTAATAAAACCAACTTTTTGCAGAAGGTTCTGGATGCCATACCTTCTGTTATATTAATCGTTGATTCAGATGTCCGGATCTTCCATATTAACTCAACTGCATCCAATGTATTAAACCTCAACATTGAAAAGATAAGGGAAAAAAGGGGTGGCGAAATATTTCAGTGCATACACTCCTTTGATGTCCCGGAGGGGTGCGGCAGAAGTCAATTCTGCGGGGAATGTACGGTGAGGAGCTCTGTCAATATGGCATTTAACGGCAACAAGGTGTACCGTGAAAAAACCTGTATGGAGCTTATAAAAGACGATGTAATACAGGAGGTCCATCTGCTGATAACATCAGCCCCCTTTGAATATGAGGAGAATCAATATGTCCTCTTGATCTTCGAGGATATTACTGAGTTGGCAAGACTGAAGAGTTTTCTCTGTGTCTGTGCAAGCTGCAAGAAAATAAGGGACGATAAAAAGAATTGGATACCTATGGAGGAATATTTCAAAAACCATAATGATATTGAATTTTCTCACGGAATCTGTGAAGGATGCGCAAAAAAGTTATATCCCAAATATTTTAAGAAATAATATTATTCAACCAGCCGGGAATAACCGGAAAAATCAGCGCGCACCTCTTTCAATAAGGTAACTATGTCTTTCCTGTTTCCTCTATATTGATCCCGAAGCACGATCTGTTACGCCTGAATAGCCCTGTGGCACATCATTCGCTCAGGATTCCGTCTCCTCAGAGTATTGCATAGTAACAGGTTTTATGGCATCTCGCATGGGGGGAGAAGAATAATTCTTTTTTCTTTTGAAGGAGTTTAACTATAAGAATTGACAAGGGAAAGATAAAAATGGTAAGAATATCACTTGATTTAAAAGAATAGCGTGGAGCCTCCGTTAGTTGTGATGCCTCAGGAGAAAGAACAGGACATGAGTAAAGACCTTGAAATATTAAGACACAGCACCTCTCATCTTATGGCTCAGGCAGTAAAAGAGCTGTTCTCTGAGGTGAAGGTTGCCATAGGTCCGGCCATTGAAACGGGTTTTTATTATGATTTTGACTATGAACCGGGATTTACCGAAGAGGATCTCCTGAAGATTGAGGAACGGATGAAAGAGATCGCAAGGAAGGATCTCCCCATCGAGAGAAGGATATTAAAAAAGAAAGAGGCCCGGGAAATATTCCTGACCCTTGGAGAACAATTCAAGGTTGAGCTGCTGGATGAAATTAAGGATGAAGAAGTAAGCACCTATACCCAGGGAGCATTCACAGACCTCTGCAGGGGGCCTCATCTGCCATCCACAGGACCGATAAAGGCCTTTAAGCTTTTGAGCCTTGCCGGGGCATACTGGAAGGGCGATGAAAAGAATAAGATGCTTACAAGGATATACGGAACGGCTTTTCAGGATGAAGATGCCTTAAATAAACATCTTCAGTTCCTTGAAGAGGTAAAGAAAAGAGATCACAGGAGGCTCGGCAAGGAACTTGATCTTTTCAGCGTCTCCGATGAAGTGGGCGCAGGCCTTGTCATATACCATCCGAATGGCGCCCTCTTGAGATACCTCCTGGAGGACTTCGAAAGAAAAGAGCACCTGAAGAGGGGATATCAATTTGTGGTGGGCCCCCACATATTGAAGGTTGATATGTGGAAAAGATCAGGCCATTACGATAACTACAGAGAAAATATGTATTTCACGAAAATAGATGATGTGGACTATGGCATAAAACCGATGAATTGTGTTTCCCACATCATGGTCTATAAATCAAAGATACGGAGTTACCGTGACTTGCCGCTGCGGTATTTTGAGCTTGGGACGGTGTGCAGACACGAGAAATCAGGGGTTCTTCACGGGCTTATGAGGGTAAGAGAGTTTACGCAGGATGATGCCCACATATTTTTGAGACAGGATCAGCTCCATCAGGAAATCGTGAGTATCATCACGTTCGTTCAGGATGTGATGAAGATATTCAACTTTGAATACGAGATGGAAATCAGTACAAGACCGGAAAAGTTTATAGGTACGGTGGAGGATTGGGACAAGGCCGAAAAAGTACTCAAAGATGTGCTCGATGCCCAGGGTCTGCCCTATGACATCAATGAAGGCGATGGTGCATTTTACGGACCCAAGATTGACGTAAAACTTAAGGATGCCATCGGAAGAAAATGGCAGTGCGCCACAATACAATGCGACTTTGCTCTTCCCGAGAGGTTTGATCTCAATTATGTGGATAGTGACAGTAAACGCAAGAGACCTGTCATGCTCCACAGGGTTATCCTTGGTGCTATCGAAAGATTCCTTGGGGTATTGATCGAGCATTACAGCGGAAAGTTTCCTGTATGGCTCTCCCCTGTTCAAGTGATTATTATGAATATAACAGACGAACAGGAAGGATATGTAAGGTCAATATACGATCTAATGATCCATGAAGGCATAAGGGCTGAACTCGACACGCGTAACGAAAAGCTTGGCATGAAAATAAGGGAAAGCGTTGTAAAGAAGGTGCCTTATATGATAATTGCAGGCAAAAAAGAGATGGAAAACAACTCGATCTCTGTACGGTTAAGGGACGGGAGCGAGCTTAAAGATATCGATGTTAAAACATTTGTAAACAGGATCAGGGAAGAAAATATATCCAGGAGGTGAGCTCCATAGCAAAGGACAACAAGGAAATTAACGTAAACGAGAAGATCAGGGTAAAAGAAGTGAGATTAATTGATGCTGTAGGGACTCAATTAGGTGTAGTTCCTACAATAGACGCGCTAAGGATGGCAAAGGAACAGGAACTGGATTTGGTAGAGGTTTCCCCGAACGCTGCGCCGCCCGTATGCAAGATCATGGACTTCGGTAAATTCAAGTACCAGCTTGCAAAAAAGGCGCAGGAAGCGAAAAAGAAACAGACTGTAATCCAACTCAAGGAGATGAAGCTTGGTCTGAAGATTGAAGAGCACGATCTTCAGTTTAAGATAAAGCACATGAGGGAATTCCTTGAAGAAGGCGATAAGGTCAAAGTAATAATAATGTTCAGAGGCAGGGAAGTGCTACATGTGGACATGGGGGACAAGATGGCGCAAAGGATAGTAGAGTCTCTGAAAGATATAAGCGATCTTGAACAGAAGCCAAAATTTGACGGGAGAAATATCGTAATGGTCTTTGCTCCATTATAGAGGGAGGTTGCAATGCCGAAGGTTAAGACACACAGAGGATTAGCGAAGCGTGTAAAAGTGACTGCAAAGGGAAAGATAAAGAGGTCAAAGGCCTATCATAGCCACCTTTTATCTTCCAAATCGCCGAAGGAGAAGAGCCGTCTGGCCAAGGCCGATACAGTTCATTCTACTGATGCGAAAAGAATCAGATCGCTAATACCCTATTTATAAAATATTGAGGAGTAGACAATGCCAAGGGCGAAAAGAGGAGTTAAAGCAAGACGAAGAAGAAAAAAGATACTCAAGCTGGCAAGGGGTATGTATGAGAGCAGGAGGAGTACATACAGCGTTGCCAAGCGTGCAGTATTTAAGGCGCTGAAATATGCATATGCAGGAAGGAAACAGAAGAAGAGGGAATTCAGGGCCTTGTGGATAGTGAGGATCAATGCAGCATGCCGGTCATACGGTATATCGTACAGCAGGTTTATAAACGGATTGAAAACGGCCAATATAATGCTTAACCGGAAATCCCTTGCTGATATGGCAATAAATGATCCGACAGGGTTTGAGCACGTGATTCAAAAGGTTAAAGAGGTAATGGTAACTTAAGCCATCAGCATAAGAAAAGTCCGGGAGGGAGAAGTCGTTTTTGTGACAGTCTCAATCACTTCCGGGCTTTTTGTTAAGCAGGCAGGGCTACCGGACCTATGTAATGAAGGTGAACCTTGAATATAGAAGAGTTGCATAACAGGGTTGAAAGCGGAATTGCTTCTGTAAAAACCATAGAAGACCTGAAGGGTTTTAAATTGGTCCTTTTAGGGAGAAAAGGGCTTTTTGCCGAATACCTTGACGGGCTCAAATCTCTTAACAAGGAAGAACGAAAGGACTTTGGAAGGGAGATTAACAGCCTGAAATCGGAAACAGAGGGCAGGCTGAAAGGTCTTGAAGACCATTTCGCTGAAGAAGAGCGCAAAAGGGAACAGGAACGGTCATGGATCGATATCACCATGCCGGGAAAAATTCCTTTGACAGGCAGAAAACACCCCATCACCCAGACCTTTGACGAGATAATCAGGATATTCTCCTCCCTTGGTTTTTCGGTCGCTGAGGGGCCTGAGGTGGAGACTGAGCATTATAATTTTGAGGCATTGAATATCCCCAAAGACCATCCCGCGAGGGACATGCAGGATACCTTTTATATTGAGCCCGGGATTGTGCTCCGCACCCATACGTCTCCCATGCAGATCAGGGTAATGGAGTCACAGCTTCCGCCAGTAAGGGTCATTGTCCCGGGGGCTGTATACCGGTGTGACCATGATGTTTCCCATACGCCTATGTTTCACCAGGTAGAGGGGCTTTTGGTGGACAAAGGGGTCAGATTTTCGGATTTAAAAGGTATATTGACTGTGTTTATTCATGAGATGTTTGGACCCGATACGCCTGTCAGGTTCAGGCCGAGCTACTTCCCTTTTACAGAGCCCTCTGCTGAAATAGACATAGGATGTGTTATCTGCGCAGGGGACGGCTGCAGGCTCTGCAAGGAGACCGGGTGGCTTGAGATACTCGGTTCCGGTATGGTGCACCCCCAGGTGCTGCGGGGCGTGGGATATGATCCTGAAGAAGTAAGCGGTTTTGCCTTCGGTATGGGCGTAGAAAGAATAGCAATGCTCAGATTCGGCATAGACGATATAAGGCAGTTTTACTATCATGATACACGATTTCTTTCCCAGTTCTGAGGTGCTATCGTGAGAATTCCTTTTGAATGGCTAAAAGAGTTTGTTGTAATTGAGATGGAGCCCCATGAATTGGCAGCACGGCTCACCATGAGGGGTTTTGAGGTAGAATCTGTTGAAGAGGTTGAGTCTGCCTTTGATGGCGTGGTAGTCGGCACGATTGCAGAAATCGAAAAACACCCCAAAGCAGACAAACTCTCGTTATGTAAGGTGGATATCGGCAGGGAGATCCTTTCGATTGTCTGCGGCGCTAAAAATATCTCACCTGGAGACAGGGTGCCTGTGGCAACCGTAGGAGCCCGTCTTTCTGAAAACTTCCTTATTGAGAAGAGACCGGTGAGGGGCATTGACTCTTTTGGTATGCTCTGTTCTGAAAAAGAACTTGGGCTCTCTAATGACCATAGCGGGATATTCATTCTTCCTGAAGACTTTGTCATAGGTTCCATGCTTGCCCATGCCCCCGGCATCAGGGACGTGGTCTTTGACATAAGTGTGCCCCCCAACAGAGGAGATTGTCTTTCTGTATACGGTGTTGCCCGCGAGGTGGCGAGTATTCTCAAACAGAAGGCAAAACTTCCAATATTCAGGCTCGATGACGGGCAGGAAAATATCAAAGACTACCTGTCTCTTGAGATACACCATATTGGGGCATGTCCGAGATACGTGCTGCGGATGATTAAAGATATCTCAATTGTGTCCTCACCTTTCTGGATGAGGAACAGGATTATGAAATGCGGCATGAGACCCATCAACTCCGTTGTTGATGTAACCAACTATGTGATGCTCGAGCTTGGTCAGCCCCTCCATTCCTTTGACTATGAGAGGCTGCGAGGTAAAAGGATTGAGGTGCGGCTCACGGAGGGTAATGACAGATTTCGAACCCTTGACGGGCAGGACAGGGATCTTGATAAAGGGGATATCCTTATTTGCGATGGGGAAGGTCCTGTGGCAATTGCCGGCATCATGGGCGGCGAGAATTCGGAGATCAGTGTTCATACAAAAGCCGTGGCCCTTGAAAGCGCCTTCTTTAATCCACTCTTTATAAGGAAAACTGCAAGAAGGCTGGGGATCAGATCAGAGGCATCCTTACGGTTTGAAAAAGGCATAGACGTTGATAACGTTGATTTTGCAGCAGAGAGGGCAATCTTTCTCATGAACGCCATTTCCGGCGGGACTGTAATTAAGGGAAAGCAGGAAATACATGAAAGGGCTGAGAAAAAAACTATCTCCGTCAGCTTTGCACGGATCAACGAAGTTATCGGAACACCCATTGAGCAGCAGGAGGTTGTAGAGGCCCTGCGATCAATCGATATTTTTGTTATTGCAGCATTGGAAGGAAATATTTCACTCTCCATACCTTTGTTCAGGCATGATATTGTAGAATACATGGATGTCATTGAAGAGGTGACACGAATTTACGGGTTTGATCACATTCCTCCGACTATGCCTGTGGTAACGGTTCAGCCCCAGAAGAAAGGCTTAAAGGATATATTTACAAGGAAGACCAAGGATTATCTTATATCAGCCGGCTTTTCCGAACTGATAAATTTCAGTTTTTCAAGCCTGAAAGACAATGAAAACTTTCTTATTCCCCCTTCAGATGAAAGGACATCCTGTGTAACGATCATGAATCCTTTATCCAAGGACTATGGAATCATGAGAACCATGGTTGCCCCGGGAATCTTAAAAAATGTTGCATACAACATAAACAGGGGCTCAAAAAATATGAGGTTTTTTGAGATGGGGAAGGTATTCATTTCAAATGGCCATGGATTGCCCGAGGAGTATCCAACACTCTGCTTTATCATGACCGGCAAAGAAAGGGAATACTTCTGGAGAGAAAAAGCGACTGATTATGATTTTTTTGACATTAAAGGTGTGCTCGAAGGTTTGATGGGACAGTTTGGTCTTGATTTTACTCTTATGCGGAGCGAGGAACCATTTCTCAACAGAAGCAGGGCCGGGGATATCCTTGTGGGGGGCGTAAAAGCAGGCTGGATCGGGGAACTGAAAGATGAGGTACTCGAAGCTTATGAGATTGAACAAAAATGCTATTGTACTGAGTTAAGATTTGATATAATTATGGCGAAAGGAAACCTTAAGGTGCAGTTTCAACAGATACCACGCTATCCCCAGGCAGTAAGGGATTTTTCCTTCTATGCAGATGATGCCGTCCCGGTTTCTACTCTCATAGAGGAGATCAAGATGGTTTCTCCCCTGATTCAGCATGTGGGGGTATTTGATATGTTCAAGAAGGAGACAAGGAGCATTGCCCTCAGAGTGATATTCCAATCCTTTGAGGATACACTGAAAGATGAAACGGTTAATGGTTTGCAAGAGATTATCATAACAAAACTTGCCAATATAAAAGGTGTGACGCTGAGAACGTAAGGAGGGTGTATGACAAAATTAGAGATAGTGACAAATCTATATGAAAAACTTGGTTTTTCAAGACGGGAGTGTGCAAGCATCGTTGACACGTTTTTTGAAACCATAAAGAAGACCCTTGCTCAGGGAGAAAATGTAAAAATATCAGGCTTCGGTAATTTTATCGTAAAACAGAAAAAAGCGAGGCGAGGCAGAAACCCCCAGACAGGTGACGAGATAGAGATTTCCGAGCGAAAAGTGCTCAATTTCAGGCTGAGTCAGGTCTTAAAGGATGAAATAAATAACTATAAAAAATGACTGAAAATATCCCTGATAGGATGTTTTATCGGATCAAAGAGGTGTGCACCATAACCGGTCTGAAACCGCATGTGCTCCGATACTGGGAACAGGAATTCAAGGATATTAAGCCGGTTAAAAGCTCCAAGGGGCAGCGACTCTATAAGAAAAAAGATCTTGATACGATTTTTACTATTAAAAAACTTCTCTATGAAAAACGATTCACTATTGACGGGGCAAAAAAATATCTTACAGGCCAGGGCCGTCTTTTGGATGAAATCAAGGAAGAGCTCACACAAATCGTAGAAATATTAAAAAAAGGAGAGTAAACATGAAACTTTATGTAGCCATTTTTATATCCTTTATATCATTGTCTCTTTTCTCCTGTGCAACCGGTCCTGTACATATGGCAATGAATGAATCTGAAAGTATAAAGAGCTCCTATGACCAAACAATATTGCAAAGCATGTCCGATAAAAACCAGCCTCTTTTACACGAAATTTACCTAAGGCTCACCAAGGATAAAATAAACATCTATAAGCAGGGCTTAGGTTTTAATACGCTCCGGGACGAGAACAAGGAGGGTCATTATTACCTGATGGTTAATATCAGGCCTCCAGAAATTTCTTTTGATGAGCATTCCACAAAACCGCATGAGCGGTTTTCTACGGTACTTGGAGGGTATTTCCAGAAATACCTGACTTATATAAAGAGAACTGATATTGAGACGAGCGGGGTTGAGGGCGTCTCTTTTGGCATCTACTGGCCCGTTCGGGATTACTCCCAGTGCAAAGAAAACGGCGGTTTTATCGAGTATATTATCGTCTATTTATCCCGGAATGACATATATAACATTTTCGAGGGCAATAAGACTTTTGCTGAGATATCGCAGGATGCCGAGATCCTTGCGAGCCTTAACCTCGAGCCGGCAAAATATTATAAACCCAAGTATCAATAGTAATAAAATGGTGATGCCGGAACCCTTGAATAAGTCATGAGAAGATACGGAAATCACACATCCCCCGGCAAAGTCGGGGGGATGTGTGATTTATACGTTCCCTAACTTACTATAGTTCATCGCCAGGCAATGGTTTACGGTTAGGGATCTTAGCCAGTACCTTTCCGAAATCATCCTTCTTCGCCTTTTTCGCCCTGCTCTTCAAATAGTCTTCTGTCATCAATGCGGAGATTTTTTCTGCTACAGCAGACAAGATAAATTGATTAATCGAAACACCCTCCGTTTTGGCAACTTCTTTTATATGCCGATGAATTGATTCGGGTAATCGCAGGCTTAAAGCACTCATGATATTTCCTCCAGTAGTTCTTTAGGCGTTATTGATCTTACGCC
>PNOM01000021.1 GCA_013824835.1 Syntrophus sp. (in: bacteria) | reverse complement strand
TAATTGGAGAGGATGTCAAAAACAGGATATGGGAACAGGCATTGTGTAAAGTGAAAAAAGATTTTAAATAGAATGGCACCACCCGAATTTATCAGTTTTTTCTCCGTACTGTATGCCGGTTATCTCATCATAGAGCCTCTGGGAAAGGGTGCCTGTCTTCCCGTCATTGATTCTGATCAGGGTTTCCTCATGCTGAATCTCTCCTACCGGTGAGATTACCGCGGCAGTCCCGGTGCCGAAAACCTCCTTGAGTCTCCCTTCACGGGAAGCAGACAAAACCTCATCAATGGAGATTCTGCGCTCTGTTATAGTGATACCCCAATCCTTTGCAATCTCTATAACCGAATCCCTTGTAACACCGGAGAGGATGGAACCTTCCAGGGCAGGGGTGATCAACTCGTCGTCTATGACGAAAAAGATGTTCATAGTGCCTACTTCTTCAACGTATTTCTTTTCTATGCCGTCAAGCCAGAGCACCTGGGTAAACCCTTTTTTGTGTGCCTCTTCTGCAGGCAGCAGACTTGCCGCGTAGTTTGCAGGCGTTTTCGCCATGCCCAGGCCTCCCTGTACTGCGCGGACGTACTCACCCGGTGTTATCAGCCTTACAGGGTTCATTCCCTCTTTGTAGTAGGCCCCTACCGGCGAGGTGAGAATCATAAAGCGAAAGGTTTTTGAGACCCTGACCCCGAGATAGCTCTCTGTGGCAAAAACAAAGGGCCTGATATAGAGGGCACACCCTTTTCTTCGGGGTATCCATTCCCTGTCCAGGGCAATCAGTTCATCTATAGTCTGGATGAAAAGGTCATAGCTCATCCCGGGTATACAGAGTCTATGGCATGATTTATTAAAACGCTCATGGTATTTTTCAGGACGGAAAATATTAATTACATCACCTTTTGCATAAAATGCCTTAAGACCCTCAAAAATAACCTGTCCGTAATGTAAGGAGCAAAGAGAGGGAAAAACCTCGATTTTTCCAAAAGGGGTGATATGGGGCGTCATCCAGTGCCCATATTCATAGTCCATACTGAGCATATGGTCTGAGAAGACCTCGCCGAAGGCCAGGTTCTCAAAATCGACTGATTCAATTTTACTTTGCTCTATCCTGAAGATTTCCATATTATTCCCTCACCTCATAGGGGATTACCATTCATGATTTGCCTATTGGTCTGAAATAGGTCACATTTCCCTCATATTCTGCCATAAGAGGGCATGTAAAGCAAACCAAAAATGAGCATCCTCTTTCTTTCAGCTACTTGTTGCCCCGCGGGTCAATACCCCGAAGCTTGCCGCGGGGTAGTTCATTCCTGAGCCGTTCGGGAGGTACGGGTGCATTTACAGGATAGATGGGATTGGCTGAAGTCCACCACCCTTCCTTTTGTACTTTTGAGAACTCGATCCTTTTTACATACTTTATGCTTTTGTATCCCAGATCAAAAGGTGAGATCAGCCGGCACGGGGCGCCGTGGTCATAGGGAAGAGGTTTCCCGTCCATTGAAAGTACAAGAAGACATTGCTTATTAGGGTCGAGGAGATCCTTGATGGGAAGGCATTCAGTGTAGTTGCTCTGTCCGGAGAGGTTTGAGGATGTTGTTCCAAGGGCATGGAAGACCGCATATTTCGCCTCAGACTTTACCTTTACCAGCCTCACGATTTCGTTAAAACGAATGCCTCCCCAAGACACATCGTTGACAGACCAGCCCTCCACACAGTGAAAGTCTGAAACCTGTTTTACCTGGGGCAGGGCCATGAGATCCACATAAGAAAGACGGAGGGGTTTTTCTATAAGGCCATCTATAACCATCTGGTAGGGCTCTGTAACCTTGCTTTCTTTCCAGCGGAGGAGGCCGGTTTTAGGATTGAAAACAAACATATCTCTCTCAACGGTTCGCACTGGAAGAGAACTGAGGATAAAGGCACGGAGGGAGGCCGGAATGGATAATAAAAATGGCAGAATGACCGAAGCCTTTAAAAAAAGCCGTCTCCCGATGCTTACCGTGTCAGGAGCCTGCGAATCTTTCTGATCATCCATTTTAACCACCTCTTCAAAAGATAAGCCCTGTCCGGGGGAATTGCAAGGGTATGTCCCCCGTAGGCAGGCCAAGCAGGGCCTTATCCGAGGACACAAGGGGAACTGAAGGGTATCCCCTCAGTTCAGTTATTTTTGATCCTGTCAAAAGCCTCATAATATGCCTCTATTCTTATCTCTTGGTCGGCCATCACCGGATATGTTCTACAGAGTTCTTCATTTTGCAGTATATTCCGGCAACCACAGCGTTGAAGATGCCTAATTGTTGCCGGATGGAGTGGCCCCTTGCACGGAAAGGGAGCTTCAGATTCGTTGCTCTGTGAGCATCGTTGTGCGTAGGCGTACTGAACGTACGCTGAAGCACACGAGCGGAGCAGGGCGGCGAAGATGGAGTTTTCACACCGTGCAAGGGGCCGTCCAGGAACATCATATTTTTCCCTTCAGTTAACTGAAGGGATACACTGAAAGGATTACATTTCTTGAGTTTGCTTCATAAAGCCTGTATACTTAGGCCAGCAAAGAGAATTCTGGAGTTACGAATGAGAACATTCTTCTATCCTGAGAAAGTGGCAATCTTCGGTGTTTCGGATGCACCCTCCAATCTGGCACGGGTAATCGTAGAAAACCTTGAACGTTTCAAATTTAGAGGCAAGGTATTTCCTGTGGGGTCCCATAAGGGAACTGTTGCAGGAAAAGATATCATTTTAGATATCGATGAAATTGAAGATATACCTGATCTTGCAGTCCTTCTCGTCCCCGCAGCCCGTGTGCCTGAAGCATTGGAAAGGTGTGCCGAGAAGGGCATCCATCATGTGATTATAGAAACAGGGGGGTTTTCCGAGCTCGATGACAAGAAGAAAATCCTTGAGGCAGATATCCGCCGTATCAGCCTTATGGGAAATATGAAGATCATCGGGCCAAACTGTTTCGGGGTAAGCAACTTTGAAAAAGGACTTGTCCTTCCCTTTTTCATCCTCAAACCGGATTATATGAAAACAGGGCATATCTCCCTCATATCCCAGAGCGGGGGTGTTGTCTATGATACCTGTATGCTCGCCTCCCATGAAAATCTCGGCCTTAACAAACTGATCAGCATAGGAAACAAGCTGTTGCTCAACGAGAATGACTTCCTTGAATACCTCATTTCCGATCCGAGAACCCGCATAATCGGCCTCTATCTGGAAAACTTTTCAGAGGGAAGGCGTTTCGTAGAGATTGCTGCATCAACGGACAAACCGATCATTCTCCTCAAGACCAATCGAAGCCCTGCCGGCAGGGAGATTGCGCAATTCCATACAACCGCCCTCGCAGGCAACGACCTTGTGGCTGAGGCCGCCCTCAAGGAGGCAGGCATACACCGGGTTCAGAACCTGGCGGAAATGATTGACGCCTATAAGGTATTCACCCTGCCGCCCCTTCAAGGGAGGCGGCTGGCCCTCATAACCCGTTCCGGAGGCCACGGCGTCCTCTCCGCAGATAGTGCTCACAGATACGGTTTTGACCTTGCAGTGTTCTCCGATACCTTTTACAACGCAGTAAAAGAGAAGAAGATAAATGTTATCCGGGCTACAAATCCCCTTGACGTGGGCGATGTATACCAGATTGACGCCTATACCGGAATTCTGGAAAAGGCCCTCCAGGAAAAAGGGGTGGATGGCGTAGCATTCATCGTTACCTTCAGCTCCGAGAGCGATGGCTCCAGGGTACAGCGCTTTATAGAGGATGCTGCAACTCTGACACGTTCATACGCAAAGCCTGTAGCACTCTGCGCCATATCGAACAGGGAACAGTGGCTTGCTATAAGAGGAACGGCTGATTTTCCCGTCTTTACAGATATTGACCATGCCCTCCATGCCCTCAGGAAGTCCCTTGACCACTATGACATATCCCCGTTAAAAAGGGTTTCAATACAGGGCCGCCTGAAGGATACCGGGAGTCAGAAGGTCTCTCTTTCATCTGCTTCAGCAAGGTTTATGGGGCCTGACGAGGCATTTCGACTCCTTGAAGGCTATGGACTGAACATTCCGTCTTACGGCATTGCGGAAACCCCTGATGGTGCCCGCCTTCTCACAGGCAAGATTGGCTTTCCTGTTGCATTAAAAACAGCTTCCCCCCTTATCCTCCATAAAACCGAGAACAAGGGTGTGGCGCTCAACATTGCCGACGAAGACAGACTCGTTCATTCCATGGCTGCCATGAATTCGGAGAAATATCTCATTCAGTCCATGGTCCCTCCGGGGCACGAGGTCATTGTGGGCGGGAAGAGGGACAGCGAGTTCGGCCACATTCTCCTCTTCGGCCTTGGGGGCATATTTGTTGAAGTCCTGCAGGACTCCGCGATCCGCCTTGTCCCTGTTGATGAAAAGACGGCAGAAGAGATGATCAATGAGATCCGCGGTTCAGCCATTCTCAAGGGTTTCAGGGGCAAACCTGCTGCTGACATGAACGCCCTGACAAAGGCCCTCGTCAATATCTCCCGATTACTGACAGACCATCCGGAGATCAGAAGCCTTGATATAAATCCACTCATCGTCCATGAAGAAGGTAAGGGCTGCACCGTAGTGGACGTGAAGATTGAGACCGATTGCTGATCGATAAGCTGAGGTGAAATATGATTAATAGAGTGAATTATCATAAGGCAATCAGGGTCATGCTCCTCCTAATCTGCCTTGCCTTTATTCTGGCCTCCTGTGGGGGCATGGGATTCAAAGCCGAATCGCAGTCGGAATTCGAGTCCGGGATGGCGTTCTTTAATCAGGGTAAACACAATGATGCAGCAGAGCACTTTGAAAAAGCAACGAAAGAGAACCCTGATTTTGCAAATGCTTATCTCTATCTGGGCAGGACATACCTGAATCTGGGCGACTACAGCAAGGCAATTCCAGCGCTCAGGACTGCATACAGGCTCTCACCGGAAGAGGTAAAAAAACAGGCCTTTGATCTCCTCCTTGATGCCCTTTTCAATGCATCCAGCCGTGAATGGGATAAAGGACAGTTCAACTCCGCCATAGACTATCTCAAAGAAGCCTTTGAACTGGACCCGAAATCTCAGCGTGCCAAAGATGACCTTACCAAGGCCCTTATTAATCTTGGCACCATCATCCTTAACTCAGGCGATGTGATGGAAGCAATAAAGGAATATAACGAAGCCATCAAGGTTTCCCCTAACAGTACAAGCGCCTATCTCGGTCTTGCCGCAGCGCTCCTCAAAAACGGCGATACACGGAAGGCCCTGGAGGCTGCAATAAAGGCAGCCCTCATTGACCCCAAAAATCGCGAAGCCCTCCGGCTTATGAAGGACCTTATGTTTAAAGGCAGTCGTTAGTCGATAGTCGATAGTATATGGCTTAATCCCGCTTTATGGGTATTTATATACGCCTTGCATGGGTCTTTGTTAAGGTTGATTGCTCCCTCATGGGCCAGCCGAAATTCGGAAGCCTATGACTGCTGATCCCGGAACTTTATTAACCCGGCAATAAAACAGTGCAATTCCTGTCATTCCGGCGGAAGCCGGCACGGTTCAATTGCGAAGCAACATCCAGCAAAAATACTGGATGCCGGATCGAGTCCGGCATGACGATTCTTAATATGTTTAATTGCCGGTGTAATAATATATCAGAATCTGGTTTTGATTCTCCGGTAACAAAGGCCAAAAATGGCTTGAGAAAGGTACGAGCTTTGTTTATTATAGAGGAAGAGCATGACCACAGCGAATGAAAAATGGCTATGAGGAAAATAGGATGTAACTCACCAACATCGCAAGAAAAAGCAGAATTTGTTACGTACAGCTTCCTATAGTCAATGTTTGCCTATTTTTGACCTCATACAGCATATCAAGTGGCAATCCACACTTGCTGCGGAAATAACCCTATCGCAGAAAGGGGCTTTTAAAAGAGCCACACGTACATCTCGATGCTTGTATTAATTGAAAAGACAAGTTTTGGTGAGGGTAAAACCATGTCAAATACTGATTGTGAAAAGTGCTTGATATCAAGTACTTACATGGCACATAAATGTTGAGGGAAAAACTAATGTTTTATCCGCAGGGTGCCCGGAGTACTAATGAGTATTAACCCTCCCTGAAAGCATGGTTTTTATTTTCAGCAGAAAGCAATTTCTTTCTGTTAGTATTCGATAATAGTTTCCGGCCATTTTTTTGACTTGAAAATCGGTAAGAATAGGAGGACAATCGATATATGGGTACAAAAAATCAAAAAAGGTATGTATGAATGATAAGATAATAGTTGCCATTATAGGGGTTTTTGGAACAATCATTGCTGCATTTCTCCTTATACCATATGTTGTGATGGCAAAAGATTATACAGCCCCCCCGGTGAGTGACCTAACCATCGATATTGGCACACTGAAAGACGGTGAGCAACTTACTGTTAAAAACGGTGGTACCGCCAGCAACAGTGGCTTTTTTGCCACTTCCGGAACTATCACTAATCAGACCGGCGGAACTATCGATAACTTCTTCGGGACCATCACCAATCAGACAAGCGGAGTTATCACAAATGCCGGCGACATTATAAACTACTATGGGACCCTTACTAACAATGGTACCATCGCCAATCAGAATGACGGCTGGGTCTTCAACCTTACCGGCGGAACCATCATCAATAATGGTGCCATCACTAATCAAAATGACGGAATTATCACAAACTCTGGCGACATTACCAACAATGGTGCCATCACAAATCAGAATGCTAACGGGATCTACAACTTTGCCAGCGGAACCATCACCAATAATGGTGCCATCACTAATCAAAATGACGGAATTATCGGCAACGATGGAACCATCACTAATCAGACCGGTGGAACCATATATAATTCCGGCGGAACCATCTTTAACTCCGGTGCCATCACAAGCTATGGTGCCATCACCAATCAGACTGGCGGTCGGTTCTACAACTTTACCGGCGGAATTATCACCAATCATACAGGCGGAATTATCACAAACTCCGGCGACATTATAAACTACTACGGAACCATCACCAACAATGGTGTCATCACTAATCAGACCGGCGGAACCATTGATAACCTCTTAGGGATGATCACCAACAATGGTGCCATCACTAATCAGAATGGCAGTTGGTTCTACAACTACGGTACCTTCATGAACAACACGGGCGGCACTCTTGTCAACAATGGTTTCTTCTTCAACTCCATCCCCTTCACTAACTCCGGCACGTTGATGGGCATTGGTACCATCATTGGTGATGTAGCCAACAACGGCACAATAGCCCCGGGTAACCGCTCCATCGGGACCATGCAGATTACAGGCAATTACACCCACAGCGCAGGCGCTGTCTACCAGGTAAACGTCAATGCATCAGGCCAGTCGGGTAATCTCAACATCTCCGGCACGGCAACCTTGAATGGGGGCACTGTATCGGTCCTTGCAGATTCATCGGGGACCTATCTGGCGAGGACCGCCTATACGATTCTCTCAGCCGGGAACGTTACGGGTACCTTTGCAAGCGTGACGAGTAACCTCGCCTTCCTGACCCCTTCCCTGAATTACGATGTGAATAATGTCTTTCTTACCCTTGTGAGGAACTCGACCCCCTTTCCCGGTGTTGCCGCCAACTCCAACCAGGAATCTGTGGCCTCTGCATTGAACCGGATTACGCCGACAGCAACAGGGGATATGATCAACGTCATCAATAACCTCCTTGGTCTTTCCGCACAGGGGGCCAGAAACGCCTACAACCAAATGGGCGGTTTTTCCCATACCACCCTTCCTGGAGCAACCTTCTCTTCTTTTAACCAGTATATGGGCAATCTTACAGGCAGGATGGGGGGATTTCTCACAGGCGGCCCCACCCTTACCAATACAGGAAGGACCATGTTCGCCTCCAGGAACGATGTGGCAAGCGATTTGGGCAATACCCTCCTTGCCCTGGATAGTATGAGCGGGAAACCTTCTACGTGGGGTTTCTGGACACGGGGATACGGAAACCTGGGAGAGAGAAGGGGCAATGATGTATCATCGAGATATGATTACAATACAGGAGGCATAATCGTGGGTTTCGACAGGAAGATAAGCAATACCTTCCTTCTCGGTGCATCTGTCGGGTACTCCTATACACGGGTCAATATGAAGGACCTTTCCGATAACGGGACCGTATCAAGCTATCAAGGTTCCCTCTACGGGGCCTATTTAAACGGACCCTGGTATGTGAACGGTATCCTCTCCTACGGCCATAACCGCTACTATACCTCACGGGATATATCCTTCGGGAACATCATGGCTACAGCGAATGCAGACTATGGGGGACAGACCGTAGCGGCATATACGGAGGCAGGATATGCCTTTAAGATGAACACCATAACCATAATCCCCATGGCCTCCTTCCAGGCAGGATATCTTACTCAGAACAGCTATACGGAGAGGGATGCAGGGGCATTAAACCTTGCTGTCGACAGAAATCATACCTCATCTTTTTTAAGCTCTCTGGGGGTAAAAGTGAGAAAGGACTTTGCAATAGATGCCGGTACCCTTACCCCGGAAGTGAGGGCAAAGTGGCTCCATGAGTTCTCGAACGATGACTACATGATCAATTCCGCCTTTGCAGGAGCTCCCGCATCCACCTTCACCGCGCAGGGGGACAAGCCCAACAGGGACTCGATAGGCCTGGGTTTTGGACTGACCTGTGTCACAAAGAAGAACCTGAGTCTTTTCCTTACCTATGATGCCATCATATCAGGGGACCATACAGAGCATGGAGGATCGCTGGGGATGCGCTACCGGTGGTAGTTATTGGCGGCATAGCCGGTCGGGAACAACGAACAGTTTATTTCTTACAATTGACAAAAAAGGGAAAATTACGAGATTGCCGCCATACCTTTAAAATAAAACATTCGAGAAAGACGCTGTAGAAATAGCTCGTTCTGGATATCCTTGAGAGAATAAAACAAATGTTTTTTATTCATGGTTTTTCCATCCCCTAACATTCCAATAATATTACACTTACTTTATGGCTTTTTCAAAGGGTTTTCCCCGCAGTTCACACAGCGTTTTTGTACGATGTGAATGTTGTTTCAAAGAGATCAGCACGCGAGAAAGCCCCTTGCTGCGCTTATCATCCGAAAGCTACGGCAGATCCAGCGACTGGCGTATCAGCCCTTTTACCCTTGTGGTGCCTGCCTCGACTGTTCTATAAGAACACACACGGCCTTGAGTTCATTGTAGAGTTTCTGAAGGTCTATTCAAGGGCGGTTCTATGTTCAATGTTCTATGTTCAACGTTGAACCTTGAACCCCGAACATAGAACGTGAGGTAGGAAGCCTCGTGACAAAGGTATAGAGCCATCGATGATTGCGGATTGAACATTGACTGGATTCAATAAGAGGGGGAGCATGCGGAATAGTGTTTTTGTTGATTTTCCAGAAATATCAATAATGGTAGACACATTGTCTACCACCGCCCCTATTACGTCTTCTTTTCTCAGATCATATCTAACCAATTCTGTGGTAAGGCTCTCAGCATCATGCCCCTTCACCGGATGTTTTGCCTGAAAATAGGACAATATCCCCTGGGCCTGATCTATGGGATAATGGACTTCATGAGCGCCTTAAAGGAGTCGCTTTCCGTATTAATAGATGAACGGACCTGCCGCCGCACCAGAATGTTTTTCAGAGGGATATATTGAAACTCTGCGCCCCCTTCAGCATTACCCATACCTTCGGTTGCAGCGCCTTTCTTTTTTTGTTGCCATGATTTTCCCGGTGATGTTCCCCCACAAAACGTATACGGTAATTCCTTATTTTACCGGTGATCATACCGTATATGATCACCGGTGTCGGTGGACAACGGCTTGGAGGGGAGCGCTTAGGTGGGGATGGACTGCGAGCATTGCCTGACCGCAGGCGTATATGCATACGCCGAAGGTCGGCAGCGCAGCAGGGCGCCGCAGATGAGCGCTCCCCTCCAAGCCGTTGGCCGACCGGAAGATAAGAGAAGTAACGCTTTTCTTTTAACTGAACCGGCAAGAAACTGATTTGAAAACGCAAACCCCTTTACATCCTCCCCGGCATGATGACGCCCACGCCCAGGGCAAGCCTCAGATAAAGGGAGACTGCAAGGATCAAGGTGAGGACTGCGAGGGTTGCCCAGTCGCGCACGCTCATGGTCGGCTCATAGTAGAGGGTCCGGGGGGAATCAGGGGTAAAACCTCGTGATTCAAGGGCCATGGCGAGGAGGTTTGTATATCGGATGGCCGAGATAAACATGGGCACTGCGAGAGGAATCAGTGTGCCGAAGCGGCTGAAAATGTTCTTTGATTCGAGGTCAAGCCCCCGCGAGACCTGGGCCTGCACAATGGTCGCCCCTGCGCCTGCAAAGGTAGGCACAAGACGGAGCGCTGTAGACAGGGCAAAAGCCACAGGATAGGGAAGTTTCATCTTGATAAGACCGTTTGTCATCTCCTCATTCCTCGTGGTTGCGAGTAAAAGCAGGCTTGCCATTACAAAGGCCGCAAGTCTCAAGCCCATGGCAATGCCGAATAAAAGGGATTCCTGGCTTACCTTGAGGAATTGCCAGGACCATATGATGGTAGGCCCGTCTAAAAAAAAAGGCCAGAGGAGTGAACTGAATACTACAAGCAGCATAAGGATATACCGGAGCTTCCACAGGGCGGAAAGGGAGCGGGCAGAAAACGCGACTGCCAGTATGCCCAGGCTTATTCCCGCCATAAACAGGGGATGATTAAAGGACAGAATAATAGCGAAGAGCATGATGACGCCGATCATTTTTGTTCTCGGGTCTAAACGATGTAGCCATGAATCATGGTCCTGGAAGAGAGAGACATTCATGGCTGAAGCTCCTTTACCATGCCTTCCACGGTGAGAGACGCGGTTCCAAGCCAGTTGCTCAGGCGAACCAGTGCGGAAGGAGCGAGTGATGTCTCGGAAAGCCTCCTCTCATCGGCAAAGACCCTGCGGGTAGGCCCATCAGTGATAATCTCGCCGTGACCCATTACAATAGTCCGTGTGGCAAAGGATTCGGCAATCCACATGGCATGGGTGATAATGATGATGGTATGACCCTCTTCATTGAGACCCTTAAGCATTCTCATGGTCTCCAGTTGAAGGGCATAGTCAAGGCCCGTGGTCGGCTCGTCGAGGACAATGACACGAGGCTTTACAGCAAGGACTGAGGCCACTGCCACCCGCTCCCGTTCCCCTCTGGCAAGGAGAAAAGGCGATTTATCTTCATACCCTTCAAGTCCTGTGGCAACCAGGGCGCGGCTTACATTCTCTTCAATAATTCCCGGCTTCTCTCCCCTGATCTTGAGACCAAACCCCACTTCTTCCCGCACTGAGGGGGCAAAGATCTGATGGTCAGGATTCTGAAAAACATACCCCACCTGTCGGGCAAGGTCGGGCTTCCTGTAGGCCCTCGTCAGTCTGTTTTCTACAAGTATCTCACCGGAGACAGGGGCGAGGAGGCCATTTAAGTGCTTCGCGAGGGTTGTCTTTCCGGAACCGTTCTCTCCGAGGATGGCCACAAACTCCCCCTCATGGATAGTAAGATTGATATTGCGCAGGGATGGTACTGAACTTCCAGGGTATTCAAAAGACAGGTCCCGCGCCTCCAGCAGGGGATTCTCTTTTCGCAGGGAATAACACTCTTCGAAGCCGTTCTTTTCCCGGCAGGATGCGAGACCCCCCTCCTTTATGAGGAATTTCGCATCTTCAAAAGTAAAGGGACTGCCCGGCCAGCCCATGGCATGGAAGAGAGCGACCGTAGGCGGCACCATAACACCACATGATTCAAGGAGAGGGGCATTGGAGAGGATTGATGCGCCTGAATCCTGGGCAATAATCTCCCCTTCTTTCATAAGCCAGATACAATCCGCCTTTATGATATTTTCATATTCGTTATCAACAACAATTAGTGTCCCTTTCCGGTCTCTCAGCCGATCAGAGATAGAAAGGATTGCCCGCCTTCCTTTGGGGTCAAGGTCTGTGACAGGCTCATCCATAACAAGAACACGGGGCTCCATGGCAAGGACAGATCCAATGGCAAGGCGTTGTTTCTGCCCCCCCGGAGAGAGTAGATGAATCGCGGTGGCGGACTTTTTCAAGACCGACAAAGGAAAGGTATCGGTCTATCCTTTCTCTGATCACCTCCCTGGATAGCCTCTGATTCTCAGGGCCAAAGGCGATTTCACGCTCCACATCCGTAGAAAAGAGCTGGGCCTCAAAATCCTGGAGCACAAGGCCCACCAATTTTGAGAGCTCGACGATCCCGCTTTGCGCCACCTCTTTCCCCTCTACCATCACCCTGCCTTTGTAGTTCCCCCGGAAAAATCTCGGTACAAGGCCGTTCATGGCGCAGCAGAGGGTCGATTTGCCTGCATTGCTGTGTCCCATGAGGGCCACAAAGGTGCCTTCCTCTATGTAGGCAGAGAGATCCTTGAGGACCCGGACACCTGTATTACGGTATGCAAAGGAGAGAGACTCGATAGAGACAGAAGCAGCCATAGGTGGATTAAAGGAGGAGGCTTCCGAGAATGATGATCCCCGCTGACATCCAACTGGTGACGCCCACGGGAAGGCCCGGGATGAGACTGCATGAAAGACCGAGGACCACCCCCGCAGTTACGATCCAAGCCCCCAAAGGACCTCTCATACGCCTTACAGGAACTTCCGCATCCATTACATCAGTCCAGAGAAGGCCAAGCTGACCCCGTGTAATATCGTATACTGCGATGAGGAGGATTACGCCCAACATTCCGCCGATAGAATTATTGAGGGTGATTATCTTAGAGAGTACCGTGAATGGCACAATGCCGAGGGCATCTACGGCCACACCGATGATAATTCCGGCCGCGGCGCTTGATATACAGGTAATGATCACATACCGTACCCAACTTCGCCAGCTTTTGGCCTTCCATTCATAGGTTTTTTCCGCGAAAGGTATGAGGTTTGTCCAGAGGGTGTATATGAGGTATCCCTGGATGAAATTGCCAAGGAACCCTGCCAGCGATGCCGGGCCGAAGGTGCCGCCAAAGAGATCCCCCATAAGGTTGCCGAAGGCAAGCCCCCATGCCCCTGCCGGGCCGAAGAGAAAACCGAAGACAACAAGGAAGACACCGGCCACACGGACCTCCGTGATTCCCGGGATAAGGGGTATAGCGGTCTTAAAGGCAATGAGGGCCGCCGCATAAATAGCCGCGCATACAGCGACCAGAACGATCATGCGCGTGTTTTTCCACATTGAAAAAGCATAGCCCATAGAAAATTATCTCCTGTTGCTGAAAATGCCGATTATAATGCGTGCTGCAATGAGGTGAATATATGATAGGTGGGGTTTCTCTGTCAATGGGAAAGAATGCTGTATCAATAAACAAGAAGAACCCATCCCTTTTTAGGATGACCTGATTTATAAGGCCCGGTGCCGCCGAAGCAATCGACGCATGTATGCAAGGAGGGTCGGGTCTTTCGTGAACCCAACCTGTCTCATGGTTCCACTACTGTAAAATTAGCGGTAAACATGCAACCGCCTGCAACTGGATTACTTAACCGCAACTACTTCCAGCTTAAATCCATTAGGGATAACAAATGAAACAACGACTTTGTTATTCACATTTTCGTTTGCAAAAGATTTAATAAAAACCGGTTTGGAATAGATCGTCTCATTTACCGGTTTATCCAAAGGACAGTGCATTTTTGTCTGCGTCATGTGTGCATCAAAAAAGTATTTATCATGCCATCCATCACCATCCCCTGAAACCAAGACATGAGTCAGGGACATGGTGCGTGAATTACAGTCATTTCGAATCAGTTCTTTTGACAGCCTGACTTCCACCCCCTTTATATTTTCAGCAGTGACAAACTTGGTAACATATTCTCCCTTAGAATCTGTCACCTTAAGTCCTTGAGCAAAGGCTGTGGAACTGAATAAAAATAGTCCGGCAATAACTGCATAAAACAATTTACTCATAATTTTCCTCCTTTTGTATATTTCTGCACTATATTTTTCCAGATTCAGATCATGCCTAAGAGCAACAAAAACCTTATCTTAAGGTCACTTTCGCAACAGCGCTGATTGCTGCGGCATGAAGCTTTCCGCCACCTTCTTGAAAACAGGGAGAAGGTCTTCGAAATACTCCCTGGGCGCTGTATAGTGCAGGACGTAAAATCCACCCGCGGCCAAAGGAAGAACGTAGAGGAGTTCCTTAATAGCTTCTGATGCATCAGATTTGCTCTTGGGCGATAAGTATACCAATCGCTCACGTTCGAGCTCAAAACCCTTGCCCCCATTGAGTTGTATTTTCTTGACCGGTCCATATTTCTCTCGGGAATTTTCTGTTTCCCCTGCGACGTTTTTGGAATTTCGTTTCAGAAAGCTTTTGTAGTCACTGAAATCTTCGTTGTCCTTGGCGTAATAGGAGACATAGATAGACAAAGGTGTTTTCCCGCCTGATGATTTAATCAGCCTTATTTCGTAGATATTGTACTCTTCGTCTTTCTCCTTCTCCCGCACTAAATCCCAATCAATCGGAATTTCACAAGAGAAATAGCCCTGATCCATGACATAGTTGTAATACTGCTCCGCAGCTAATGCTTCCCCGGTGGATATAATAAAAACTGCTGCAATAAAACTGATTGCTCCGACCAGCACTTTCTTGATTGAATGTCCCATAAAATTCTTCTCCGGTTTGTTCATAAATCTGCCTTCTTCGCAAGGACAATCAATCCCTGTCTTGCCCGTTTTGTTATCTTCACCTGCCTTCGAATATAGGGCCCGGTCATTTTTTTCGAAGGCTTTTAGTCATCCAGCCGTAAGGGATGTCAATATTAAAATAAATAACCTTTTTTTCAGCAGTCTTTTTATTCTCAACATCCGTCTTGTCGTAATTATGGCCATTTGCAGAAACTAAACTACTCCTGATAGATTTAAGTCCGTTTGCATTCATAAAAAAATATTCTTCCTGGACAGAGATAACAACAATAGCCTTTTCAGGGGAAGTGCCGTCGCCTGAGGCATATAATGAACTGGCAAGCCCTTTTAAAACAGAGCTGTGAAAGGTGTATTTTTCAGAATTCCCCAGTGCCCTGTATGCGATCCTGCATAACAGATGAACATCCAGGTCAACATAATTCTTCTCCAAAGCAGATTCGGCTTGCTTTACGGCTTCCGCATAGTTCTTTTTGTTAAGTGCATCAAATGCCGCATCTTTTGCGCTATCAGCACCGTAAGGTTTATAGTCCTGAGTCTTTGTGTAGGCAAGTCGTAGCGCCTGAAAATCTATGTTTACGTCATTATTCTTTAATTTTTTTACAAGGTCATAATAGTCAGGATTGTTGACATCCGCGGCAGTCTGGTTCTGACCAGCCATAAGGGTTGTCGCACCAATCATGGTAATCATGGTGATAATATACAATACTCGTAATGTTCTTTTCATATGTGCCTCCTCTTCTATTTATATAACAAAGGGCAATGCAAAAAAGTTTCCCTTGCAAACACAGGGCGCACAACAAGGCGTCCCGTTTAAAACACATGTCAGACCTTTCTCAATATAATAATTCCTCATAAGATTCTATTTCTTGAGGGTCTCTGCTCGATCTCCTCCAATAGAGGCATCAGCCCTTTCATTCTTTTAATTACCTTCATATGGTACTGTCCGCCGGCCTTAAAGGGGCCGGACATTTTCAACATGATTTCGCCAAGGCCGTAGGTAATAACAAGCTGGTTCCCGCGCACGACCGGTTTATTAAACCAGATACTATAGAGCCAATCCGCGGAATGACCAAGGAAAACACAGGCAACAAAATAATTGTTAAAATCAATATCAGGGGCCGGTTTATCGAATGCTCGGCCCCAGAGAGCATTCCATTCCTCTTTCGTCTCAACCGCTTTGATAAATTTCACTTTCTGATTAGATAAATGCCCCTTCCATTCCATACCTTCGTAGTCCTGAGTTGTACCTGCCTTTTTAAGAAGACTTATAATGGCTCCATGTGACCCCTCGACGGCATAGATCCACGCCGTTTTCCCCGTTTTATCCTTTTCGGATACATTGCTGCCCTTTTCGAGCAATACCCTTACAATATCTGCATCGCCCCTTTTCGAGGCAAGAATCAGGGCAGTCTCTCCCTTGCTGTTTGTCCCGTTACAATCCGCGCCTTTTTCAATGAGAAATCTTATTGAAGAAATATTTGATTTGTTAAAGGACTCCACTGCCGCCATCAGGGCTGTTTTATCTTCATTATCCCTGATATTGACGTCAGCGCCTTTTTCAACAAGATATTTCACCATATTAAATTCACCAGCAGCGGCATACATAAGGGGAGTCTTTCCTTCCCATCCCCTTTTATTGATGTCAGCGCCTTTTTCCAGTAATATTTCTACAATTTTTCTGCTGTCAACAGTGACAGCAGAAATCAATGGGCTGGATGATTTTATGTCAGCCCCGCTGTTAATCAGAAACCGCGCCACTTCAACGTGCTTTTGTGAAATCGCCTTATCCAGCGCCGTATCTCCATATTTAGATTTGGCGTTTACATCAGCGCCTTTTCCAACCAGAGCCTTCACGATATCAATATCCCCTTTTTCGCTGGCATAGATCAACGGTGTTTTCATATCCAGGTCCAGGGCGTTTGCAACTGCTCCATTGTCCAGCAGTAATCGGGCGATATCAAATACTCCGTTCTCAACCGCCATTATTAATGCCGTCTTTCCGCTGTCATATTTTTCGTCCACCTTTGCCCTATTTTTGAGCAGGACCCGTACAACCTCCGTCCTTTTTTCCAGTACCGCGTATATAAGGGCATCTCCTCCGCTCATATTCTTAACATTGACATCGGCCTTTTTTTCCAGAAGCTCTTTTACAATTTCTGTATTCCCCTTGATAGAGGCATATATCAAAGCAGTATTATTGGTACCATTTTTCGCATTTACATCAGCCCCTTTATCAAGAAGCAGCCTGACAATATCGAGCCTGTTACTGTCCGCCCCATACATCAGAGGAGCGCTGCCGCTTGGTGCCCTTACATTCACATCCGCCCCTTCTGAGAGTAAGGTATTTACCTTGCCGTAATTGCCTTCTTTGGCAGCATTAAGCAGTGGGTGGAGGGAAGGACTGGCTGGTCGTGATGATTCATTCCTGCCCTTTCCTGCCTTTTCAAGCAACTGAGCAATATATTCAAGGCCCTCTTTTTTGGCTAAAGACAAAGCAGTATCTCCATCTTTATTTTTTAAATCCAGTCTCGCGCCTTTTGAAAGCAATGTCTGGACCAACACCGCGTCCCCCTGCAAAACAGCGTACATGAGGGGTGTCCTGCCGGTCTTCATCCACGATTCATCCTGTACATTCACTTCAGCGCCCTTTTCCAGGAGAACATCAATCGTTTTTTTCTTGTCCCCCTGAGGGCCATATGGAATCAAAACATTTCTACATGCTTCAAGTAAGGGGGTGACGCCGCTGTTTCCGGCGTTCACATCAGCGCCTTTTGAAATAAGGTACTTCACAACCTCAACATGCCCCTGCCCTGATGCTTCCATTAGAGGTGTCCTGCCGGTGTTTTCACGGCCTCCGTCTATCTCCGCGCCATGTTCAACGAGCATTGTAACGATTTCAAGGTTCCCGTACTTTGCAGCTAATGATAACGGGGTATCTCCGGACATCCCTCTTCTTTTAATCTCATCGTTGGATGAAATTAAAGGGGGTTTGGTTCCCCGGGCTCCAAGAATTGATTTTACCTCTTCAATATTGCCCTTTTTCACAGCTTCCAAAAGAGGAAAATCAGGGGGAGGAAGAAGATCTAACGCCCATAACCTGCTTGGCATAAAAAGCACCAACATCAAAAAAAGAAGGGCCATAAAATTGCGTTGATTGTCTTTCATTTACTTATCCTCTCGTCGGTGCATTTCTGTGTGTATTCTTCCTTTGTTTTAATAGGTACAACTTTACCACAACTGCTTCCTTGCTGCAATTTACAAATAGTCCGGGTATTGACCCGCGTGTCAATACCCGGAAGCCTGTTTCGAGACGGTTGCCCCGCAACTTAGTGATGGGTGATTCGTTGCATGGTGTTGTCACGCTTTTGTTGTCCCGTGGCTTGCTGTGGGGTAGTTCATTGCCCCGCAACCCACTGCGGGGTGATTCATTTCTTGTTTACCTGGGTTGGCTTAGGCACTTCCGGAACCTTGACATCTTCAATCTTCTTGCCTGCCGCACCCTCAAGCTGCTGCAGGGCAACCCCTTTCTCTTTTTTTGGAGCAGCCTTGGTATCAGCTGCATAGGAAGTACTGCCCACGCATACAAACATAACGAGTGCTGCCAATACCAGAACCTTCTTTACCATTGCCTTTTTCATCTAATCCTCCTGATTTTGATTTATCTCTAAAAAGCAAACATTATCACTTTGCCTGCCCATAGGACCCTTTTCTGTTGATGTTCGGCACCTTGTATTTGGGAGAACTGTTTACACGATCCTGTGTAGCCGTGGTTGTCGATGACGTACCCACATTATAATTGCTTGGATGGTATACAGGTGGAGTTACCGCTTCATTAAAACGTCTTGAACTATTTTTATCCGCCTCTTTTGTCTTCCCCGTATCCGCAACAGAGCAGATATTGATAGAAAACATCAGTGTAAAAACAGCGATCAAACCGACAGCCTTTATCATTTTTCTTTTCCTCCTCTTTATTTGATATCTGTTAGACAGCGTAGAGGCCAAAAAAGTTCCACCTCATTCGTCCAATTCTTTATCGGACATTTTCACTGGACAAATACTGCTGAAGGACATCTCGATGCCATCTTCGACTATATTGCGCAGAATTCCCCGGAGTATGCCAAACACATGATCGATCGCATTATCCGGCGATCCCAGCAGATTGCCGAAATATCCGCCCTCAGGCCGCAGGGTGCCTGAATATGATTTCAACCAGATTCGGGAAGTGAATGAACTACCCCGCAGCAGAGCTACGAGGTATCAGCAGAATGGGAATCATGATTATTCCCCCTCACCCTGCCCTCTCCCACGAGGGGCGAGGGAATATGGTTACCCCGAAGCAAAGCTTCGAGGAACCGATTGAATGAAGGCCCATACCGTATTATTTACTACATCAAATCAGACCAAGTTGATGTTCTGGCGGTTATATATAGCACCATGAATAATGTATTGAAATAACAACTGATATCTACTATTATTATCTGACGGAAAAAAGTTTTATTGAAAAATGTCGCATATTAGAATATAAAATTTGCTGAAAGTAGTGGCTGTTTAAATAAACCTATGGGTTTCGGGTACGGGTCCTCCATCAGATGCATTGCATATAACCCGCGCCAGCGCCGGTGACATAATAACCTATGAAAATATTTGCCCTTATATGCCTCTCATTTATCTTATTCTTCAATAATCTCGGTGGAATTGCCCTCTGGGACCCTGACGAGCCGAGACAAGCCATCATGGCAAAAGAAATGGCGGAACGGAATGATTACATCCGTCCCTATCTGAACGGCAAACCATATCTTGAAAAACCGCCTCTTTACTCATGGATGATCATTGCAGCGTCAAAAACACGGGGCGCAATTGATGAGTTTGCCTCCAGGGTGCCCTCAGCAATTGCCGCAACACTCCTCGTCCTTGTCACCTATGCCCTGGGGAGCCTCCTTGTAAGCCCCGGAGCAGGTTTTATAAGCGCCGTAATGCTTGCCACAAACTACCAGTTTCTCTCGAACGGGCGGGAAGCGGTAATGGACATGACCTTCGCCTTTTTTATAGGCCTCACCATATTTTGCGCCTACCTCGCTATAAGGAGAGACAAAAGGTGGCTTTTTGCCCTCTCTTTCCTCCCCGGAGCCCTCGCCATCCTTACAAAGGGTCCTGCAGGCCTTCTTATTCCCGTATGCACCATATTCATTTATACGATCGTTGAGAAAAAAACAAAAAGGTTTATCCTGCCCCTTGTTATCGGCTCTCTTCTTGCAATGGCCGTTGCTGCCATTTGGTTTGTTGCAGCAGGGGAAGCCTACATAAAGGAATTCCTCTTCCGGCAGAATGTTACCCGGTTTGTGAATGCCTTCGATCACGTAGAGTCCCTCTTCTATTATTTTCATAAACTCTTCTTTAATTTTCTTCCCTGGAGTCTGATTCTACCCTTCGCCCTCTATCATGGGTGGAAGAAAAAATACTGGCTGCCCCTCGTATGGTTTGTCTTCACCTTTCTCTTCTTTGAGATATCCACGAGTAAGCGGGCCATTTATCTCCTTTCCTGCTATCCTGCCTGCGCGCTCCTCTGCGGATTCTATTTGAGGGATAACTGGCCATCTCTTGTCAGCCGCTTTACTACAGGCCTTCTTTTCAAGCTCTTCGCCGGCATTTTATCTCTGCTTCCACTCACTGCCGTAATTGTCCTTTTTACCTCCTCAAACACTACTATAAAAGCCTTCAGGGAAGGGCCATCCTCACTCTATTTCTACATAGGGATACTCTTCATTATCGGGGCAATTTTCTTTTATATGCTTGTACAGAAATCGGGCAAAGGCGCCATTCTGTCCCTCTTTCTCTATCTGACCATAGCAGGCTTCTTCTATAATGACTATTACATGCCCCTCATGGACAGACAATACAAGTCTCCCCGGCTGATCACAGATCACCTGAAGGATCTTAAAAAAAATGCCGCGATCTATACCTATGGTTTCAGCTCCGCAGGTTTCATATATTATGTCGGCACACCAATACAGACTTTTTTTGACATAAACCAGATAAAAGAGGACAAACGTGATATACTTCTCGTTATTGAAGACGCACAGGCACCGGCACCGATGAGAAAAGTACTGGAAACAGAATATAAATCTGTGGGAAAATCACGGTACGAAAAAGAATACTATACCTTCTATGTGAGGAACAATGGAAGATAGACCTTATGTCTCTGTTTTGATCCCTGTTTTAAATGAGCAGGAATCCCTGGAAGAGTTACAGGCGAGGCTTCACAATACCCTTCAGGGAATAGGAAAATCCTACGAGATCATCTACATTAACGACGGAAGCACTGACAGGACCCAGATCATACTCGAAGGTTTTCATAGACAATATGACACGGTGAGAGTACTGGAATTTAACAGGAACTACGGCCAGCACATGGCCCTCTTTGCAGGCTTTGAGGCCTCAAAGGGCGAGATCATAATCACCATAGATGCCGATCTCCAGAACCCTCCGGAAGAAATTCCGAAGCTTGTAAAGGCCATGGAGGAGGGATATGAGGTAGTCGGCACCTATCGAAAAAACCGTAAAGACTCTATCCTGCGAACGCTTCCATCCTATATTGTAAACAAGATCACCTCCAGGCTTGTGGGCGTAAAGCTCAGGGATTACGGGTGTATGCTCCGGGCATACAAGAGGAATATCATCGATTACATCAATATGTGTCCCGAGTCTTCAAGCTTTATCCCCGCCCTTGCAAATACCTTTGCCAAGAAGATAGTGGAGATAGAAGTGGAACATGAAGAGAGAAAAAGGGGCACCTCAAAATACAGCCCCTTCAAGCTTCTCAGACTCAATTTCGATCTTATGACCAACTTTTCACTCCTGCCCATCCAGTTTATCGGCGTACTCGGAATAATCATCGCAATTCTCGGCCTTTTGTTCGCCCTCTTCCTTATTGCACGAAGGTTTATCGTCGGTCCTGAGGTCGAGGGAACCTTTACCCTCTTCGGCATACTTTTCTTCTTTATCGGCATCCAGATATTTGCCCTCGGCATCATCGGTGAGTATATAGGCCGGATATTCCAGGAAGTGAGGAGGCGTCCGAGGTTTATCATCAAGAAGGAGCTGACGTGAAAGCCGTCGTATTCGCCTATCATGAGATCGGCCATGCCTGTCTCGACGAACTTATTGCCTTTGGGGTGGAGGTGACCTGCCTCTTTACCCACAAGGACGACCCCCATGAAAAGATATGGTTTAAAACCCCTGCACCTTTGGCGGAAAAACAGGGGATTCCCGTCTACACACCGGAGAATTTGAAAGATCCCTGCTGGACAGACCTTATTAAGAAAGCAGCCCCGGATTTTATCTTTTCTTTTTACTACAGAAATATGATCCCGAAAAGGATTCTTGACATCCCTTCCGCAGGGGCCTTCAATCTCCACGGCTCTCTTCTCCCGCGATTCAGAGGGAGGAGCCCCGTTAACTGGGTTCTGGTGGAAGGAGAAACAAAAACGGGCCTCACCCTTCATTATATGGAAGAAAAGCCGGATACAGGGGACATCATCGCCCAGAGGGCCGTAGACATTGCCATTAATGATACTGCCCATACCCTTTTTCTGAAGATGATAGGCGAGGCAAGACCCATTATGAGGGAAATTCTTCCTGCCCTTAAGAATCGAACATTCACCCCCATAACACAGGCAGGCCTCGGCCCGTCCTCATACTACGGAGGAAGAAAACCGGAAGACGGTCTTATATCCTGGGAAAAGGATGCCCTGTCGATATATAATCTTATACGGGCCGTAACCCATCCCTATCCAGGCGCATTCACATATCTCGACGGGAAGAAGCTCTTTGTCTGGTGGGCCGAGGTTGAACAAGGGGTTTCTGCCGGTCCGGATACGCAGAAGGGATGCGTCTTTTCTGTTGAACCTGTTCTGGTGCATACCGGCAACAAGACACTCAAGCTGGTCTCCGTGCAGCAGGAAGGAGCTCAGGAGATGGAGGCAGCGGCATTTGCCGCCCTCAATACATTAAAAAACAAAATACTGGGAGGTAACAGTTGAAGATACTTATACTCGGGGTCAACGGATTCATAGGAAACAGTCTCACTGCCCGTATCCTGCAGGAAAAAGACTGGGAAATATACGGTATGGATATCCGGAATGACAAGCTTGATACATGTCTCGGGAATGACCGTTTCCATTTCGTGGAAGGTGATATATCCATCAACAGGGAGTGGATCGAATACAACGTGAAAAAATGCGATGTCATTATGCCCCTTGTTGCTATTGCCACCCCGGCTACGTATGTAAAGGAACCTCTCAGGGTGTTTGAGCTTGACTTTGAGCAGAACCTGAATATCGTCAGATTATGTGTTAAATATGAAAAAAGGCTCCTCTTTCCTTCTACTTCCGAGGTCTATGGCATGTGCCCGGACAGTGAATTCAACGAGGATGAGAGTCCTCTTGTAACCGGCCCCATAAACAAACAGAGGTGGATATACAGCTCTTCTAAGCAGCTTCTTGACCGGGTAATCTGGGCATATGGATTCCAGAGAGGCCTCAGATTTACCCTCTTCAGGCCCTTCAACTGGGTAGGACCAAAGCTTGACGAACTGACCACAGACCCTGAAAAGGAAGGAAGCTCCAGGGTTGTTACCCAGTTTATCAGCAATCTCTTTTTGAGCGAACCTATCCGCCTCGTTGACGGCGGCACCCAGAAAAGATGCTTCACCTATATAGATGACGGGATCGCCTGCCTTATAAAGATTATCGAAAATGAGGACGGCAAATGCAACGGTCAGATATTTAATATCGGCAATCCGAATAATGAGGCTACCGTCAGGGAACTTGCCGAGAAACTGAAAACCCTGTTCGTGAATCATCCGAGCACCCGTCATTACACAAAGCATTCCGAGATCATCGAAGTCTTTTCCAGGGAGTTTTATGGCGAGGGCTACCAGGATATCGACCGCAGGGTACCTTCCATCAAGAAGGCAAAGGATCTCATCGGATGGGAACCACAGGTGGATCTTGATACAGCCCTTAAGAGGACCCTTGAGTACTACCTTGAATCAAATCTGAAAACGGGCTGCTGATACGGAGTTGTCTTCATTCGCCCCTCTTTGTTGCCTCCTCGTCGCGCTCCTCGATGTACTGCAAAAGTACACCTGCGTCGGCTCCTTGTCGTCGCCTCGATGTGCTTTTGAATACAACTCCGTATGACGCGCGTCCGCATCGGGAAGGGGGGATCACCTGAATAGAGTAATCGGCATCAAGGTGGACGTGGACTCCCATGTGGGTATGAGACAGGGCACACCCGTCCTGCTTTCCCTTTTCAGGAAATACAACATTAATGCAAGTTTCTTTGTGCCTATGGGAAAGGATGACACCGGGTGGACGGTGAAACGCGTATTCACCAGAAAAGGCTTTTTAAAAAACCAGGGACGAATAGGCATCCTTGACACCTGGGGCCTTAAAACCCTTATGTACGGCATTCTCCTCCCTGGTCCTGAAATAGCCGGAAAAAACAAGGATCTTCTCCGGGTGATCGTGCAGGAAGGGCACGAGGCAGGGATTCATGGTCTTGACCACGTCTACTGGCATGATCACATAAAACACCTCAACAAGGAAAAGACAGAAAGCATACTTGGAAAGGCAATAGATACGTACCGGGCAGTCCTCGGAACCGCCCCTCTCTCCTTTGCCGCGCCGGGCTGGATGATAAATCGCCATGCATTGGCATTCTTTGAGTCTCATGGTTTTGCCTATACGAGCGATACAAGGGGCCGGCAGCCTTTCTTTCCTGTCATGGAAGGCACACGCTTCAAAGTGCTTCAGGTTCCTACCACACTCCCCACCCTTGACGAGGTAGTAGGTGTCGTCGGCACAGACCCGGCCTCTCTCGCGGAATACTACTTCAATCTGCTGGAGGAAGGGGTGAACATACTGACTATCCATACACAGCTTGAGGGAAACAAATGGACAGGCTTTCTTGATGCGCTGATCCAGCGTACCCTGTCCGAAGGCTATACATTCAGAAGACTCATCGATATTGCTATTCACAGTAAAGATAAGGCAGAGACGCCCTTTTGCGGAATCTCTTACGGTCACATGGAAGGAAGGGCCGGTGAGGTGACGCTCCAAGGGGCAATCAGCGAATAGAATCCGGGATTTGGCAAGCCAAAACTCTGGCCTTTCAGGGCTTTTACATGATTTATAATGGCGGAGGGAGTAGGATTCGAACATACCAGGACTCAATAAATATAGGGTTCTGCATAGTGTACTGAACACAAATAAGACACAACACACAAAACGCCCCCACAATGCACGGCAAAATCAAGGAGTACAAAAGTATAGGTCCATGTCCTTCCGTGCAGTCTGACCCCCCCCGCTTTATTCTTTATCTCACTACTTATTCAGTTCCAGCCACCCCGCCGCCTCTCCATTCGTGCGCACACAATCAGCCTGTTTTACAAAATCATTCGGGTAATCCCCGGCACACTTTGTCCTGATCTTCTGTTTTATCTCCTTCCAGTTGGGGGGATTGACGCAATCGGCTTGAAGGGCGAAGTCTCGTGGGTAGGAGGTGGCGCATTTTGATTTGGGGGAATTGTCTATTTTTGACGGAGGGGACGAGAGGGGCGCGGTCGATGGTTGGCTTGATGTGGCTGTTGAAGATAATTGGCCTGACTTCACCAAGTTATAAGTATATTCATTTTCTGGACATGCAGAATTAACAAGAAGCAGAGGGGTGAAAAAAAGAACATTGAGCACTATTGCCGGGACGTATGGCTTATATTGTGCGTGGGTGGTAAGGGTCTCATATCCCTCCTTGCTTAATTGTATTGATGGCCGTTTAAATGTGCTGTTACGCATAGTTACCTCTATTGGCGTATCCCCTTTATATACTCCATCAAGCAAAAGCCTGGCACCAGGAGGGTTGCTTATAATTTTTACCGATTGGCTGGCGCAACCTACGAAAAGAAACATGCAGCATGTGAATGATATAAGTTTTTTGAGCATTATCCCCCCTTCGAGTTAGTCGTCATCATTAATGTTGTTCCGCCTTTTAATGTTTCTAATGGTAGCCCGATAGTCCTTGTCCGTCACATACGCCCATATAGCTATTCCAATGAAAATGTGACATAGCAAAACAGTCCATCCGTGACCCGTTTTAATTAGATGATCAAGACCATTTATATAAAAACATCCCGCAAGTATTATGGAAATCACAAGAGTTGCGTCCCATCTTTTCAGCCGTCGTTCGTAATGGACGATTTCCTTATCCGGGCTACTGAACACCATATAAATCCCTCATTCTTTTCGTAATCCTGAAGAATATGATCCTGTCTTTTACGCCCTTAAGCACAATCGCTTTCATACCCCCTGTGGGTAATTACTTCAATTATCCGCCTTTTGTTGCTTTATTCAAGATAAATCTGCATTGATTTCACTTTATGCGACGGGAGGTGGCTGAAATAGTCGTTTCAGCGGTAACGATATTATAACCTATCTTTATGTTGTATATTGTGAGATCAGACTATTTCAACAAAAGAAATTGCTTTGGGAAGTGGCGCAGACCCTCCGTTCCAACTCAGGAGCTCTTAGCGCAATCTTAGGCCAAAGCAAAGAAGGCCGGGACGAGCAATGCACCTCAAAAGGAGGTACTCCCTCAAACGTCCAAGACGCTTCCCAGCCTTAAAGAAAGCATAGCACCTGGACCGGATTTCGTCAATCATGAATGATAATCGGCATGATATAAAAAGAGGGGAAGGCCAACGAAGGGGGACTTGATCGGCCTTATCGGTTTAACCCTATCCCCTGGGCTTGTGAGCAGGATTAATCTTTGCTATTTCTCAGATTCTTGGATAAATCTATCCAATTCTTCTTTGCGGACATAAACGGTTCTCTGTGATAGCTTGACAGCAGATAGTTTTCCGTCTCTAATCCATCTCCAAAGTGTAACCTTTGAAACTCCGAGTTTTTCAGCGACATCTTTTAATTTAAGGAAGTTTTCGTCTACCATCTATCAATAATAATAGATTTCAATATAGTTGTCAAGATTTCAATTGATTTCACTTGACATCAATATTAACTATATGTAATCTATTGTAATCAACTGAAATTATATACCAACGGAGAAAGGAGCACGGACAATGAGAGCCATCGGATATACAAGGGTTTCCACAGACGAACAAGCCCGCGAAGGAATCAGCCTTGACAATCAGAAAGCCAAAATTACCGCCTACTGTGAACTGAATGACCTTGACCTTGTGGAGATCATTGAGGATGCCGGGAAAAGCGGTAAAGACCTTAACCGTGAAGGCATTCAATCCTTGCTTGGTAAAGTCAAGGCCCGTCAGATTGACGCTGTGGTTGTCTACAAGCTTGACCGGCTTTCCCGAAGGGTAAAGGATACCCTAACCCTCATGGACCTCATAGAGAAGAAGTCTGTAGCTTTCCACAGCATAACAGAGCGGATTGACACGAAAAGTGCTATGGGTAAGTTCTTCCTGAATATCATGGCATCAATGAATCAATGGGAACGGGACACCATAAGTGAAAGAACCCATGACGCCCTGCAACACAAGATTGATAAAGGCGAGCGGGCCGGACAAATACCCTATGGCTGGACCCTGGGGGAAGACGGAAAAACCCTTCTGCAGAATCAGACAGAGCAGGAAGCAATAAGGCTTATCAAAGACCTCAAGGGCAAGGGCTACACGCTTCGGTCAATATGCGAGAAACTTACCAGAGAGGGCCACAAGGCAACGGGTAAATCGTGGCATCCTCAAACGGTATCAAACATCCTCAAAAAGGCGGCATAAATGGGCAAGATTGCAAATATTGTCAATCACCGCACAGTGCTTGACAGAAAGAACATTTTACAGGAACCGGAGATGAAGAGATTAAAAAAGCTTTATGAACATATGACCGAGACGGAACATAACAGGACACAGGACTACTTGAAGCAAGAGTAACACCAAGGGGGGGGGACAATCGAATAAAGGCAAAATATCATGCATGGCGGTAGCTTGCTGAAAAAGAGGATTGTCAAGGTTGATGCAATAGGATAGAATCACACAGGAGATAGGCCAATCACCGAATAGCCCGGAACCCAACCAGGCTTTCTCCTGAATGAATAGGGAATTTCCAAGGGAGCGGTAAAGGGGAATGGATAAAGGCTTTACCTTCAATTTCTTTGACCACAACAGAGATACCAATATCCGTTATCTTGCCACCTATACCACAGGTTTAAAGATTGATATAACTTGCGAGCGGATTGAACCGGGCAAAGGGATGCAAATCCCTCATGTCGAAAAGCGGGGGGAGGCTTCAGACCCTTGGGGTATCTTCTATGAGCACGCTACTTTTGAGAGTATACTTCGGGGACTGACTCTTTACGCAGTCAAGACAAGGCAAGGTACTCAAAACGAGCCCGACGACCTGTACTTCAGGTTTTTAAAGACTGTACCTGATAACTCAACCGGGCGTGAAATTCCTGTTATTGCCATTGACCACGCGGCTTTCTTGAGAAGTATTGCGGAAAACCCAGACCGCTTACTATACAACGACGAGACGCTTCGCCGTTTCGTCATGCTCTTGTGGGCAGCCAAAACCGGGGTTATTCCGCCTTACATGAAAGAAACAAGAGAAGACATTAAGAAAATGTTTATTCAAAACCTTGTGCCAAAACACCGCGGTGGAAAAAAAGGGCTTCCACAAGGTACTGAGGCTGCAAGGGAGCTCCTAAAGATATTAGCCGACCACACGACTACGAAGTGTAAGAAAGTGCTGGACACCCTTGGAACAGATTACAGCACCGAGAGCGCACTCGATGAAACATGGAAGGACGATTATGATTCCCTGATGAATTGGGGCAGCATTCACGAACCGAGAATTGTTATCCTGTCCACGAAAGAATTGAAATATCTGATCTTACATCCGCGGGATTATGCGGACGCTATTTTAGAAAACGCCGTGTCAGCCAGTCTCAGTACCCTCAACCGTTCTGTCAAGTAACATCGCAATTGACAAAATCAAAAAATGAAGTAGTTGCACCCTTACTCTAAAATTTAATTTTAACAAAGCATTGACGCACAAAGGAGGAAAGGGCTTATGGACAATCCCACTTATCAAGAACGAATCACATTAACAGACCTTACCGGCGCAGCTCCCTGGCTGGAAATGCACGGCATTCCGGTTGAATTGGAGCGAACATCTACCGGGAAAGTAGTCGGATACGTACCGGCAACAAATGAAGTTTACAGGCTTCTGGGGGAACTACAGACCGGGCCAAAGGTTGACCTTAACGAATTTATGGGAATTCAACGGAGAATCAGGGGAAAAATGCTGGATTTGAGAGACGGAAACGGGCGAAGAGGAAGGGGCAACGGATATGAGAGAACTTACTAAATATAACGATGCCCTTGCCCATATCCCACCGCCAGGCGGGAACGGCTGTCATACTGCCCTTTTAAGCGTGGCAAATCTGGGAGTAATTGCCGGTCTTGATGGTAGCCAAATCTTTGAAGATATCAGGGCAATGACCCCACAAGGGAAAAGGCGTGTATCAGACAGGGAGATACAAGACGCTATCAATAAGGCTTTGAGCGACCACAACAGCGGACGTTTTACACCAGCACCAAAACCCAAGCCAATTATCAATAACGGGAAGGCTTCTCTACAGGGGATCATAGAGCAAGGGAAGATAAGTAACGAGGCCGATTTATGCGAACTCTCACCGATCCGGCTACACGAGGAAACAGAAAAGAACTCTATTCTGTTTCTCAAAACCCTGTTTCCCATTGATGCACTTTTATGGATAGGTGAACGACATGAGGCCGGGATCATGGGAAGGACGATCCGAACCACTGAAGACTGGATTACTTATTTCGAGAACAACAGAAAAACTGCACCTCATATTATTCTCAATCCCTTGACGGGCACCCCGGCACCTAAGAAAAGCGGCGATGGAGAAACCTTTCGAGGCGACGGAAATGTTAAGGCATACCGCTATTGCCTTGTTGAGTTTGACAACCTTACCCGCGAAAAACAAATACGCTTTTGGGGCGCAGTAAACCTGCCTATAGTCGCCTTGATAGATTCAGCGGGGAAGTCAATTCACGCATGGCTTGACATTCAAAAACTGGCAAAGGTTGAGACAGCGGAGGATTGGCAGACCCACATCAAGCAGCGGCTCTATGACCGAATCCTAACCCCTATGGGTGTTGATGGAGCTTGCTCTAATCCGGCTCGCTTATCGAGGCTACCAGGGCACCTCAGAGAAGAGAAAGAAAAATATCAGCGGCTCTTATGGTTGTCACTGGAAGGAAGGTCCGTTAATGGGGAGCTTTAGAATGGTTGAGAATACAGACGGACTGCAAGGATTTGAAAATCAGGTTATGGCAACTGATGATCAGAGCGGCGACACATACCAGACAGTTGAAGCAGATATAGCCGGGCTCAAGAAGGATACCGGGATTGACGATATTCACAAGATCATAAAGCGTATTGCCTTACTGCCTGATGAACTTGAACATGACTCATTGACGACAAAGTTGTCAAAGGCCACCGGTATACAACAGCGCACTATCAGAAAGAAGCTGGAGAAGTATGCACCCAAAGCAGCACCAGAAGAAATGACAGATGGAATTGTCATAGCTCACCCCTCGTATGAGGTGAACCATCTTTTTTTAAGTCTGGGATTCAAGGAAACCGTTATTATTGCCGATGCACCCGCGACAAGGGATATTTTTATCATTTCTCATCCTGGGGGGATAATCCTTGCCCCTGGGCCTGTATGCAAGATCGGAGAAGAAAAGATCATCTTCGACATGCGAGAACGCATTCTATGCGACCTTGCAGACCGATGGAGCAAGACAGGAATACAGAAGTTTCAACAGAACCCTGTTTCACCTACGGGGTTATATCACGAGATAAAACAGACCCTTCAGGGATATATTGAATTTCCGAATGATGCCATATACGGGTTAATTTCTTCTTGGATTATTGCCACCTATTTCCACAGGTGTTTTCATGCTTTCCCTTTTCTGTTCTTCTATGGAAAGAAACAATGTGGAAAAAGCAGGGGCCTTGATATTCTCATGAGGCTTTGCTTCAATGCCTTTAAAACAAGGGGTATTTCTGTTGCTTCAATGTCTGACTCAATAGACGGGGTACGGGCTACCCTTCTTATGGATCAGGCAGAATCACTGTCAGACAAAAACAACGTTGATATTTTGGGGATTCTTGCGGATTCATACACCCCGGAAGGCGGCAAACGGCGCATTGTCCAGATCACACAGAAGAGCAGAAAAGTTGTTGAATTCTGCACCTATGCACCAAAAGCCTTTGCATCCATAAAAGAAATAGATTCCGACCTCAAAGACAGATGTATCGAGATCAACATGGTGCGGGCTGAAAGAGAATATCCCTACCCGGAGGCATTTCTTCCAATATGGGGGAAACTGAGAGACAAGCTATATAGGCTTGCTCTTACCCGCTGGCAGGACGTGAAAGCCATATATGAAACAGCAGGGGCCGACATGACACAAAGGGTACGGGAATTGTGGCGACCAATAGACACAATACTTACCCTTGAGAATGTGCCGCCAGTAGAAAGGAATAGCATAAAGGCTTTCTTCCTTGAAAGCATGACAGAGACACAGGCAGGGCTTTCAGAAGGCGAAGAGCTTCTATTTGATGCTATACGCGATCTGTTGGGATACAGGGAAGAGGCTGTTTTCACTGTGTCCGAAATAGCCGACAAAATACCCTTGCCGGAAGGTGCGAAAGTCAAAAGTCACGTTACATGGACAGGGAAAGCCATTAAGAAACTGGCTCTATTTACCCGGTACGAGGGAAAGAAAGATAATAAAAAACACCATTACCTTTTTACCAGAAGCAAAATAGAAAATATTTTCAATCGTTATCAAATAAGTGGCTTAAGTGGCGAAGTGGCTAAACCACTATTAATGGGCAATCTACTGACTGCCACTGAAATAATTGAAGTGGCGGAAGGTGGCGGTAACAGCCACAATGCAGCCACATATAGCCACATAGGAAAAACAGGTGGCAGTTCAGAAACTCTTGATAATAGGCATTATAGCCACCTTGCCACCTCAACCACTGAAATAATATCAACTGAAATAAATATCAATGATGATGACAATGACTTCATTGACGAGATCGAGGAATAACATGATTACCTTAACTCTTGACCACTTCTGCGCCTTTCGAGGTATCCCGTCACAGGTTGCCCGGATTATAACCGACCGCCTCACTATGGATAATCCGAAGTATCTTGAAAATGAAAAACGGGGGCGATGGAATGGAAATACTGACGACACCCTTACCTTTTATAAGAAGGTCACTGAGGGCCTTATATGTCCGAGAGGGTTTACAAAACAGGCAATCTCTATCTTGAAGCGGTATGACCTACCCTACAGGGTTATCGACAACAGACGAACCCTTCCAGATCACAGCTTCACCTTTACCGGCACGTTGACCCCTGCACAGGAAGAAGCAAAAGCGGCAATCCTTAAGCGAGATCACGGAACCCTTACGGCTCCCACAGGTTCAGGCAAGACGGTACTGGCCTTGTCGATCATTGCAACGAGAAAGCAACCGACACTTGTCATTGTCCACACAAAGGAATTGCTTACCCAATGGATAGACCGGGCGGCTTCATTTCTCAATATTCCCGTTAAGGAAATAGGCATGATAGGCAACGGTAAGCAGCATATAGGCAAGATCACCATAGGAACAGTCCAAAGCCTAAAAAAGCATGATATCTATAAGCATTTCGGCCAGGTGATCGTTGATGAATGTCACCACACGCCAAGCACCACCTTTCTTGAGGTAATAACCGGCTTTGATGCAAAGTACATTTTGGGACTTTCTGCTACACCCTACAGGCGGGATGGATTAACCCGGTTGATTTACTTCTATTTGGGCGATGTGGTTCACAGGATAGAGAAGAGCGACCTTATACAATCCGGCGACCTTGTGCCCTTAGAGGTAATTAAAAGAGAGACCGCTTTCACTACTTGGCTTGACCCTACAGAGGAATACAGCGGCATGATTACGGAGCTTACCGAGGACACAGAGAGGAACAGGCTCATTGTCCGGGATGTTGAGAAGGAATACAGACAGGGTGAAACCTGTCTCATTCTCTCAGATCGGAAAGAACATTGCAGGGCTCTTGCTGGACTCCTTCAGGAGAGAGGCATAGAAACAGCGGTATTAATTGGGGATGTGTCCACAGTAAACAGGCAAGTCATAGTTGACCGACTGAACAGCGGTACCCTTCGGGCCGTATGTGGAACCACACAGCTTATAGGTGAAGGCTTTGACTGCAAGGCTTTGTCAGTGGCCTTTATCGCCACGCCTATCAAATTTAGCGGCAAGCTCATACAGGTAATAGGCCGGGTGCTACGTCCAGGACCAGGTAAGAAACAGGCGAAAGTCTACGACTATGTGGATAGCAATATAGGCGTTTTGCGATCATCGGCAATAAGCAGGGGAAGAGTGTACAAAATACAGGAGGGTTTAAAATGAATATCGACCAGCGCATTAAAAGAATTGAATTGCAGGTAGGGGACAGGGAGCGCACCGGGCTTGCGGAAAGCATAAGGCTTGCACGGGAACGGCGGCAGCGGGGGGAGGAAATACCCGTCAGAGAGATTACAGACAATTCAAAGCTTGCCAAAAAGATCAGAGAAGCCAGAGAAAGGGTACAGAGGGGGCAAAATGACCAGAGAGGTTAAGCGCCGTATTCGAAAAATTGAAGAAGCTTTTCAACCACGATACCCGGAGCACAGGAAGTACACACCGGAAGAGAGGGCCTTTTTTAAAGAGGCAGCGCGGCGGTCGGCGCCACCAGTAATTAAAGAACATATTACTGATGATGAAATTCAATCCATTGTTGATTCAGTCATTGAAGAGATGAGGGCCGAAGGTTGGGCCGTGCCGAACGTGGAGAAAAAGGAATGATTTACCCTATCCGTCAGAAATCGTCCAAAGCAGTAAAGGCCTTAACCGCAAAACAGGAACGGGCCATCCCCATGGTTCTTGTGGCAAAGAGTATTGAAGAGGGGTGTAAGCTCGCCAAAATCACAAAGCAAACATGGTTCACCTGGCTAAAGATAGACGGATTCAAGGCCGAAGTAGACCGGCAGAGAGCAGCGGTTGTTTCAGAAGCTATGGACCGTTTAAAATCAGCCTTGTCGGATGCGGTTGACGGTTTAACCGGGCTTATGGATGCTGAACAAGACAATATCAAGCTCCGGGCCTGTGAAAAGGTCCTGGAGCTATTCTTCCGAACCAGAGAAAGCGAAGATCTTGAGGCCCGTTTAAAAGCCCTTGAAGAGGCTATTGGTCAGAAAGGCGCGTATTGAGACAGAAGGAAGGGAGTAAGGTATTTTTTTAATGATTCTGAATAGGGAGAAGGAACCCAGTTGACATTGCCCTTGACCTCAAACTATAATCCTTTTGACGATATGAAAGGGGTTATTCTTTGCAATAGGTGTCATAAAAAGATGGACTCACCCGTCTGTCAATGTGGCAATACTACCGGCTATGTACGGTTTTACTGGCATGGCAAGAGGTATAACAGGCGACGGGATGAGCGGGGCCACACATTCACCTATCAGGAAGCGGGGCGGGCCTTATCTAAGCTCAATTCAGCCATGGACAACCATGATCGGGTGCCTTTTGACCCTCTCTTTTTCCTTGATACCAAAATCAAAGAAAGACAATTTGAGAATCAGATTGAGGACTATTACCAGGACAAGGAAAAGGAGACAAAGGCGGGGGAACTATCGCCGGAATACTTCCGAATCATCAGCGGATATAATGCCACCTATTTCACCTATTTCCATGGGATAGACGTAACAGAAATCAACCTCAAGATGCTTGCAGACTTCAAGAGGACCCTTGATATTCTTCCCGGTATAAAGTCACGTAAGAACGTCTTGAACTCTCTACGGGCCTTCTTCAATTGGCTACATCAGAATGGACGGATTGACAAAGTACCCGTATTCCCAACCATTAAGGGCGACAATTCAAGACAGCGCCGGGCCATACGATCAGATCAGCAACATGAATTGCTTGACCTTATGCCCGAGAATGTCCGGGACCCTTTCGCCTTCATGATGGAAACAGGGGTAAGACCGGGGGAATGTTGCGCTATTCTGATGCAATCATGTGACCCTGATAATAGAGTAGTGTGGATAGAGCGAACCCTTTCGGGCCACACATACAGGGAAACGACAAAGGAAAATACAAAGCTGCCTGTTCCCTTGAATGATGTAGCTTTAGAGATCGTGCGCCGTAACATGAGAGGAAAGCTTTCTTTAGGCTTTCTATTCGTTAACCCGATCAACGGGAAAGGCTTCACTTACAGGGCACTTTATGACATATGGGTAAGATATACCGGCAACACTGTGAGGCCGTATGAGGCAACCCGTCATAGCTTCTGCACTCAGGTTGTCCCCTTGACGGATGGATACACGGCTCAGAGGCTTATGAGACATGCTGACAAGAGATCAACTGACAACTATTATCACGCCTTTAGCGATACCCTTCTTGATGTAGTTCAACGGAAAAACAACGTCACTGAATTGAAGAAAATCAAGAGTTCCTCAGAAGACAAATAGAACACAAATAAGACACAATTAAAAAAGGCAAGATGCTTGAAATCATTGAATATAAATGGCGGAGGGAGTAGGATTCGAACCCACGGGGCGCTTGCACGCCCAACGGTTTTCAAGACCGCCGCTTTCGGCCGCTCAGCCATCCCTCCGGTAGAATCAGTGTTGGGTGTTAAGTGATGAGTTAAAAACTTTATGAATTCAAAAAAACAACAACCCGACACTCAAAGTTTAATATGTTTACCACCGTATCAAAGAACTGGCCCACGTGAGACCGCCGCCAAATGCCGTTAAAAGCACAAGCTTGTCTTTCGTAATGGTACCGTCCCTTACCGCTTCATCCAGCGCTATGGGCACAGTAGCAGAGGATATATTACCATATTTCTCGATGGTCAGGTAGACCTTTTCCATGGGCACCTTAAGTTTTTTAGCCATTCCCTGGATAATCCTGATATTTGCCTGATGAGGAATGATCACATCAGGGTCCTCAATTGTATAGCCGTTATATGCAAGTGCCTCTTCACAGGCATCGGCAAATTTGTTCACCGCGACCTTAAAAGATTTGTTCCCTTCGATGAGCTTCAGGAAATGGAGGCCCTTATCAACACTCTCGTAAGATATTGGGGTCGTCTTCGAACCGCCTCCGGGCATAAGCAGGGTATCTCCGTTCGCCCCATCGGTATTGATGTGGGTGGAAAGCACTTCAGCCCCGGAATCGGTTGCAGTAACAACCGCGGCGCCTGCACCATCACCCCATAGAATACAGCTCTCCCTTTCCTTCCAGTTAACTACCCTTGTCATTATCTCTCCTGCAACAACAAGGACCATTTTGTTTGATCCTGACTTTATCAGTCTGTCTGCCACGTGGAGGGCGAAAATAAACCCCGAGCATGCAGCGGTTATGTCAAAAGAAACCGCTCTATCACATCCCAGCTTTGCCTCAAGCCAGTTTGCCCCTGCAGGGCAATGGGTATCAGGCGTTATCGTTGCAAGTATGATAAGATCAATATCATCTGCTTTCACCCCGGCCATTTCCATAGCCCGCTCACATGCCACTTTACACAGGTCAGAGGTCACCTCGTCAGGGGCTGCAACCCTCCTCGATCTGATACCAGTCCTTGTGTAAATCCATTCATCAGAAGTATCAAGGAATTTTTCAATATCAAGATTTGTCAGAATCTTTTCAGGAAGATACGAACCTGTTCCGATAATCCCAACCCTTTTCATCAAGTGCTCCTCTTATAAATATTAACAACAGGTGGCTAACAGAATAAAAAACGCTGATTTAGTAGAACAAAAAAGGGGCAAGATTGTCAAGGAATAATATAGCCAAAATATTTAACGGACAGTGACAAAGGCAATAAAAGTGCCTATAGTGCATACAGAGATTATTGACCGTCTCCCTGAACAGGAGGGTGCAATGCAGTCAAAACGGATCTTCCTCCACATCTGTATGTTCCTATTAGCTTCAGGACTCCTGGGGGGCTACGGGGTAAAAATCATGTCAGATTACAAATACTTTAGTTTTGTAAGTAATTATTCTCACCTTAAACCCTCTCCCGATAAGAGCGGTGCAGAGTTCCATCGTAAAGATGATTTTAATTTAAAGAACTACGATAAAGTCCTGCTGGACAGGATTGCTATATGGTATAGCGATGATGCTGAATTTAAAGGCATTGATCCCACTCAATTAAAAGCGCTGTCAGATTATTTCCATGAGACAATCGTGAAGACCCCAGGCGATACATATCCCATTGTGACCGAACCGGGCTCCGGGGTATTACACATCCGGACCGCTATTACCGAAATTGTCGCTACGAAACCCCTTGCAGGTGTAGTGGTTCTTGTAACGCCCTATGCTACTTTTGCAGACCTTGCATCAAGCACTGTTACCAAGGGGGGGTAGAGAGTTCACCCTATGTAGGGGATTCTGCCATTGAAGTAGAGTTTCTCGATGGTCAGACAAACGAACAGGTCGCTGCTTATGTAGAGAGGCGGATCGGGAAAAAGAACAATGTTGATTTAAGCGAAGGACCGGAAAATGCTGCGGTAAAAGGTGCAGCCGAACCAATAGCGCCCCTCCGGGAGGTATGGAAGCCCATGGTCCGGGAAAATATAACAGGGGAAGGATATGAAAAACATCATTAGCACCATCAGAAAGGAACTTCTTGAGATTCTGCCGGCATTCATCTTTTTTCTTTTCATGTTCCATATTCTCCTTGTCACAAAGGCACTGAC